>JAIKXJ010000066.1 GCA_024684175.1 Erysipelotrichaceae bacterium
TTGATGGCCCGGGCGACACAAGTCGCTTCCCTTTCCAGACCGACATAAAAGATCCCGGGATGCTGCTTCGCGCTTTGGGTGATGAAATCTCCCATGCCCATACCGATCTCGATGTACAGAGGCTTTTCTTTATCATAACCCTTCATATCGGATACCAGATATTCTTTCTCCTGTTCCAGAAAAGAAGGGACCCATTTCTTTTTTCTCATTCGCATAGTTCTATTATAATACGAAGAGTATTTCTTGTCCCTTGATTAGAAAAGGCTAAAATGGATGTGGGAGGTCTCGTATGAACAGAAACAGAATCGAAAACGTCATGAAAAGAACGGATTGCGATGCCCTTCTGATCTGTGATCCGATCGCGATCTATTATCTTACCGGTGCCCGTCTTTATCCCGGCGAACGCTTCCTCGCCCTTTTGCTTAAGAAGGATGAGACACCGAAACTCTTTCTCAATACCCTTTTCCCGTTAAGACCGATCGAAGGTCTTGAAACGGTCAGCTATTCCGACGGTGACGACATCACGAAGCTGGTCTCGGATCACGTTTCAAAAGACGAGGTCCTCGGCGTCGACAAAAACCTGCAGGCGCGTTTCCTGCTGCCGATGATCAAGGCGCAGATCGCCAGGGAATTCACCGACGGATCCCTGCCGGTCGATAAGACAAGAGCGGTCAAGGACGAAAAAGAACTCGAACTGATGCGCATCTCTTCAAAGATCAACGATGCCGCCATGGAACGCTTCAAAAGCCTCGTCTATGAAGGCGTGGAAGAACGGCAGATCGCCGCGCAGATGCTCGATATCTATAAAGAACTCGGAGCTCAGGCCTATTCCTTCCCGCCGATCGTCGCTTTCGGAAAGAATGCCGCCGATCCGCACCACATGCCGGATGACACGAAACTCAAAGTCGGGGATGCCGTCTTATTCGATGTCGGCTGCGTCTATCAAGGCTACTGTTCCGATATGACCAGGACCTTCTTCTTTAAGAAAGGGCCAAGTGAGATACAAAGGAGAGTCTATGAACTCGTCCGCAAAGCCAACGAAGATGCGACGGCAGCAGTCAAAGAAGGCGTCCGGCTCTGCGACATCGATAAGACTGCAAGAGATGTCATCGAAAAAGGCGGATACGGAAAGTATTTCACACACCGTCTCGGCCATTTCATCGGCATCGAAGACCACGAGTACGGAGATGTTTCCGCCTCCTTCAAAGACCTGACGGAACTGAACAACATCTTCTCGATCGAACCGGGCATCTATGATCCGGAAACGCTGGGCTGCCGGATCGAAGACCTCGTCATCGTGACAAAAGACGGCTGTGAGGTCCTGAACCGCTATCCCCACGAGATCGAGATCATCGGCTGAAAGACAAAATAAAAAATCGATAACCGCATGTTTCCGGCTATCGATTTTTTTACTCTTTAGTTTTTCTTTCCGAAGAAACGGATCTCACCGAACGGTTTCTTCTTTTCTTCCTTCGGTTCTTCCTTAGTTTCTTCTTTTACGGTCTCTTTCTTTTCCCTGCGTTCGCCTTTATCGCTCTTGGCGGTTTTCTCAGGTTTCGGTAAGAGCTCCTTGGCAGAAACGTTGACTCTGCCCTTTTCATCGATCTCCATGACCTTGACCTTGATCTTGTCACCGAGCTTCAGAACGCTTTCCGGCTTGTCGACACGCTCGTGGCTGATCTTGGATACATGCAAGAGCGCATCCGTACCCTTGAACAGTTCGACGAAAGCACCGAACTTCTCGAGTCTGACGACGGTCGCATCATAGATCTCACCGACTTTGGCTTCCTTAGTGATCTCATCGATCATGGCCTTTGCCTTTTCGATGGCTTCCTTGGAAGTGTGGTAGATCACGACCTTGCCGTCGTCATCGATGTCGATCTTGACCTGATCGCACTTGTCGATGATGTCATTGATGACCTTGCCACCCGTACCGATGACTTCTCTGATCTTGTCGGTCGGGATCATGAAGGTGACCATCTTCGGCGCATACTTGCTGACTTCTTTTCTCGGTTCAGCGATCGCCGTTGCCATATTGTCTAAGATCTCCATTCTGCCCTTATGAGCCTGAGCCAATGCTTCCTTGAAGATCTCTCTGGTGATACCTTTGCACTTGATATCCATCTGCAGCGCAGTGATGCCTTTCCTGGTTCCGGCGACCTTGAAATCCATATCGCCGTAATGGTCTTCCATACCCTGGATATCCGTCAGGATGGAATAATTCTCACCGTTCTGGATAAGACCCATCGCAACACCGGCAACAGGAGCCTTGATCGGAACGCCGGCTGCCATCAGAGACATCGTACCGGCACAGATCGAAGCCTGAGAGCTCGAACCGTTGGATTCGACGACTTCCGCGACGGTACGGATCGCATACGGGAATTCCTCTTCGGAAGGAAGGACCTGCAGCAGCGCTCTTTCACCCAGTGCGCCATGTCCGATCTCTCTTCTGCCCGGAGAACCCATCCTGCCGACTTCACCGACAGAATAAGGTGGGAAGTTGTAATGGTGCATGAATCTCTTTTCTTCGACATCCGTCAGGTCGTCGATGATCTGGTTGTCACCCAAAGGACCCAGGGTCGTCACGGAGATGACCTGTGTCTGGCCTCTGGTGAACATTGCGGAACCATGGACTCTCGGCAGCAAGTCGACCTGGGAATCCAGCGGACGGATCTCGTCAAGAGCTCTGCCGTCCGGTCTGATCTTTTCATCTGAGATCAGTCTTCTGACTTCGTCGGCGATGATCTGCGTGCAGTATTCACCCGTCTGCTTGACCAGCTTATCGGATTCTTTTTCACTCAGTTCGCTGTCATTGGCGAAATGTTCTTTCATTTCGTTGGTGATGGATTCCTGTGCGTTGTAGGATTCCAGCTTATCGTGGATCGAAACTGCTTTTTCAAGTCTGTCCTTGCCGTTGGCATTGACATATTCCTTGACACGCTCGTCGATCTCGTAAAGGACGACTTCCATCTTTTCCTTGCCGACCTTGGCGATGATCTGTTCTTCCAGTTCGCAAAGTTCCTTGACCTTTTCATGACCGAACATCAGAGCATCCAGCATCAGATCTTCATCGACTTCGTGTGCTCCGGCTTCGACCATGTTGAGAGCTTCTTTGGTACCGGCGACCGTCAGTTCGATCAGGGATCTTGAAGTCTGCTCTACGGTCGGGTTGACGATGAATTCACCGTCCACATAACCGACTCTCACGCCGGCGATCGGACCGTTGAACGGAATGTTGGAGATACATAAGGCAAGAGATGCGCCAAGCATCGCGGACATCTCAGGAGAACAATCGTTATCTGTGGATAAAACGGTATTGACGACCTGGACCTCATTACGGAATCCTTCCGCGAATAACGGACGGATCGGTCGGTCGATCAGTCTTGCCGTCAAAGTGGCATGTTCCGAAGGTCTGCCTTCTCTTCTTAAGAATCCACCGGGGATCTTGCCGACAGAGTAAAGCTTTTCTTCAAAAGATACCGTCAACGGGAAAAAATCTGTGTCTTTTGCGACATTCGAGGCACATGCCGTCGACAATGTGACGGTATCGCCGTACCTCACCAGTACAGACCCTCCGGCCTGTTTTGCGATCTCACCGGTCTCGATGCTTAACTTACGACCGTAGAAATCATAATCGAATACTTCTTTCATTCTTTTCGTTTCTCTTCTTTCTTAATTTTCAAACGTTATAATTCTATCATAGAATGTATCAAAAAACCTAAAAAACAAGGATTTTTATCAATTTGGAAGCATTTTGGGCAAAAAAGATCAGATGCATTCCCGAAGATGAAAAAAACATGCGTTTTTCTCTTCCGCCCTGCCCTCTCAGCTTGAAAAAATATATTATAATGAACTTATGAAACTGCACGAGATCGATGCAAAAACATTTAATGAACTTTCTTTCGCAGAACCTGATACCTGTATCTTTCAGACCTCTTTTTATGCGGACTACATGGTCGGGAAAGGCTATCAGGCATCTTTCCTCGAATACATCGATGATGCAGGCATCTGCCAGGGACTTTGTCTTCTGCTGAAAAAGAAAGAATCGTTCCTTTCCAGAAAATACTCGGCCTATGTCCCTTACGGTTTTCTGATCAATTACTACGACGTCGACATTTTAAGAGGCTTTCACGAACTTCTCATCGGCTATCTGCGCAAAGAGAATATCGCCAAGCTCATTATCGAACCGCCTTTGAAGGAAAAAGAAAATACGGTCCTTTCTCTTCTGCAGGATCTCGGATATCAGAAAACGGAAGATCTTTGCCGATATGAGGAACCGGTCGCTTCCCACGTTGAAGGATTGCATGATACCAATATCGTACTGAAGATCGAGCGCATCGAAGACGCATCGGCCTTTGCGGTGCTTTCTTCCGGAAAGAAAGAAGAAGCAGACAAGCTCAGGCTTTTCGACTGTCTTCAGGACCACGGGATCTGTTACGCCGCAAAACTGGATCTTGAAAAAAGCAGGCGGGCGATCAAAGAAAGCATCGAAGAACTTGAGAAGTTCATCAATGCCAACAAGGACGATTACAAGTTCCTCGCTCAGATCAAAGAAAAAGAAAACGAGATCGACCGTCTCAAAGGTCTCGGCACTGCGATGCGCCGTTTTGATGAGGATCCGTATGTTTATGCATTGTGCCTCTCCCGTTTTTCCGATATCTGCACGATCTTATTCAAAATAAGCGGTCAGCAAGGCGATATTTTTGATGCAGAACGGCAGATCATCGATCAAATTTGTGCAGATTGCAAAAATCGTGGTATTATAAGTATCGGTTCATCGATGGAATTTCCTTATGCAAAGAAAGTTCCTTACCTTGGCCGCTTCATATTGAAGATCTGATGCCGACTTAGCTCATCCGGTAGAGCAACGCACTCGTAACGCGTAGGTGGTAGGTTCAAGTCCTATAGTCGGCACCATGAAAAAAAACAAGATCCCTCAGCGGGATCTTTTCTTTTTCGTTTCTTTTCCGGGACCTTTCAAAGTCAGCACACAAAGGATGAACAGGACGCCGAAGACGATCATGAGGATCCCCATGACGTTCATCAGATCGCTCTTCCCTTTGAAGTACAGCGTCAGATATCCGGCCAGCAGTTCCAGCACGCCGGCAAAACAGAGGATGCCTTTCGTGTTGAAGGTGATGCCGAAGATGCCGGCGATGATGTTGATGCCCGGGATGATGTAGATCGAAAGACGGAGCAGTGTCGCCTCAAAATCCGTATGCGGAAGGATCTTCATGACCACGGGATCGTTGTCGAACTGATAAGCCACCGCAAAATACATGATCAGTGCAACGATCAGTTCAAGTATCGATATGGTCTTTGCGATGTGTTTGTTCATATGTTTCATTTTAATAGAAAATCTTTAGCAGATAAAGGCCGTTGGGATCGGCGTTGTAACGCCTGGTCGATTTGTTGGGATGATCGAGCATCTCCTTCACATCGTCCAGACTCTTCTTTCCTCTGCCCAGGTCGATCAGTGTGCCGACCATGATGCGGACCATGTTTCTTAAAAAGCCGCTGCTGGTCACCCTGATCTTCAGGAGATCTTTTTTTCTCGTGATCGAAAACTCGGTGATCTTCCTTACCTGGTTGGGATATTCTTTCAAAGAAGAAGTGTTGAAGGAAGTGAAGTCGTGTTCCCCCAGGAACAATTTCGCCCCTTCTTTCATCAGATCGACGTCCAGTTTGTAAAAACACTGGTAAGCCCGTCCTTTGAGAAAGACATCGTATTCGCCGATATTGATCAGATATTCATATGTCTTCTTCTTTACGCTGTAACGGGCATGAAAATCACGGCTCACTTTTTTCACGTCCGTGACGTGGATGTCGTCGGGAAGAAGCGAATTCAAAGAGAATTTCAGTTTTCCTTCATCTTTCTCCTTGTCGGAATCGAAATGAAAGACCTGGCCTAAGGCATGAACACCGGCATCGGTCCGGGATGACATGATGATGCGGATCTTTTCTCCGAATACTCTTTTGATCGCATCTTCGACGATATCCTGAATCGCCAGCGCATTGGTCTGCGACTGAAAACCCGCATAGTTCCTGCCGTCATAGGCTAAAGTGACTTTGTATCTCATAGATAAAATCTGGAAGCGATCGAAAACGCGAGGATCAGGACGCAGATGAAGATGAATAAGAAGTCACGGAAACTGAATTTTAAGACGTGGTAACGTGTCCGCTTGACCCCCGGCACATAGCCCCTGGCTTCCATCGCATCGGCAAGTTCGTATGCCCTCTCGAAAGCGACGGAGAAAAGCGGAACGATCAAAGAAAGGATCGCCGAGATCTTTTCGGAAAGCCTGCCGTTTTCAAAGTCGACACCGCGGGACTTCTGAGCATTCATGATGCGTATCGTCTCTTCGATGATCGTCGGAATAAAACGCAAGGCGATCGACACCATCATCGCGACTTCATGCGCCGGAAAATGAACGGCTTCAAGAGGCTTCAGCAGCCACTCGATGCCCAGTGTCAGATCCAGAGGATTGGTCGTTGCCGTCAGCAATGTTGTGATCGAGATCATCAGTAAGAGCCTGACGACGACGAACAAGGTATTGAATACGGCATCCTTATAGACGGCAAAACTGCCGATCATGAACATGACCTCTCCCGTTTTGACAGTCAGAGAGTTGATCACCAATAAGAAGATCATCATCATGATCATCGGCTTGAATGACTGGACGATCATCTTGATGCCGATCTTAGCAAACAAAAGTGCGACCGTCAGGACTAAGGCGATGGCTAAAAAGACCCACCAGCTCTTCGGGACGAAGACGGCAGCGATCATCAGGAATAAGCCGATCAGTTTGGCACGCGGATCGAGCTTATGCATCAGAGAATCGATCGGGATGTATTTTCCGAAGACGAGATTGTTCATCGTTTCACCTGCCCGGCGATCTCCTGAGCGATCTGTTCCAAAGTGCGTGCCTGTTTGGAAAGCGTGAAGCCCTGTTCGATCAGTTCGTTGCGGAAGCTCACGATCTGCGGTTCCAGCATATTGAATTCTTTCAATTTTTCTTTATCGGCAAACAGTTCATCGGTCGGACCGTGGTAGACCAGCCTGCCTTTCGATAAGACGACCGTGTCGTCGCAATAGTTATAGACCATCTCATTATCGTGAGAGACGATGATGAGCGTTTTCCCCTGGGTCTTGTTCAAAGAGATGAACAGATCGATGATCTCCTTGGAACCTTTCGGATCGAGACCGGCCGTCGGTTCATCAAGAACGATGATCTTAGGATCACAGGCGATGATGCCGGCGATCGCCACACGGCGTTTCTGTCCGCCGGAAAGCTCCAGCGGCGAGACTTCGAAATGATCTTCTTTAATGCCGACCATCTTCAAAGCATCGGCAGCTCTCTGCAGTGCTTCCTGCGGTGTGTAACCGAAATTCAAAGGACCGAAAGCCACATCCTTGATGACGGTCTCCTCGAACAGCTGGTATTCCGAAAACTGGAAGACCAGACCGACATCTTTTCGAAGCGGCTTGAGGAACTTCTGTTTCTCCCCTGCCTTGATCTCATAGTCCAGGACTTCCAAAGAACCCTCGCTCGGCAATAACAAGGCATTGAGATGTTCGACCAGCGTCGACTTGCCCGAACCCGTCTCGCCGATCACGGCAGTGATCGCACCTTCCCGGATATCCAGATCGATACGGTCAAGCGCCTTGTGGGCATAAGGCATGTCCTTATTGTAGATATAACTTAATGCTTTGAACTTGATCGGCATAATTCGCTCACCATTCCTTTCAGGTCATCTGCATTAAGCTTGATCTTATGTTTCGCGAAAGCCTCACGCACTTTCTCGATGAACGGTACATCGAGCTCGATCTGCCTGAGTTTTTCCGGATTCCGGAAGACTTCTTCAGGCTTGTCATGCATGAACAGCTTTCCTTTATTCAATACGACGCAGTCATCGGACTGCAGCACTTCTTCGATATCATGAGTGATCGAAATGATCGTGATGTCATCCCCGGAAGCGAGGTCATACATCAATTTCTTGATCTCTTTCTTGCCTTTGGGATCCAGCATCGAAGTCGCCTCATCGAAGATGATGATGTCCGGCTTCATCGCCAGGATGCCGGCGATCGCAACTCTTTGTTTCTGACCGCCCGAAAGGTTCTGAGGTTCATAATTCAGGAAAGCCTCCAGACCCACTTTCTTTGCGTATTCATTGATGATGGGATCCATGTCTTCGGACTTCACCAGTTTATTCTCCAGGCCGAAAGCGATGTCATCTCTGACGGTCGAACCGATGAACTGATTGTCCGGATTCTGGAACACGATGCCGAGCCTCGTCCTGATGGAAGCGATATTCTCCTCATTGACTTCCTTGCCGTCGATGAGGATCTTCCCTTCCTTGACGGGAAGAAGTCCGGCGATCAGTTTGGCTAATGTCGACTTGCCCGAACCGTTATGTCCGATGACGGTGACATAGCTTCCCTGTTCCACGTCAAAACTGACATCATTGACTGCTTTTTTGGTCTCATTGTATGAAAACGAGACATTTTTGATTTCGATCAGACTCATACCTTTTGATTATACAACAGAATAAGAAAAAAGCACCGATTTACAGTGCCAGCTTCTTTTTCAGTGCCTCGAAAGCCTCTTTCGGATCGTCGATGTCCCTGACCGTCATCTCCATCGGACACATGCCGTCTCCTTTGCGGTTGACGATGTAATCGGCGAGCGTGTCATATTCACAGACGATGCCGTACCTGTCAAAGACCTCTTTGCCTGCCTTGGACAAGACCGGTGTATAGACCTCTTTTGCCCCGGACAGAGCCAAAAGCATCGCCGAAGCTTTGCCGATGATCTTATCGGCGACCGACTGGCCTTGAAAGAAGTGCAAGTCTTCGCACATCGGCACGATGACCGGACGGATGCCGTTGTCAAAAGAGCTGTATCCACCTGAAGTCAGTATCGAATAATTGTTGTCGTTCAGTGTCTGTTTTAAACTCATAAGTCAATTATATACTACTTTTTTGCGTTATAATGATGTTAGAAAAAGGAGAATAGTTTTATGCCATTAGTAACATCAAAAGAAATGTTTGAGAAAGCATATAACGGCGGTTATGCGATCGGTGCTTTCAACGTTAACAACATGGAGATCATCCAAGGTATCACGGAAGCTGCAAAAGAATGCAATGCTCCGGTCATCCTACAGGTCTCTAAAGGCGCGAGAGCTTACGCCAACAGGACTTACCTGGTCAAGCTGGTCGAAGCTGCAGTCATCGAGACCGGCCTTCCGATCGTCCTTCATCTGGACCATGGTGATTCTTTCGAGACTTGCAAATCCTGTATCGATGACGGTTTCACTTCCGTCATGATCGATGCTTCTTCCAAACCGTTCGAAGAGAACATCGCCATCACGAAACAGGTCGTTGAATACGCACACGCTCACGGTGTCGTCGTCGAAGCTGAGCTCGGTACACTGGCAGGTGTCGAAGATGAAGTCAGCGTTTCCGCAGAAGATTCTTCTTATACCAGACCGGAAGATGTTGAAGAATTCGTCAGAAGGACAGGCTGCGACTCCCTGGCGATCGCCATCGGTACTTCTCACGGTGCATACAAGTTCAAACCTGAACAGTGCACGAGAAATGAAGAAGGCGTCCTGGTACCTCCTCCTCTCAGATTCGACATCCTTGAAGAGGTTTCCAAGAGGCTCCCGGGCTTCCCGATCGTATTGCACGGTTCTTCTTCCGTTCCTCAGGAATATGTCAAGATGATCAACGACAACGGTGGAAACATGCCGGATGCCGTCGGTGTTCCTGAAGATCAGCTCAGACAGGCTTCCAAGCTCGCTGTCTGCAAGATCAATATCGACTCCGACCTGCGTCTTGCCATGACCGGCACGATCAGGAAATTCTTCAACGAACATCCTGAAAAGTTCGACCCGAGAGAATACCTGAAACCTGCAAGAGAGAACATCAAACAGTTAGTCAAGCACAAGATCGTCGACGTCTTAGGCTGCGACAACAAGATCTAATGACATGACAAAGCGGTGCATCAGCACCGCTTTTCTTTTGCATCAGATCTTTTTGAACAGCGCGGCGGAGTGAAATTCCATGCCCGCTTCCTCGATATAGAAGCGAAGGATCTTCTTGTAATCCTTCGTTGAAGTTGCCAGAGTGATGTGATCGAAACCCTCAAGTCTTGATTCGACAAAACGGAAGAGCTGTTTTCCGATCCCTTTATTCCGATAGGCAGGAACGACATAGAACTCATCCACCTCAAAGCAGCGGCTTCCTTTGCCGACCGCCGAAGCCATCGATTCCGCCTTTCCCTCATGGCCGAACAGATAAGCGACCGTTTTTTCCTCATCTTTCGCAATGAAGATCCGTTTCCCGGCGAACTCTTCCGGTCCGTTGGCGATATAACCGTAAGAGATGTCTTCCTTCTCCCAATCCTTCGAAAAAGCGATCAATGTCTCGCACAAGACATCGTCGATGGCGCTTTCTTCAAATCGGATCATCGTATCTCGTCGATCAGGCAGACCGCTTCCGCGATGACGCCTTCGCCTCTTCCGACGAAGCCCAGCCCTTCACCGCGTGTCGCCTTGACATTGATCCTGGAGACATCGCAATGAAGATGTTCGGCGATGTTTCTGCGCATCTGATCGATATGCGGAGCCATCTTCGGTCTTTCGATATTGATCAGGGAATCGATATTGACGACCTCATAACCGTGTTCCTTGAGCATCTTATAAGTCTCATCGAGCAGAAGCAAAGAAGAGATCCCCTTATATTTCGGATCGGTATCCGGAAAATGCGTGCCGATGTCTTTCAGACCCATGGCACCGATCAGCGATTCGATGATCGCATGTAAGAGGACATCCGCATCGGAATGCCCCAGCAGCCCTTTTTCATAAGGGATCTTCACTCCGCCGATGATCAGATCTCTTCCTTCCACCAGCTTATGTATGTCTTTTGACTGTCCTATCCTCACGGCAGTTCCACCTCCCTGATATCATCCACGACCCGGTCGTGATTCTTTACGAGGATCTCTTTTGCCTGATGTCCTTTGGCGACCAGGACGCAGCTTACGCCCATCGCATCCGCCGTTTCCAGGTCATGCAAAGTATCGCCGATCATCAGGCAGTCCTCAGGATCCTTGTCTTTTATCCAATCCAGAGCGATATCGACTTTCGATCCGGCATAGATGTTGTCGATGCCCAGGACTTCATCGAAGAGATCCGAGATCTGTAATTCCTCCAGCTGTTTCTTCAGTTCCACAAGGCTTGAAGCACTCAGCAGGATGTTCCGATATCCCTTTTCACGGCTCTCTTGCAGGACTTCCCGCACGCCGTCAAAGACTCTGTATTCTTCTCTTAATGCCCGATACCAGTCAAACCAGTAAGCACCGACTTCCGAATACGGATTTTTCGTCCAGTCAAAGCCGACGTTCTCATAATATTTTTTCACCGGAAAAGTGAAGATATGAAGATACTCCTCCTTGGACAGAGGGCCTCTGGGCAATCCGAAGTGATCGATCGTATGGTTCTCTGCTTTGACGCAGACATCCACATCATCGAGGATCGTTCCGTTGAAATCGAAGATAATATATTTCATCATAGACATTATATACAAAAAAGGCTCGATAGGAGCCTATCGGGCCATCAATACTCGTCTGAATTATCGACCGGCATATCCTGGTCATCTTCTCTTTCTTCCGATTCATCATCGTCGAGTTCGATCTGCGAAAGATCGATGTGCGATTCCGAAAACTTTCTGCGCTCCACAAGGTCCCATTTGTTGTCCTTGAACGAGGCAAATCTGGAATCGAAAGTCAGATCAGAATAGAATTGTGCTACTTTGTCGTTCGAAGCACCGTAGAGTTTGGAAACTTCCTCCCAAAGCTTCATAAACTGGACAGCTCGTTTCTTCTTCGAAATGATGTCATAAGCAATGTCGGTCATAGACTTTGCACTTGCCATGTTACTACTTTACTCCCTAGCAATATTTGATTTTTATAATCCGTTCCTCATCGGAAATGAGGTAATGCATTACTAATATATCATTATTCATCTGAAATGCAACTAATTTTACATCTAATTTACAAATACCCTCCGGTGTCGTGATTTTGGCATAATTGTTCGTCTTCAGATGAAGTTCCAGCAGATGATCTTCACCCTGCCGGAAAAAACAAAGACCGTCTTGATAGACGCACATTTCGCATAAAAAACCGTCATTATCGCAGTAAGAAAAACAATTTTTATCCGCGATATCTTTGACTGATACTTCATCGTAATAATCGCTTGCCGGATGGCTGAGTGATACGATCGCATTCATCAGTATCCATTTAAACGCAATCATTTTAATAAGTCAACAATAATGTTAAAATTGAGAATATGGAATATCGCAACAAAAAAGTATTAGTCATCGGCCTCGCCAGGTCGGGCATGGCCGCGATCAAAGTCTTACATAAATTGGGGGCAGAGATCTTTCTTTCCGAAAGAAAAGAACCCTCGTCCGACGACCTGCAGGCCCTGAAAGAACTCGGCGTCACCGTTTACGATCAGGACATGTCCGTCTTTGAGCGGGATTATGATCTGGTCATCAAGAATCCGGGCGTCCCGCCGGTCTCCCCGATCGTCCGACGGCTCAACGAAAGAAACATCAAGATCATCACCGAGATCGAACTGGCCTTCGACGTTTCGAAGCCGCAGCATTATATCGCGATCACTGGGACCAACGGAAAGACCACGACTACGACGCTCATGTACGAACTGCTGAAAACGGCATTCAAAGAGAAAGCACTGGTCGGCGGCAACATCGGAACTCCGCTTTGCGAGCTCGTTCTGGAACATGACCTGATGGAAAAGGAAGGATATTACATTTCTCTGGAGATCTCCAACCACCAGCTGGTCGATATCGATACTTTCCGTCCGCAGATCGCGACGATCATCAACCTGACGCCCGATCACATCGAGACAATGGGTTCCTTGGATGCCTACTACAAATCCAAGACCGAAGTCTACCGCAATATGAAAGATGATGATGCGTTCATCGTCAATGAAGATGATGAAGTCCTGGCGGACTATCTCAAGAAATATCCGCCCCGCTGTAAGACCTACGGTATCTCCCTGAACAGGACCGATACCTATTCCTTCATCAAAGACGGGTGCATATATGTGAACGGCAGGAAAGTCCTGCCTCTGGAGAACGTCCATATCGTCGGACGCCACAACCTGCAGAACATCATCATCGCAATCACCGCCTGCAAGCTGCTCGGCATCGCTGACGAAGACATATGCAAGACGATCGATGCCTTCAAAGGCGTGGAACATCGCATCGAATATGTGAAGACGGTCGACGGCGTCTCCTATTACAACGATTCCAAAGCGACCAATACCGATGCCACCAACACAGCGCTCGATGCCTTTGAAAAAGGCGTGATCCTTTTGGTCGGCGGCTATGAAAAAGGTCTGGATATGACCGATACCAGGAAACATCTTTCCTGCGTCAAGAAGATCATCGGCTTCGGTGTCGCCGGAGAAAGGATCGCCAAAGATCTCGATCCGGATGCAATCATCGTCAGCGATCTTGTTCAGGCAGTCGAAGAAGCAAGAAGATATGCCAAACAGGGAGACGTGGTCTTACTGTCACCTTCCACATCCAGTTTCGATCAGTATTCCGGTTACGAAGAACGAGGAAGACATTTCAAACAGATCGTAAATTCTTTATGAATAAGCAATACATAGGCGTTTTCGATTCGGGACTGGGCGGCCTGACCACCGTCTCACAGATCATCGAAAAGCTGCCGGAAGAAAACATCGTATTTCTCGCGGATACCAAACACATCCCCTACGGTTCCAAAAGCAGGGAACAGATCATTTCCTATACCCTCAACAACATCCGGTTTCTTCAAAACTACGGATTGAAAGCCGTCGTGATCGCCTGCAATACATCCGATGCCAATGCGTCGGAAGCTGCCGGGGAAGAATTCGATCTGCCCATCTTCGGCGTATTGAAACCCGCTTCGATCAAAGCTTATGAAACATCTTCAAATAAAAAGATCGGCCTGATCGCGACCGCATCGACGATAGCCTCAGGACGTTATGAAAAAGAACTCCTGGCGATCGATCCGCAGATCTCCTTATACCCTTCCGCCTGTCCCGATCTGGTACCGATGATCGAAAAAGGTGTCTTTCTTGATGAAAAAGAGGTCATGAAAGACAAACTTAAGGAGTATATCGGTCCGCTGGTAAAAAAAGGTATCGATACGCTGATCCTGGGTTGTACCCACTACGACATCCTCTCGGATCTGATCGCAGAGATCTATCCGCAGCTGAAGCTCGTCTCCTCGTCACGCTGTGTGGTCTTCGATCTTGCAGCCTGGCTGAAAGAAAACGGCAAAGAAGAAAAAGGAGCCCGGTCAGAAAGGATCTATCTCGCCAGCAAGGATGCGAAAGACTATGACAAGATCGCTTCCTGCCTGATCCCCGGCATCAAATTCAAAGATACAGAAAGCTGATCTTCACGATCAGCTTTCTTTGTTTTCATTGTACAGTTTCGCACAGTCGAGCAGTTCTTCATAGAAACGGTAAGGGACAAAGAGTCCGCCTCTGCCCGATCCCAATTGTATGCCCGGTTTTGTCGTGCCGTGAAAATCGGAACCGCCGCTTTGTTTCAGCTCGAAGTGTTCCGCCAGAGAAACGGCAGTCTGCGTCATCTCTTCATCAAACTCCGTATAGCGGGTCTCGATGGCATCCAGTCCCGCTTTTTTGGCTTCCGGCAGGAATTCCATCATCTCCTGGTATGTCAGGTTGAGCAGCGGATGAGCCATGATGGCAGCTGCACCGTAGACTTTGATGAAACGGATCGCTGCGATCGAAGTGATCTTCTGTGCCGGATAATAGAAGCCTTTGCCTTCCGTCAGCAGCTCCTCGAACGCCTGGTTCACACTGGAAACATAGCCTTTGTTCATGAGGACTCTGGCGACATGGGTGCGGTTGAATTCCTCCGCATCCGTAAGTGCCGCTGCCTCTTCGTAGGTCAGCTCATAGCCGGCTTTATTGAGATTCTTGATCAGGATGAGATTGCTGTTGTGCTTGGCCACATGCATCAGTTCAACGAAATCTTCGATCTCGTTCCAGTATTTTTCGTTAAAAAACAGACCGACGATATGGACTTCTTTTCCTCTCCATTCCGTTGAAAACTCGCAGCCCGGAACTGTGATAACGTCGCTTTTCTTTCCGGCTTCCATGAACTCCTTCAGCCCGGCGGACGTATTGTGATCGGTCAGTGCCAGAACGGAGATCCCCTGCCTCTCGGCGAGCCGGACCAGTTCGTCCGGAGTCAGAGTTCCGTCGGAGAATACGGAATGACTATGTAAGTCGACATGTTTTTCCATCGAATCTATTATACCTTCTTACGCATAAAAGAAAAAAGGCGGGATCACCTCAATGTTCCCGCCTTTGACAGAAAGATATTTTAGTAGTTTTCCGCGTTGACTTCGAAATAAGACTGCGGATGGTTGCAAGTCGGACAGACCTCCGGTGCTTTCGTACCGACGACGATATGACCGCAGTTGCGGCATTCCCAGACTTTGACTTCGGATTTTTCAAAGACGGCAGCCGTCTCAACGTTGTGCAGCAGAGCTCTGTATCTCTCTTCGTGATGCTTCTCGATCGCTGCGACCAGTCTGAATTTCGCTGCCAGCTCCTCGAAGCCTTCTTCTTCCGCTGTCTTGGCGAACTCTTCATACATGTCCGTCCATTCGTAGTTTTCGCCGTCTGCAGCTGCCTTGAGGTTTTCTGCAGTCGAGCCGATGCCATTGAGTTCCTTGAACCACATCTTGGCATGTTCTTTCTCATTTTCCGCTGTCTTCAGGAACAAAGCGGAGATCTGCTCATAGCCTTCTTTCTTTGCCTTGGATGCGAAATAAGTATACTTGTTTCTTGCCTGGGATTCGCCCGCAAAAGCGGCTTCCAGGTTCTTTTCTGTCTTAGTTCCAGTGTATTTGTTCATATCGTTCTCCCTTTACCATCAGTATAATCCGTTTTTCGGATAAAGTGTAAAGATCACTTCGTGTTCGTGGCAAAACGGGCTTTGATCTCATAGACCAGCTCCTTGCGGTTGGCCACCAGCATCACGATGAACAAAGCCATCGAAGCGATCTGAAATGAGAAGGCGATCCAATTCTCGATCGGCCAGGAATGAATGGAATACGGGATCGAGATCAGGTTGAACAGACCCAGCAAGACCACCGAGATCAAATGCCGGTCCTTACGGTCATACAATGCAAAAAACAAAATAAACATCACCAGCAGATCGGCAAACAGCACGATCGGAATGACCGTCTCCGCCCAGCCGGAAGACAGAAAGCGATCGATCAGGATCAGCAGGACCACGATGTAAAACGTCACCTTGTTGGCATGGGAATAGATCGAAAACTCCACCAGGCGGAGCGAAAAGACCAGTCTCCACAGTGAGAACAGTGACCAGGCCACGATGATCGACCAGACTTTTCCTTTGGTCAGATAATTGACCAGGAAGCAGATCAAAGCGGCCGCGATGAACACGATCCTGGCGATGTTGCGCAATGTCTTGTAGAAGGAGCTCAGTCTTTCCGGGATCGGATAAATGATCTTAGGATTCATATTCGATGCTCCCTTCCAGATCGACGTTCAGGCCGTCTTCTTCCAGCAGTTTCAAAAGGGCACGTTCAAACTGATCATCTCTGCTGTTGCGGATCACCGTAAAGACACAGACGCCGTTCACCGTCGCCAGTGTCGAGGTCGCCCGGTTCGGTCTGCCCGGCGGCATGACGAAATACATCCGTTCGATCTCTTCCGCCATCTCTTCCGGGACCGCGATCCTGCCCAGGTTCGACAGCGTCAGGCCGATGATGGAATTGCCCAGATAGCCGTAAACCGTCTGCATGACCGGGACCTTGAGAAACAGCGGTACAAAAGACAGGGAATTGATCAGTTTGCCGGTCGTCATCATCATCTGGTTCATCATCTTCTCGCTGCCTTTTTCTTTGATCTGAGCGTCGATCTGTTCGACCAGCTCTTTTTTATCGCCGATCTGTGAGATCTCTTTTGACGCATTGAAATACATCGAATAATTGCGCAAAGTCATGGAACCGTTGAACTTCCGCATATTGACCGGGATCTGGATGTTGAAGATGCCTTCCTTCTTTTTTATGCATTCTTTTGCCGCCAGAAACAGCAGTGCCGTGATATACGCGGTCAACGTACCGTTATAGGACTTGGCGACAGCGTTCAATGCCGCTGCGTCCATCTCGTAGTGGACGATCCTGTTGATATGTGCCCTGCTGAGTTTTCCATCGATCTGCAAAGACCTCTTGTCGACGAATGTCGAAAGAGACGCATCCCCTTTTGCGTTCTTGAATTCATTGACCAGTTCGCCTTCCTTCACTTCTTCATTGATATCCAGAACACCTTGCGAAACAGGGATCGTTTTACCCTTCAGCCTCAGATACTCGCCTACCAGCGTCTTGAGGAAGGTCATGCCTCCGCTTCCGTCGGTCAGGACATGAAAGAACTCGACGGAGATCCTCTTCCTGTAATATAAGACACGGAAAGAACGGTAAGAACGAAGGATGATCGAGATCGGCTTACACGGAATGTCTTTTTCTTCTTCGATCAGAAAGACCGTATTGACGCCTTCCAGATAGTGCCAGAAGAAACCGTTTTTGATGACAGCGGAAAAACTCGGGAACCGCTTGATCGTAAAATCCAGAGCCAGCTGCAGTAAGACCGGTTCAACTTCTTCCTTGAGTTCGACAGAGAGGCGGAACATCGGCATCTGTCCGTACTTCATACCCAGCGGATAGACGATCGCCGCATTGTCCAGAGAATAATTCCTGCGCTGCGCCTCGGAATAGAAACTGCCGAGATTTTTCACATCCAGCAGTTCGCAGATCTGCGAGACGCTCTTGCCTTCTTCCATATAGTATTCGAATCCATCGATGAAATGCCTAGTGAGCAGTCTTTTGGATAAGATCGGCAGATCCGTGTTATCCGACAGCCTTTCAAAAAACGCATCGATCATCTCACGTTCGCTGTCCTTAAGTCCCCCTTTGAGCTTTTCCAGATGGAGATCTTTTTTGTTTCCTTGCATAAACCAATTATAATTCCAATATCCTTTTCGTTCAAAAAAGCATAAAAAAAGGACAACCAGTTTGTCCAGACAAGTGGCGGCCCCAACAGGAATCGAACCTGTAACTATCCCTTAGGAGGGGATTGTTTGATCCATTAGACTATGGGGCCACAACTAATATTATACACAAAACAAAAGAAAATAGGACTTCGTCCTATAATCTTTCAAGGATTAAAAATGAAAAACTTTCTACACTGATACTATACAAGATTATTGTGAAAGTTTTGTGAAATATTTACACAATTTGAAAATATTTAATTTTTCTTGTAAATATTTTCATTCTTTCCCGGTCTCCATGGCGATGACTTTGCGGAACTGCGTCTCATACAACTGTTTATAGACGCCGTTCATGGCGATCAGCTCTTCGTGACCGCCCTGCTCCACGATCTTTCCGCCGGAAATGACCAGTATACTGTCGGCCTGCAGGATCGTTGACAGACGGTGGGCGATGACGATCGAAGTCCTGCCCTTCATCAGAACATCCAGAGCCGCCTGGATCGAGGACTCGGAGATCGAATCCAAAGCAGATGTCGCTTCATCCAGGATCAGGATCTTCGGATCCTTGAGTATGACTCTGGCAATGGAAAGACGCTGTTTCTCACCGCCGGAAAGTTTCAGTCCGCGGTTGCCGACTTGCGTGTCGTAGCCATCCGGCTGGGAAACGATGAAATCGTGGATATTGGCGATCTTACAGGCATTCTCGATCTCTGCCATCGTCGCATCTGCTTTGGCGAACATTAAATTCTCTTTGATCGTTCCGTTGAACATGTAAGCTTCCTGGGTGACCATGCCGATATTCGAGCGCAGATACTTCAGGTCGAAGTCTCTGACATCGAAACCGTTGATCTTCACCGAACCGGAGATGACATCATAGAGTCTGGGCAGCAGATTGACGACCGTCGATTTTCCCGAACCCGAAGGACCGACGATCGCATACATCTTTCCGGAAGGCACGCTGAATGAAAGATCTTTGATCAGCGGAATGTCTTCCGAATAATAGAATTCCACATCCTTGTATTCGATGTCGCTTCTTTGGGAAAGATCCGGCTTGATCGTGACCTTGCCGTTCTTTACCGCCGGTTCCATATCCAGATAAGTGAAGATGCGGGTAAACAGCGCCATCGATCTGGTCAGATCGACAGAGACGTTCAGCAGGGATTCGACCGGCCGATACAGGCGGTTGATCATATTGACGGTCGCGGTGATCGTACCGACGGTGATAGCGGTATCGTTCATGGCGATGATCAGATAGCCGCCGGCCAGATAGATCAGAAGCGGACCGAGATTCGTGAAGATGCCCATCACTACGCGGAACCAGCTTCCGGCTCTGGACTCTTTGACGGAAAGAGCGATCACTTCCTTGTTGATGTCATCAAACTTCTTGTCGATCGTCTCTTCCTGCGTGAACAGTTTGATCAGCAAGGAACCCGAGACGGAAAGTGACTCATTGATGACGTCATTGAGCTCATCGGTCTTCGCTCTTGATTCGCTCAGAAGCTGCCAGCGGTTCTTGCCGGCCGATTTGGTCGGCAGCACGAGCAGCGGGATGACCAGGATGCCGATGAGCGAAAGCTTGGCATCGATCCTGAACAAAGCAATGATCGTCGTGATGACCGTACAGACATTGGAGATGATGTTGGTCAGGATCGAAGAGATGACCGTCGCCACACCGGAGATATCCGAATTCATGCGGGTGATGATGTCGCCCTGTTTCTCGGAAGTGAAGAAAGAATGCGGCATCCTTTGCAGGTGCGAGAACATCTCGTTCTTCATGTCGTAGACGATCCGCTGTGAGACCCAGGAATTGATATAGGACTCTAAGACACCGACGGCATTCGACACCGCCAGGGTGACGATCGCCAGCAGGATCAGCTGTACCAGCAAAGCCAGGTCCTTTCCCAGGATCGCTTCATCGATGATCCTTGCCGTGATCAAAGAAGGAAGCAGACCCAGTACTGAGGACAGGATGATGATCGCGAAAACGATCAGCAGCTGAAAAGTATAGGGCAGCAGATATTTCAATATGCGGATGATCAGTTCTTTGGATAATTTCGGGGCATTCTTTTTTTCCTCTTCAGTGAGGAAACCCCGCGGTCCGAGTCCGGGCGGCATGACGATACCTCCTATTTTTTTACAAGTATAACATAAAAACTCCCGAAGGAACTTCTTGCAGGCTTGCGCCTGTTTCGCTGCTTCGGGAGTCATTATTATTTATTCGGCTTTAGTACATTCCGCCCATACCGCCGGCCGGCATTGCAGGTTCCGGTTCCTTGATCGTACCGACAGCTGCTTCCGTCGTGATCAGAAGTCCGGCAATGCTTGCGGCATTGAGGAGCGCGGATCTCGTGACCTTACAAGGATCGACGATACCGGCTTTGTACATATCGACCCATTCGCCGTTCTTCGCATTGAAACCGATGTTGGCTTTCTGTGACAGCTGCTTGTCAACGATCTCTTTGCCGCTGTGACCGGCGTTCTCGGCGATCTGATACAGAGGCTGAGACAATGCCTTGAAAACGATATTGATGCCCTTCTGTACATCCGCATCATCGGATCTCACCTTATCCTTGAGGTCTTTGTAGATGCTCATGAGTGCACAGCCGCCACCGGTGACGATACCTTCTTCGATCGCCGCTCTGGTCGCGTTGAGCGCATCTTCGATCCTGAGTTTTCTTTCCTTGAGCTCAGCTTCTGTCGTTGCACCGACTTTGATGACGGCAACGCCGTTGGTCAGCTTGGCAAGACGTTCCTTCAGGTTCTTCTTGTCATAATCCGAGGTGCTTCTTTCGATCAGGTTCTGGATCTCGGCAACTCTTTCCTTGAATGCCTTCTTGGAACCTGTACCGTCAATGATCGTCGTATGGTCTTTCTCAACGACGACCTTCTTAGCGGAACCGAGATCCTTCATGTTCAGATCCTTCAGCTGCATGCCCAGATCTTTGGAAACGAATGTCGCACCGGTCAGGATAGCGATATCCTGCAGGTTGGCCTTCTGGTTATCACCGAAGCCCGGAGCCTTGGTGGCAACGACGTTGAATGTACCTCTGAGTTTATTGACGATCAAAGTCGAAACGACTTCGTTCTCCAGATCATCGGCAATGATCAGTAACGGCTTGTTGGCCTGAACGATCTGTTCGAGGACCGGCAGAACTTCCTGGATCGTCGTGATCTTCTGGTCGGTGACCAAGATCGCCGGATTCTCCATGACGACCTGCATCTTTTCTCTGTCGGAGACCATGTAAGGTGAAACATAACCCTTGTCATATCTCAGGCCTTCCGTGACTTCCAAAGAAGTATCGAAGCCTTTGGATTCATCTACATTGATGACACCGTTCTTACCGACTTTCTCCATCGCTTCGGAAACGATCTTGCCGATCTCTTCCGAACCGGATGAGATCGCGGCAACATTGGCGATCTCGGAAGCGGAATCGATCTTTCTGGCATTCTTCAGAAGCTTTTCGGAGACCTTTTTGGCCGCCTGATCGATACCTTCTCTCAGCAATACCGGATTGGCACCTTTTTCAACGGCATCCAGTCCGGAATGGATCATGGACTGCGCCAGCAATGTCGCAGTCGTCGTACCGTCACCTGCGGAATCGTTGGTGTGGTTGGCGACTTCATAGATCATCTTGGCACCCATGTTTTCGAATGTATCTTCCAGTTCGATCTCTTTTGCGATGGTGACGCCGTCATTGACGATCAGCGGTGAGCCATAGCCCTTGTCCAGGATGACGTTCCTGCCCTTTGGGCCTAAAGTGATCTTGACAGCATCTGCCAATGTATCGACGCCTTTCAATACGGATTCTCTGGCGTCCTTTGAGTATTTAACGATCTTTGCCATAAATAGCCTCCTAATCTACGATGGCCAGAATATCTTCGGCCTTGATGAGAATGTATTCCTGTTCGCCGTCTTTGACTTCGGTCCCGGAATACTTCTTGTACATGACTTTATCGCCTTTCTTCAAAGGCATCTCATAGACTTTATCATCTATCTTGATCTCTTTGCATCCGCTGACGGCTGCCACGACTGCGTATTCTTCATTTTTTTCTTTCTGGGAAATGATGATCCCGCTTTGCGTTTCATTGGAAGCTTCCACTTTCTTCAATAAAACATTGTTATACAAAGGTTTTATCATAGTAATTTTCCTCCTACCATAAACTATTATACCCGTTTATAGCACTCAGTCAATAAGAGTGCTAAATCTTTAGCATCACATTATCACTCAAAAAAGGCGGTCATCCGCCTAATTGCTGCCCAGGATCTTGATCAGCATGATCGTGGTATAAGTGTATGCTTCGACAGGGTAATCTTTCATGTCGATACTGTTGGAATCGACAAGGATATGACCGTCGACGATCTTCGATACGATGACGGTATGGGACAGACCGCCGTTGCCGACGATGATGATGTCCCCGGGTTCCGCATAGTAGAGATTGACGTTGGCATCCGCCACCAGGCCTTTTCCTTCGTTCCATTTGGCATAATTATAGAAATAATTGACATTGACCCAGGACCGGGTGCGGCCGTACGGTGTCTCTTCCTCGTTGATCTCCGGTTCGTAGTTCGGATCCTCCACATAACACTTCCACTGTTCCTCGCCATAGTGATCCAAAGCAATGCCGCCTTCCAGCATACATTGCGAAGCGTAGTTCTGACAGTTTCCGCCTTCATCGGTGAAGTTATACCAGAGAGGATTTCTGTCGTGGTGATACTTGTCCGCATAGGCTGCCGCCTTATTGCGGTCATAAGCTTTGGCGAACGTCTTGTTTGAAACATAAGACTTATTCTGCGATTTAGGCAAAAGGACTTCCTTATTGTAAGCAAACATGTCCTTGAGCTGTCCGGAATAATACGCATAGGTGTTTTCAACGTTTTCTATGTTGTCGGCTTCGTCATAAAAAGACATATAGTAGCCCTGCACTTTGTTGAGATCGGCGATCTTGTAACCCTGATCCGTCTTGACGATCGTGAAATAGTTTTCGATCTCATAGGTCTTGGACTCGATGCCGTTCAAAAATGAGAAGCACATCGTATCATCTTCCAGCAGGTCGACGTAATACTTGCCGTTTTCCGTGCGGTAATCGGTGATCTTGAGATCATAATGGGCTTTTTTCATCGTGAAATCGAAGTCATGATCCTTGTGAGCTTCCACGACCAGTGTGATCGCCCGATCGGAGACCTTCTCCATCAGCGGGTCCGAGAACAGATCGGAAAGATCGGCGGCCTCAAGCGTATACAAGGAGCGGTAATACGCATCCATGTAAGCTATGATCGGTCTCATGACCTCCTGCGGGACCGAGAACTCATCTTCGACTTTGCCCTTGAATGTGTCGGGAACGACACCGTTCTCTTCCTCTTCGATCACTTCCTCATTCGGCAGGATCTCCTCTTCCTTCGGTTTTTTGTCCACGTTCAAAGCGCCTAACAGTGTCAGGCATAACATCGATACAAGGATCATCAGCATCAGGATGCGGCTATTTATTTTCATAGGTCCTGTCCTTTCGGCATACAGTTCATTCTTTAATGATCGTCTTCTCCATATTCGCATAGATCTGTTTGCGGATCCTTGCGTAGGCGGCGATATCTTCGTTCGACAGTCCGTCATAGATCAAAGAACGATAATCCTCTTCCGCCTTGTCGAACTGATCATCAAGATCGGAAGAGATATATTCATAGAAGACCTTGTCACTTTCGAAGATCTTCAGATCGGCAATACGTATACGGGAAGAAGCGACCAGCTTCGCCAGAGACAGTACGGCGGAAGCATTGGCGATATCGCATGCCGCAAGCAGTTCCTCCATCGAGCATTTCTCTTTCTTCTTATAGAGATAATACAGCAGTTTTGCATCATTGAGTTCCAGCGAATTCATCTGCGCCACGCTGTTGAGGAATTTCTCAAAGACCATGCCCGACAGACGCTCGAACTGCAGTTCATAAGCGACGCGGCGCGTCTCGAGCAGCGGATCCCTTTGTTCTTGCGAAAGTTTCTTCACATCATCCAGGATCGGGACCGTCAGTGCATCCGTGCCGACCGAGACCAGAAAACTGTAGATGATCGGCTTTCTTTTTTCGTATTCTTCTTCATCGAAGATCTGCCGGTAGAAGTCATCGTAATAGCCGATGACGCTCGATTTCATCTTGATAAGATTGGGAAGATTGAGATTCTGTCCGACCAGAGATCCCTGCGTCAGCACATAGTAATAGACCGGTGTCTTCAATACCGAAACTCTGCGGACATGGATCAGATACTGCAGGTTGAAGATGGCATCTTCCGAAAAAGAGATATTTTCATTCATGCGTAAGTCATGATCCGAGATGATCTCTTTCTTATAGAGCTTGTTCCACAAGACTCCGTAATAAAAATCCGCCGGAGTCAGCAGCATCTTGTCGGCATACTCGCGGATCGGGATGACGCCGCTTTTACGGATCGAACCCTTTTTGGACATCTTGTCATCCACGACCCGATAAAAGTCACCGATGACCATATCACAGTCTTCTTCTTCCATCGCCCGGACCATCATCCTGGTCGAATCGAAAGGCAGAAAATCGTCGACATCGACAAACTGTATGTATTTTCCCGACGCCATCGAAAGCGCCAGGTTTCGGGTGGAAGAGACTCCGCCGTTCTCCTTATGGACCGGGATGACCCTGGGATCCTTTTTTGCATATTCGCAGATGATCCGATAGGAATCGTCGCGGCTGCCGTCATCGACCAGGATCACTTCGATCTCTTTATGATCCTGCACCAAAAGAGAATCGACACATCTGGGCAGGCTGCCCGCACCGTTATAAACAGGAACGATGATGGATACTTTGGACATGATCAATCCTCCTTGAACAAAACGAACTTTTCAAGCGGAAACAAGACAAGGAACTGGATCAGACCGCAGATCGAGACCGCGATCGTCCTGGCCAGAAGGGCCAGGCTCGTTTCCGCCAGCCAGGCGACGATCTTGCCCTGCAGCCAGGTCGAAAACAAGATCAGAGAAAACATGACGGTCAGGTAGATGGCCATGCTGCGGGAAGAATTCCTTCCTTTGAATGTGAACTTCATGTTCATGAAATAACCGTAGAGATTTGCCAGAAAATTCGAAAGGAAAAACGGCAGCACATAACCCCAGGTCACGACACCGTCCACGACATAACGGCTCTCCCCGTTAAACAGCGTCTTGGGATCGAAAAGCGGCTGCAGCAAGGAAGGCAGCTTTGCCTTCAGTCCGTCAAAGACGAACGGAAAAAGATTCGCCAAAAGCAGCTGTATCAGTGAAGTCGAAAAAGAAATCAGATTGAACTTCAGAAACTGCCACAATCCGTTCTTTTCGTATTTCTTGTCCAGTCGTTTGATAAAACTCAGATCCATCTTTTCCATTATAAGCCATTTGTCCAATCAAAACAGGAGGAATCTCCCCCTGTTCAGTTTTCGATATACTCCTTCAGTTTTGCAGAATCGCCTTCAAAAAGGAAAGTATCAAAGCCCAAGGATGCGGCGGCATCGACATTGATCCTGCGGTCATCGATGAACAGACATTCTTCCGCCTTGAGATCATAGCGCTTCAAAAGGAGTTCATAGAATCTCTTGTCCGGCTTCATCAGATGTTCGAATGCCGATACGACCGTGCCGTCGAAGCACTTTGCGCAAGGCACCGTTTTCCAGTATTCCTTCTGCATGACACTGGCATTGGACAGAAGATAGATCCCGTAAGCGCGGTCTTTCAGACCGAAGATCAGCTCGTTCATCCCCGGGATCTCGATCAGAGGACGCGGCCAGCCGGCGATCAAGTTCCGGATATGCGGCCGCAGATGTTCGGGAAACTCGGGCGTGACCTTTTCGATCATCTCTTCTTCTTTCAGATCGCCCATATCCATCTGCAGCCACATCTTTGACTGATAGATCTTTTCTTTGATCAGGTGGCGGTCCTCTTCATCAAAGATCTTTTCCCGGTCCATGAAGACTTCGGGATCGAAACCGATGATGACCTTTCCCATATCGAATACGATATTTCGGATACCCTTTCTCATAAATGAATGAAAGTGTTTCTCTTTACTCTTTGCACAGTCCGATGAACTCGTCGATCTCATCTGCGAGTATCTGCAAAGAAGAACGCCAGAATTCCTTATCGGTCAGATCGATGCCGGCAACTTCTGCCGCTCCTTCGACGCTCGTCGTACCGGTGGCTTTCAGAAGTCTCTTATACAAAGGAACGAAAGACTCCCCTTCTTTGCGATATTTCGCATACAAGCCTCTGGCAAACAGACCGCCGAATGCATACGGGAAGTTGTAGAAGCTCAGGTGACCGCTGTAATAATGGCCTTTGCAGCACCACATGTAAGGATGCAGACAAGCGTGATCGAGCCCGTCGCCGTAAGCTTTTTTCTGAGCTTCGCTCATCAGTTCACACAGGCGGTCGGAGAACATGAACTCATTCTCGCGGTTTTCAAAGACCGAGGTCTCGAACAGATAACGGGAATAGATATCGCAGATGATCTGCGTCGCATCCTGCAGCTGATTTTCGATCAGAGCTCTTCTAGCGATCGGATCGCTTTCTCTGGCGATCGCCGCATTCATGGCAACGACTTCGTTGAACGTGGATGCCGTTTCCGCGACCGGCATTGAGACATCGCGGTTCATGAGCGAATTGTCTTTGAGGCAGTGGTTGTGGAAGGCATGGCCGAGTTCGTGCGCCAGCGTGATCACATCGCCTAAAGCACCGCCGAAATTGGTCAGGATGCGGCTCTGTCCGGCATTGCTGAGTTCGGCACAGAAAGCACCGCCGACTTTCCCGTCATGAGGATAGAAGTCGATCCAGGCTTCATCGAAAGCCCGGGCGATCATTTCCGTCTCTTCTTGATCGAAGGTCGAGAACAGTTCCACCAGATAATCCTTGGCATCCTGTGTCGTGTATTCTTTGTCATTGCCTTTCAAAGGCGCAAACAGTTCGTAGAAAGGAAGTCCGTTTTCATAGCCCAGGAGCCTTGCCTTGGCCTTCATGTATTCCCAGAATTTCGGCAGGTATTCTTCCATCGCCCCGAGCAAGGCGTCCAGCGTCTCTTTCTTCATATGGGCATTCTTCAGTGTCTCGTCCAAAGGCGATTCATAGCCTCTCAGCTGACAATGCCGCAGGACTTCCATCTTGATGGAATTCAAAGAGAAAGCGATCGGATCCTTGATGCGCTCATACGCTTTGAGTTCCGCTTCATAAGCGCTCTTGCGGACTTGCGGATCGGGGTCGTAAGCCAGATTGCGGATATCCGAAAGACTCGTCGTCTTTCCTTCGTATTCGACCGGTACCGTCGATGTCAGAAAGCTCTGCAGATCCGACCAGGCGGAAGAGGCGGAGATCTCATAAAGACTGATCACCTTCTCCACTTCCGCCGAAAGGGTGTAGCGCGATTCTTCTCTGATGTTTTTGAGATAGAACTCATGTTCCTTCAGCAAAGGATCGGAAGCGATGATCGCATCGAGATCTTCGAGTCCGGCAACATATTGTGTCAATGTCGTATTCGGACCGGCAAGTGCCGACATCTTGGAAGAAAGTCTTCCCAGGATCGCCGCCGCTTTGATGTCCGATGTGTTGGTCGCCTGGCTCAGAGAGGCAAAAGAGAACAAGTCCGCTGCCTTTTCATTCAGCTTTTCAGTCAGTTTCAGTCCTTTGACCAGGAGATCTTTCGGATCGCCGCTCAGGTCCGCGGCAAATGCGGAAAACTCTCCGATCAGTTCGTCGAGTTTCAGTTCATCCTCCTGAAATTTGGGATCATCGTAACCTTTATACAGTACGTCCAGTGACCATTCTTTATTCATTGTTGAATACCTCTCTTTCCTAATGAATTATATCAAAGATTGTCTGATCTCTTCATCTTGCATCTTTGACTTGCGTTACACTCTGCACAAAAAAACAGGCGGATCTTTTAGACCCGTCTGTTTTGATAAAGTTTCGATCTTTTAACGATCAGCTGATTAACCTAATTCAGCGAAGTACTTGATCGTTCTTACCATCTGAGATGTGTAAGAGTTCTCGTTATCGTACCAAGCAACGACCTGGACCAGGAAGCAGCCGTCAGCGACTTTGGAAACCATCGTCTGGTTAGCATCGAACAGGGAACCGAACTTCATACCGATGATGTCGGAAGAGACCAGTTTTTCCGTCGTGTAACCGAAGGATTCGTTGGCGTGAGCCTTCATAGCTTCGTTGATGCCTTCGACAGTGATGTCTTCACCGGTGACGACAGCGTGTAAGATCGTCGTAGAACCTGTGACAGTCGGAACTCTCTGTGCAGCACCGATGAGCTTGCCGTTCAGTTCAGGGATAACAAGACCGATAGCCTTTGCAGCACCGGTGGAGTTCGGAACGATGTTGGCAGCGCCGGCTCTTGCTCTCTGCAGATCGCCTTTTCTGTGAGGTCCGTCGAGGATCATCTGGTCACCTGTGTATGCATGAACAGTTGTCATGATACCGGACTGGATCGGAGCGTAATCGTTCAGAGCCTGAGTCATCGGTGCCAAGCAGTTTGTAGTACAAGAAGCAGCAGAGATGATCTTGTCATCTGCAGTTAAAGATTTATGGTTTACATTGTAAACGATCGTCGGAAGGTCGTTTCCAGCCGGAGCGGAGATAACGACTTTCTTAGCACCTGCATCGATATGAGCCTGTGCTTTTGCCTTTGAAGTATAGAAGCCTGTGCACTCTAATACGACATCGACATCTAATTCACCCCAAGGGAGATCAGCAGCTTTCGGCATAGCATAGATCGTGATTTCCTTGCCGTCAACAGTGATGGAACCAGGAACTTTTACAGTCTTGCCATCTTCTTCATATTCAGGTTCTTTGGAAGAAACTGTGTGAAGGTTTTCACCAAACTTACCGCAGTATCCACCCTGAGCAGAGTCATACTTTAATAAATTTGCTAACATCTTAGGGCTTGTTAAGTCGTTGATCGCAACTACTTCATAACCCTCAGCACCGAACATCTGACGGAAAGCCAATCTACCGATACGTCCGAAGCCATTAATCGCAACTTTTACTGCCATAATAAATTTTTCCTCCTATTTTTATGACTACATATATATTATAAGATTTTTCCACTGATTTTAAACATGATTTACATGAAAAAAGGAAGATTTCTCTTCCTTTTCAAGTACTTGTTTTTTACTTGACAGTGATCGAAGTGATGTGCGGCTGAGGTCCTTCGTACCAGTACAGGAAGCCTTCCATATCGACTACCTGACCGACCTGTAAAGCCTCGGCAGCTTCGTATGCATCGGAGCCGTTGAAACACAGATAAGACTCGACCAGGAACGTATACTTCATGCCGTCTTTTTCAACGGTGAAATAGACGTCATCACCCTCTACACCGGAACCGTCCCAGTTGTATAAGAAGGCAGCGCCGTCATCGTTGGAAGCAACGACCGTCATATCGGTAAGAGCGACTTTCTGGTTCATGTAAGCAGCCGGATCCGTCGGTAAAGCGGAAGTGATATCGACCGGTTCAGCCAGCCACTTGTCGCCGTCGTCGACGACGGTAACAGTTGCGTCAGTCAGTTCGACTTCACCGGACCATTCGGCCTTCGTGCCGGTAACCTGGACTTTCATGCCGTTTGCCAGACCGTTCCATCCCTCACCGTAAGCAGTGGAAGCGACCAGTTTCGCATAGTCTTCTTCGGAGATCTGTCCGCCGTAGACGAAGTAAGCACCGTCTTTGTCCTGTAAGTAGAGCGTTGCACCATTGTAATAGCTCTGTGCAGCCTGAACATAGGCTTCGATCGTAACGGTCGCAGAACCGTCCGTCGGAAGAGCTGCATACTCTGCATAACTGGAGACTGTGACTTCTGCCGGAGTTTCTTCCGGAGCCGTTTCAGGTTCCGGTGCAGGAGCCGGTTCTTCCTTCTTCGCACATCCGGCGATCGTCAGTACGACCAGCAGGCTCAGTAAAACAGTAAGTAATTTCTTCATTTTTTCTCCCTTCGCCGGGATATCCCCGGGAACAATACTATGATAGCACGATAAACTGTGCTATTCAAAAGAGCTGAAGGACTCAGCTCTTTCTTTGTTTCAGATAAGCGGAAAGATAATACAGACCGATGAAGATCCATGCCAGTAAGAGGACGCCCAGCAGTACTTTCGAAGTCACCGGCAAAGGACCGAGGTCCTTTTTTGTTGAAGCGGCGCTGGTCTGATCGAGATGGTACAAAGAGGAAGTATCGGAATACAGCCGGTCGATGAAGGCGTCGTCGATCGTCTCTTTCCGACGAACGGCTTTGCAGGTGGATTCGATCAGGCTGCCTGCCGCATCGCGGAGCGACGCCGAACCGTTGAAGACCGGGGTCACGAAACTGTCTTCCGTATGATCGATCAGAAGCCGGGAAGCTGCGATCTTCACGTCGTAGTGTTCAATATCATCACTGCCCGCCTTAGACAGATACTCCTGATATTCTTGAGATCCCAGTGCCTTGCGGCTGACCGGCACATAGCCTTCCGTTTTGGCATAGGCGATCTGCACGTCATTGGTGACCAGATACTGGGCAAAAAGCCAGGACGCCAGGACTTCCTGCGGATCCTCCTTGTTGAAGATACATAAAGACGGTCCTTGCGAGATCATCTTCATATTCGAAGGATCGTACTGCGGGATCGGCCTTACCACCGTCTCGAAGCGGACGATCTTGTCTTCCGGAATATCGACCAGCGGCGCATCACTTCCCATCCAGGTCGCGCCGGCGGTCGAATCGATCGCAAAGATGCACTGTCCGGCATTGAGGAAATTGGCCGGGTAAGAGGAGATCTTGAACGTCGAGAACGCTCCGCTTCCCGCATGCTGAGCGATCTGTTTCAAGATCTGCCTTGTCTGATCGGAAAAGATGAGTATCGTTCCGTCTTCTTGAGAATATGGTGCATCAAGCTGTTTCAGCATTGAGATCATCATATTGTCCGTGGACTTGTAGATGAATGGGATCATGACTTTCTGCGAGTTGATCAGGAAATTCCCTTCGCCGTCTTTTGCGGTCGCTGCTTCCGAGACTTCAAAGATGAAATCCCAGGTGAGCACATCCGGTACCTCATAACCGAGTTTTTCAACAAAGTCTTTATTGATATAGACCGCTTCGGTCGAACGCATGTAAGGCAGAGCATACTGGACACCGGAAATGACGCCTTCCTTCAGGAACTCAGGCACCATCTCATCAACGGAAGGACCTTCGAAGCGAAGCTCACTTCCGCCAAGTCCGTAACGCTCATCGATCATAAGCTCATCGAGCCGGGCGACGACATTGTCGCCTGTGATATATGTGGCGATGTGATCGGGATAGGTGATGCACACGTTGGGTGTCGTATTGGTCACGATATTGGTGATGACATCATTATAGATCCGGCCGTAATCCGTATACAGCTTCAGATTGACTTTGATGTTGGGATAGATGGCCTCAAAATCGGCGATCGCCTTCTTGTAGACATTGACCTGATTGATGTTGGTATCATTTTTTGCCCAGAAACTGATCTCATAGGTCTTGTTTTCATCAAAACTTTCCGGAACAGTGAAACCGGAACTGTCTTTTGAACCGTGGCATCCGCAAAGCAGCAGGCAAAGAAGGACTGCCGTCAAAAAGAAATAGAACTTTTTCATCCTTTGGTACCTCCCCGGGAGACACCTTCCATGATCTTCTTGTGGAAGATGAGGAATATGACGATCAGCGGGACGGAGATGACCACGACCGCCGCCATCATCGCCGGGATGTTCTCTCTGCCGAATCCCGACTCTCTTATCGTCTGGATACCGTTGGACACCAGGAAGTAGTTCTCATCATCCGTGATCAGCCTCGGCCAGACGTAGGCGTTCCAGCACTCGATCACTTTCAGGATCAGCACCGTCACGATGGTCGGACGGCAGATCGGGATCATGACCTTCCACAGATATTTGAAATCGGAGGTCCCGTCGACTTTCGCCGCCTTGTAGAGCTCTTCCGGGATCTGCTCGAAATTCTCTTTGAGCAGATAGATGTAGAAGATACTGGTGACGCTCGGCAGGATCAGGCCGGGGAAGGAATTACGCAGCCCGGCGTTGGTGATCGTAACGAAATTGGTGATGATGACCAATTCGTTGGGGATCATCATCAGGGACAGAAACAGGGTGAAGATAAAGTCTTTGCCTTTGAATTCCAATCTGGAAAAAGCAAAAGCCGACAAGACCACGACGACCATCATCAGCAAGGTCGTGATCAGCGTGAAGATGATCGTATTGACGAAATACTTGGCCAACGGCACTGCCGTGAATGCCTGTATGTAGTTCTCGAGCGTCGGTGACAGCGTGAAAAACTGCGGGATGTATTCGGCGTTATACGCCGCATAGGATTTCACGGATGTCAGAAGCATCCAATAGAACGGGAACAAGACGATGATCGCCCAGAAGATCAGCAGTGCAAAGACCGCCACGGTCCAGATGGTGTTCTTTGCCTTGTTCTTGCGTTCCAGATCCTTGATCTGCTTCATCATGTTATCTGTAGTGGACATTTTTCTTGGAGACCATAAGGTTGATCATCGTGATCGTCAGAACGATCAGGAATAAGATGAGTGCTGCCGCCGAAGCAAAAGAAGGATAACCTCCCGAGTTGCCATACAGCATGTCATAGACATAACCGACGATCGTATTCATACCGGCTGCATTGAGATCCGTTCCGAACAGCGCAACGACATCCGAATAAGCCTTGAAAGCACCGATAAAACCGGTGATGATCAGATAAAACAGAGACGGCGAGATCATCGGCAGCGTGATCTTATAGAACGTACGCCACTTCGAAGTGCCATCCACTCTTGCGACATTGTAGTAATCCTTATTGACCGAAGCCAGGGCGGAAGTCAGGATCAGGATCTTGAACGGCAGGACGACCCAGATCGTGTAGAAACAAAGGACGAACATCTTCGCCCAGTAAGGCCCCTCGATGAAATCGATCGAAGCGATGCCGAAACCATTGAGCAGCAGATTGATCAGGCCTTCCGAATAGGCGGTCTTTTTGAACAGGATCATGAAGACCAGGCCGACTGCCAGCGTATTGGTCACATAAGGCAAGAAGAAGACCGTCTGAAACAGATCCTTGAGCTTGCTGACGGAATTCAAAGCCAGGGAGATCACAAGTGCGATCGTAGTCGACAGCGGGACCGTGATGATGACCAAGATGAAGGTGTTTTTCAGAGCCTGCAGGAAATACGGATCATGCAGGACATAGGAATAGTTGTAAGCTCCGATGCCGTAGTACTGCTGTGAGGCAAAGTTGTATCCTTCTTCGACCGAATAGATCAGAACATCGATCAAAGGATAGATCATGAATACCCCGATGAACAGCAGTGCCGGCAGAAGATACAGCCAACCTTTAAGGTCGTTCTTCTTTTTCATCGGATCACCTTTTCATCTTTCTTGGAAAAGACATGCACCTTGTTTTGTTTCAAAGAGAAACGGATGACGCCGTCTTTATGGCCGATCGGCTGATCCGCCGAAACGATGGCCCGGATATCCTCATCGGAGATGCAGTGCTCGTTATGACAGACGATACTGGTATCCCTGCCGGTCGTTTCCACGCGGTCGAAACGGCAGCGGAACGGACCGTTCTCATCCGGATCGAAGGCTTCCGGACGGATGCCGACATAGACTTCCTGATCCTCGACATCCCGATGTCCGATCCGGTCCTCTCCGATAAACAGGCTGTGATCTTTGATACGGCCTTCAAAGACGTTGATCGCCGGTGTCCCCAAAAACTTCGCGACAAAAAGGTTTACCGGTTCGTTATAAACATCCTGCGGTTTACCCATCTGCTGCAGGACGCCGGCACTCATGACGACGATCAGATCCGAGATCGACATCGCCTCTTCCTGGTCATGGGTGACGAAGATCGTCGTGATATTGGTCTCCTTCTGAATGCGGCGGATCTGCTCTCTGGTCTGCAGACGCAGTCGGGCATCCAGATTGGATAAAGGTTCGTCCAACAGCAGGACACCCGGTGTCTTGACCAACGCACGGGCGATCGCCACACGCTGCTGCTGACCCCCGGAGAGCTCGTTGGGTTTTCTTTCCATCAGGGAATCGATCTGTACGAGCCTTGCAGCTTCGATTGCTTTTTGTTCCATGACTTCCTTGCTCAGTTTCTGATCCCCTTTGAGGTTTTCCAGAGGAAACAGGATGTTCTGCCGGACACTCAGATGCGGATACAGTGCATAGTTCTGAAACACCATGCCCACTCCTCTGCTCTCGGGAGGAAGTTCCGTGACATCGAGGTCACCAAAAAAGATCCTTCCGGAAGTCGGTATTTCAAGACCGCAGATGAGATTCAGAGTCGTCGATTTTCCGCATCCCGAAGGGCCCAAAAGACCGACGAGTTTACCGTCCGGGATCTCGAAGTCAAAGTCATTGACTGCCGTAACGATCTCGTTTTTATTATGTCTGGAAATGAATTTTTTAGTCAGGTGATCAAGTACGATTTTCATTGTCTGCCCCTCACATCTAAACTTAATTATAAAATCAAAGACCTGCAGAATTCTACAGGTCTACGCTTTCTTGATATCAAAATAAAACTTGGAATATTCCCCTTTCAAGGACTCTACCCCGCACTCCATGCCGTGGGCTTGTATGAGCTCTTTGGCTAGAGACAGACCGATCCCCGATCCGATATGATGACGCCTGTGTTCCTTATCCACCTTATAGTAGCGGTCCCAGACGTTATTCAAGTCCTGCCGATCGATGCCCTCACCGTTGTCATAGACATAGACCCGTACGACGTCTTCCAGTTCTTCGCTTCCCAGGATGATCTTCTGTTTCTCCTTGTCGTTATAATTGAGCGAATTGTTGATGAAATTATACAAGACCTGCTTGATGCGTTTGACATCGACTTCGACCGTTTCATCCGCTTTGCAGTCCATCAGCAGTTCGATCCCCTGGGTCTCGCAGTACTTTTCATATTGTCTGTAAACGCCCGTCAGCAGATCGGAGATCGAGATCTTCTCTTTATGCAGTTCCAGTTTGATCGCATCGATCTTGGAAATGTCGATCAGATCATCGACCAGGGTGGAAAGCCGCTTTGCCTCGTCGATAATGACATTGATGTTTTCTTCGGTATTCTCTTCCGGCAGATCGCGGATCATCTCCCCATAGCCGACGATCATCGTCAGAGGTGTGCGCAGATCATGCGAGACGTTGCCCAGAAGCTCCTTCTTGGCTTTTTCCGCCTTCAATATATCTTCATTGGCTTCCTCCAGAGTCTTGTTGAGTTCTTCGAACTCCATCGACCCCGTTTTGACCAGCGAGGGATCATATTCTCCCTTGGAAAGGTTCTTGGATTCGAAATTGATCTGTTTGATCGGCGAGATGATATAGCGTGATATGAAGAACGCAAGAAGCAGCGTCATCAGCAGGATGATCGCCAGGATCAGCAGATATTGTGACTTGATCGTCGAAATGGTCGTATTCAGCGGTGTGATGCCCGAAGAGACCATGACCATGACTGTTTTCTCATCGTATGTGAGCAGCTTGGCAAAAATATAGACATTTTCCGGTTTGTCCATGAAATGACGCTGATAGCGGAAATTATCAAAAAGCTTTTCCTTCTCTTCCGTCTCATCGACCTCGGAGGCGATCGCATTGACCGTCGCATTATCGATGCCTCTCAATGTACAGGCGCCGGTATAAGAAAGATCCGGATCGTTGGAAACGACACGGACACAGACCTCGTTGGACATCGAAAGATGTTCGATCAGTTCATCAAAGTCATCTTCCCCTACCAACAAAGCTACATTTTCACCGGTGCTCCTCAGTGACTTGATCTTATTGGCCTTATAAAAATCGTCCAGGAACGTCGTCTGAACGAAATAGACCAGACCCATGACACTGACGACGAACGCCAGCAGGATCACCGTCAGCTGCAAAGCCAGACTATATTTCTTTTTCAAAGCGGTATCCCACACCACGAATGGTCGTTATATAATTGCCGTATTCTTTCAGGTCTTTCCTCAGCAGTTTCATATGCGTGTCAAGAGTGCGGTCATCCGAATCATATTCATAGCCCCAGACTTTGGATATGATCGACTGCCTTGTCAATGCATTTCCCATATTCTTGAGCAGGTACAGCAGCAGTTCATATTCTTTATTTGCCATATCGACTCTTTTTCCGTCGATCGACACCATATGGGCGTCCTCATCGACGACAAGCCCCTTCACCACGATCTTATTGGAGACCTTCATCTCCCTTTTTAAGATGACCTTGATACGCATCATGAGTTCCTTCAAAGAGAACGGTTTGGTCACATAATCCTCTGCCCCGATATCAAAACCGTAGATACGGTCGTATTCCTGTCCCAAAGCCGTCAGGAAGATGCAAGGAACATCCTTGATCTCTTTCATCTTCTTCAGCGTCTCATAGCCGTCCATCTCCGGCATCATGATATCCAACACCACCAGATCGAAATCCTCATTCGAAAACTTCTGGAGCGCCTGTTTGCCATCACACGCCAAAACACATTCGTGCCCTTCATGGACCGCATATTTTCCGATCATCTCTCTGATCTTTTCTTCATCATCAACGATCAATAGTTTTGCCATAACTACATGTTAACCTCGAAATGTGAATTCCAACTGAATTTTTTCTTCCAATTTAATATTTTTATTATATAATAGTTATTGTTCTTGCGGATTAGCCAAGCGGTAAGGCAGTGGACTCTGAATCCACCATTTCGAAGGTTCGAATCCTTCATCCGCAGCCATTGTCTTTAAAAAGCCTTTATTTAAAGGCTTTTTTGTTTGTCCTCAATGGCGCAAACGCCTTTTTGGCAAGAATTTGGCAAGATTTTGGCAAGATTAGCGCTTGACCAGTGCCCGAAACTCTGGAATATCCGCCGTCAGAAAGAG
>JAIKXJ010000067.1 GCA_024684175.1 Erysipelotrichaceae bacterium
AAACCCGTAACCTTCAGAAACTCTTCGCTGATGTTTTCTGAATTAGAGATCCTCAAAAGCTCATTAACGATTTCCTCCATTTGCGATTTCAACGCTTTGTAGACCTTTGTGTTTCCGACAATCACAACATCTTCTTGCAGCGCTCTTCTAGCAACGTATTCTCTGAATGTCATGCCGGACATTTTTACGTATCTGTCCAGCCTTGCCTTTTCTTCTTCAGAGAGTCTGAAGCCCACATATTTATCTCTTGCTCTAATGTAGTTCTCGTAATTCTTCATTTATTCTCTTCCACTAACAGGATATCATAGAAAGCATATCGGCTTGTCACTTTCAAAGAAACGCAAGGCAAAGCCGATCCGTCTTCTTTCCTCTGCGCTTTTGTGCCGCTTTGAAACATAAATTCATTACAAAGAAGAAAAAAATGAGAAAATAAAAATGTCTGATATGTTTTGAAAGAGTAAGCGTACAGACTGCGAGGTATATGGATCATGCCGAAAGTCAAATGTGAATTCTGCGGTGCCTTCATCGATGAAACTGCTGAGAAGTGTCCCAACTGCGGGGCCGTCAATGTCAACTACAAACGTTTCACCGATGTCACACCGAAGACCATCGAAGAACTTCAGAGCTGGTATGCCGCCAGAAAACTGCCGCCGGAAAAGGTGACACGTTTTTTCATCGGCAAAGATGTCAGAGAACCGAAAGCCTTCGGTATCTATAAAGACGGCAGTGACGTCATCGTCTACAAAAACAAGGCCAACGGCAGCAGAGCCATCCGCTATCAAGGCAAAGACGAAGCCTACGGCGTCAACGAGATCTATATGAAACTCAAATCCGAGATCCTCGATCAAAAGAGCCGCAACGTCCGACGTCTTTCCCTTCCGAAAAAGTCGCCCGACTTCTCTTATCCGTCCATGATCTTCACCGTCATCGGCATTCTGATCGCCTTAGGCATCCTCGTAGCCTTCATACCCGCCTGGGCCTTCGGGCTCTTCGGTGTCCTGATGACCGTAACGGCCGTCCTCTTACGCCATAAACGCAGTCTGATGATCATCTCACTGGCTGCGATCCTGGTCCTGTTCACCGTCGGTGCCGTCGCTTATCGGGCCGGCCTGGCCAAAGGCCATAAACATGACGGCTATTATCTCTACGATGATACGTACTACTACTTCCACGGAGACGATGTCTATTACTACATCTTCGGTGACTGGTATTACTACGATAGCTACGACAATTTCAATGAATACTATCCGGACTACACCTATGTATCCGATGACTACGAATACAATGAATATTACAGCGACTTCGAGGATTCCGGCTATTACGAGGAACGGGATCCCGATTCCGATTCCGGTTCGGACTATGAATGGGACAGCGATTCCTCATCGGACTCTTCCTCTTCGGACTGGGACTGGAGCTCCGACTCCGATTATGACTGGGATTCCGGCTCCGACTGGGACTCTTCCGATACCGACTGGGATTCCGACTGGTAAACAAGCACGCTACTAAAAATCATATCCCTCCGGATATGATTTTTTAGTCTTCGATCTCTTCGTATAACGGCAGCTTCTGCAAAGTCAGCGTATCAAGATAACCGCGGTCCGTCAGTTTCAATGTCGGGATACAAGACAAAGCGATCAGAGTGAAGTTCATGATGTTGTTGAGATGTTCATAACCCTGGGCATCGAAGGCTTTGCGGACTTGAGAAAAACGTTTAGCTGTTTCTTCGACCGAAACTTTGCTCAAAAGACCGGCGATCGGAAGTTCGATCTTCGAAGTGATCTCGCCCGCAAGCACCGTCACGATCCCGCCTTGTATCCTTATGACTTCATTGACTGCCCGGACCAGATCTTTTTCCTCATTGCCCATGGCGATCAGATCGTGGGAATCGTGGGCGTAGCTGGATGCGCAGGCTCCTGCCTTGAGCCCGCAGCCGGTCGAGAACCCGAAGGCGATCCTGCCGTCCCGGCCGTAGCGTTCGATGTTCAGCACCAGCTGAGAGCCGGAATCTTTCCAAAGCAGCTTTCCGTCTTTGACGTTCATACGGACGAAGACTTCATCCGATCTGTTGTTTTCCGGATACAGTTTCATGACCCGTACAGCGACTTCACGGTCTTTGCCTCCGACGAAGATCTGCAGATCCTCTTCCTTGATAAAGCCATGGACGACGCTTTGTTCGAAGCGTCCGTCCAGATCATAGATCCCAACATCTTCGCTTTCCTTCTTCGCATCGTAGATGCATCTTCCTTTTTTGTAGGTCGAAACGATCTTCAGCTCTTCGATCTCCTCGCACAGGACGAAATCGGCCAGCTTGCCCGGCGCGATGACACCGCGGTCATTCAGGCCCATTCTCCTTGCCGGCGTGTGCGTCGCACAATAGACCGCTTCTTCCGGCCGCATGCCGAAACTCACCGCCTTGCGGACGATCGCATCCAGGTGTCCCTTGTTCACCAGGACATCGGGAAGCGTGTCGTCGGTCACGAAACTGAAATATTCATATAACCCGTGTTCGCAGACATAGGCGATGACCTCCTTGGTCACCATGACATCCTGCAGCTGTACGAACATGCCGTTCTCAAAACGCTGTTTCAGTTCCTCCGGGTCATGCGTACAGTGATCGCTGCCGATGCCCAGATACAGATATTTCGCCAGATCCAGATCCTTCAAAGCGGGACAGTGTCCTTCCAAAGGATAAGAAGGCTCTTCCGCATGGACCTTCTCAATGAATTTTGCGGCCTCGGAATCATCTTCTTCGATGATCTGTGTGTAATTCATCACCTCGCCCAGACACAAGACCTTTTCTTCCTTCTTCAGCTCCAACATGTCTTGGCAGGTGATGGTCCCGCCGCTGGTCTCATACGCTCTTTCCAGGATCGGCACATTGGACGGGATGGCAAAGAAACAGTCGTAAGGTGTATCTTTGGAAGAAGCGATCATCGCTTTGACGCCTTGGATCCCGCAGACATTGGCGATCTCGTGCGGTTCGGAAACGATGCTCGTCATACCGTTTTTCGCCGTATACCTGCAGAAAGCTTCCGGCGTCACCATCGACGATTCGATATGCATATGGATGTCGATGAGACCGGGGATCATATAGTTCGCTTTCCCGTCGATCGACGCATCATAGCTCAAGTGTCCGTCATGATCTTTGTCGATATACAAAAACTTTCCGTTTTTGATGTAGACATCGGCATCATAAAACGTTTTGAAATAAGAATTGAACACCTTCACGTTGCGGATCAACAGATCCGCATGATCAAGATCACGTTTCATGGCACACCTCCGCTGTCTTTATCTTAACAAAAAGATCCGCGCTAACGCAGATCCTTCAGAACATGCCTGAAGATGTAGTCGCCGAAGCCGCCTTCCCCGCAGTCGAGCTCCGTGATGACATCAGCCGCTTCCTTGGTGGACTTTTCGCCGTTTTTCAGGCAGACACCGATCCCCGAGACCTCCAGCATCCCGTTGTCGTTGTCCGCATCGCCGAACGACATTACCTGATCCAAAGGGATCCGGTGATCCTCACAGAAACGGATCAGGGGATAGGACTTGTCCGTTGCGGCATGGACGATCTCATAACTTTCCGCCGTCGTCTTCAGCAGCTTGAAATCGTTCCGGTGCCGCTCCAGGATCGGCTGAAACTTCCTTATGAGCTCTTCCATCTCTTTCCCTCTTTGCAGCAGCAGGAACTTAAAGAAATTCCCCTTCAGATAATCCTCCCGCCGCTTGGAAAGACGCATATCGCGGCTGACTTTCTTCACAAGCTCATAGAAATGGGAATTCGCCGAACTGAACAGCGTGTAGTCATCGATATAGACGTGACAGTCATAGTGGTTCGCATCCAGAAAATCCATGATCTCATTGATCCAGTCTTTCTCGAAAAGAAGCAGATTTTCCTCCTTCTTCTTGAGACCGTCATACATCACCGACCCGTTGACCCCGATCAAAAGCTCCGGCATGAAACTCAGGCCCCATTCCTCCGCTTTGTCTTTCAGCTGGGCAACGCTTCGGCCGGAAGCCAGCCCGAAATATATGCCGGCCTCATGCAGCCGCTCCATCGCCTGCTTGTTGATCTCAGGCAGCGGATCGAGCCGATGGGTCAGTGTCATGTCGATGTCCGCACAGACCAGGCTGATCTTTTTCTTCATATCTTTATCTCCGTCGATTTCATGATACAGCCTTCTTCCGTTTTACAAAACAAAAACGGATCAGACAATCATTTTCAAAAAGAAAAACACCGTTATGTATTACAATAGGCATAAGTACTTTTTGAGGAGGACGCTCATGAACAAGGAATATACGCAAGCCATCTATGACTACATCGACGGACACAGAAATGACATCGTCTCCGATCTGATCGACGTCTGCCGCATCGAATCCGTCAGTATCGACGATTCCGATGTCAAACCCTTCGGTCAGTCCTGCCGCAACGTGCTCGACCACATGCTGGCAAAGGGAGAAAAAGAAGGATTCGTCACAAAAAATCACGAATACTACGTCGGTTCCATCACCTACGATACCGGCAAAGAAAAACGCATCGGCATTTTAGCCCACCTCGATGTCGTGCCGGCCGGCGAAGACTGGACGATCACTAAGCCGTATGAACCTTTGATGAAAGACAATCTGCTGTTTGGCCGCGGCACGGGCGACGACAAATCCGGTGCCATTGCCGGTCTGTACATCATGAAAGCTTTCCGGGAACTCAACGTTCCGTTAAACAACAATATCGAGGTCCTCTTAGGCACCAACGAAGAGACCGGCATGAAAGATATGGAATACTATTCCGCTAACTATGAAGCTCCGGCTTTCACCTTCGTACCGGATGCCGGCTTCCCGGGTGCTGCCGGAGAATTCGGACGTCTCAGATATGAACTCATCAGTAAGAAGGCACTTTCCGACGACTTCGTCGACGCCTATGCGGGATCGGCATTCAATATCGTTCCCAACAAGGCAACGGTCGTCTTGAAGAAAGATACGGCCATCGGCTACAAAGCCCTTCCCGAAGACTTCGATGTCTGCGAGAACGAAAACGGCATTCAGATCACCGCTCACGGCGTGACCTGCCACGCAGCCGGACCGGAACGGGGCAACAACGCGATCCGCGTACTGACCAACGCCCTGCTGAAGCTGGACGGCCTCAGGGAAGAAGACAGAAAGATCATCTCCTTCATCGACAATGTCAACAACGACTACTACGGTTCCTTCTTAGGCATCGACAAGACCGATGAGATCTCCGGACAGACCGTTTCTTCCGGCACCGTCTTAAAATTCAATGAAGGAAAGATCACCCTGCTCAACGACTGCCGCTACTGCGTCACCGACAACGGCGACCGCCTGGAAGAAAACGTCCGGAAGAAAGCCGCAGAATGCGATTATGACGTCAACGTCGTCGAAAAGACCTACGGCTATCACCTCGATGTCAACGGACCGGTCATTCAGACCATCAAGAAAGTCTATCAGGACTTCTCCGGCAACACGGAAAAAGAGATCCTGATCGGCAAAGGCGGCACCTATGCCGGAGCACTTCCGCGGGCTTTCGCGACCGGCTGCGTCTATACCGAAAACTGGGGCGAACGTCCCGACTACCTGCCGGAAGGACACGGCGGTGCCCACCAGCCCGATGAGTTCCTCAACATCGACAACTACATGAAAGGCATCAAGCTTTTAGCTTCGATGGTCCTGGAAGTCGATCAGATCTTATAATGAAACAAGACCTCCTTTTCTTTGAACGGGAGGTCTTTTCTCTGCTATAACCGTTTCTCGAAACCGCCGGAAATGGACGGCCCTTCAAAGAACGTGACGAAGGCCTTGGGATCGGTCTCGTGGATGATGGCCTTGAGCTGGGCGATCTCATATTTGTTCAAGGCACAGAACAAGATATCCTTGTCCTTGCCGGTATAGGCGCCATAGCCGTTCCAGAAAGTCACGCCTCTGCCCGTTTTTTCCATGATGACCTGCTTCATCTCCTTATTGTCCGTGAAGATCAAAGCGGCAATATTGATGTTCTGATAATGGAAACGGTCGGCGATCGCATACATCGCAAAGACGAAGACGATCGAATACATCGTCGTCTTGACATCGAACAAAAACAGGCAGACCGAAAACAAGACCGCATTGATGGCGATCGAGATCCCGCCCGTCTTGAAATCGGGATGTTTCTTGACCAGACACATGCACGGGATATCGATGCCCCCGCAGCAGGCGGAGGAACGAAGCCCGTAGCCTACGCCGATGCCGCAGACCAGTGCACCGAAGATGCAGTTGAGCAGCACGTCATCGACGATCGGCTCCTTCAACACCGGAAAAAGCGACAAGACGAGCGTCTGGATCAGGATGGAGATCAGGGTCTTGATGCAGAAATTCAGATCCATGATCTTATAAGCCATGACGAATAAGGGCACATTGATCAGAAAATTGATGATGCCGGTCACATCATGACCGACGATGCCGAAGCCGTTCAGAAAATGGCTTAAGATCTGTGAGATGCCGATGACGCCGCCGAAATTGATGTGATTTGGCGTCACAAAAAGACTGATCCCCAGCGACAGAAGCACGGATCCGAAGACCAGATCGAAGTATTGACGGAATTTTCTGTTCATATGTATCCACCCGGTGCCGCATGATGCAGCTGCACTTCTCATTCATTATATCCCTTATATGTCTTATCTGAATTTCTCTCTTGAACATCAGCAGAAAGGAGATCCGAGATGATCCGCTTATTTGTCAGTGATATCGACGGAACGCTCGAAGACCCGGAAGGGATCTTCGAAGAAGAAACGATAGAAGCCATCAAGTTCTTTCAGGAAAAAGGCGGGACCTTCATGGTCGCCACCGGCCGCAACAGCTGGGAGGTCGATGAGATCACCTCCAGGATCGACAACGTGATCCTCAACTGTGCCAACGGCTCCCTGCTTTGCGAAGAAGACGGCACGGAGATCCTTTCCTATTGTCTGGATGAACCGACCGTCAGGACCTTCCATGAACTTGGGACAAGATACGGGCTGATGATGCAGTTCCATTGCCGCGACATCTCCATCGTCGCCAACGATCCGAAAACATTCAGAAAACAGTGCATCGACGCACTGCAGCGGGATGATCATGCCTCTTTACAGAAAGCCGAAGCGATCTACGAACGGATCTACGAACAGCCTTACACTTTGATCGGCTCTTCCCTGAATGAGATCCTGAAACACAAAGTCCTGAAGCTTGAATACCTGTTCATGGAAAAAGAAAGATTCGAACATCTTTATCCGATCCTGAAAGATGCCTTCCCCTGCTGCAGCATCGCCGAAAAGACCTTCTTATACAACATCGAATTCTCCAACAGAGATTCCGACAAAGGAAAGATCATTCGGGAATACTGCCGCATCAAGGGGATCAAGGAAGAAGAGACCGCCGTCATCGGCGATTCCAACAACGACCTCCCGATGATCCGCCTCTTCAGGAATTCCTACGCCATGGCCAACGGCTCTGCAGAAGTCAAAAAAGCCGCAAGTTTCCCCGCGGACGACAATGCGCACCTCGGCGCTGCCAAAGTGCTCAGACAGATCATCGAAAACAACGAAAGGCTGTGAAGCCTTTTTTACATGATCTTCTTCGGGACCCAGTTCAGATAATCACCGGAGACCAGGGAATACTCCCTGCCCCAATATTTCCCTTCGATCGAATCATGGAAACGCTTTTTGCCATGGCAATGGGCATAGATGACCTGCGAAACATTGTATCTTGAAGCCAGTCTGGTGAACGCGGAATCCTTCTCCAGCACGTTCGTCGGCGGATAATGCAAAAACAGGATGAAACGTTCATAGCCGTCCGCCTTCGCTTTTTCAAAATTCGCGATGAGCCGCTCTTCTTCCCGCTTCACCAGCTTATCGGCATGGGCCTTGTCTTTTTCATCGTAACCGATGACGTTTCCCCTTCTGTCCAGATAGAAAGGTCCTTCGAAACAGAATCCTTTGGAAGCGATCAGGGCAACGCCGTTATAGACTTCATATCCGTCCTGCAAGAACGTCAGTTCGCCTTTGAAATGCTCATTGAGCTTCGCCGTCTTTTTGGCATCCCAGAACATATCGTGATTGCCTCTGGTCAGGATCTTTTTCCCCGGCAAAGACTTGATGTAGTCAAAATCCTTTTCACATTCTTCCAGATCCCTGCCCCAGGAATGATCTCCGACCAGTACCAAAACATCGTCTTCTTCCAGAAGCCGCTTACAGTTGTCCGTGAACCGTTCCTCGTGGCCTACCCAGGCCGGATCGGACAGCTGCATCTTCGCCTTCAATTCCGATCCGAAATGCAGGTGCAGATCACCGATCGCATACAATGACATATCACCTAAATTCTAGCAGAGTCTTCAACAAAACAACGTCCGAACATGATATACTCCATAAAGAAAACGAATTATGGCAAATACATTACTGATCCTGATCTACCTCGCCTTCATTTCCCTCGGCCTGCCCGATTCCCTTTTGGGATCCGCCTGGCCGGTCATGCATAAACAGATCCAAGTCCCCATCTCCTATTCGGGCATCATCTTCATGATCATCTCGGTCGGGACCGTCATTTCCTCGCTCAATTCCGATAAGCTCATCTCCAGATTCGGTACGGCCAAAGTGACGGCCGTTTCCACACTGACGACGGCTTTGGCGCTGTTCTGCTTTTCTTTATCGGGATCCTTTCTGCCGTTATGCCTCTTTGCCGTTCCTTACGGCTTGGGTGCCGGAGCGATCGATGCGGCATTGAACAATTATGTCGCCGTCCACTACGCCTCCAGACATATGTCGTGGCTGCACTGCATGTGGGGCCTTGGTGCATTGACCGGTCCCTTCATCATGGCGGCCGCCTTGAACCAAAATAATAACTGGCATGCCGGCTACCGCCATGTCGGCCTGCTGCAGCTGGGACTGGCCCTGGTCTTATTTGCCGCCTTGTCCTTGTGGAAAAGCACACAAGGCAGCTCGGAAGAAAAGAAAGAACGTTCCCTTACTTTGAAAGAAGTCTTCGCCATCCCCGGTGTCAGAGAAATGATGATCACCTTCTTCTGCTACTGTGCCATGGAACAGACCTCCGGCTTATGGGCTTCCTCGTGGCTGGTCAATGTCAAAGGCATCGATGCGCCGACCGCCGCCAGATTCGCCTCCCTGTTTTATATCGGCATCACCGCCGGCAGAGCCCTCAGCGGCTTCATCACTTTGAAACTCAACGACACGCAGATGGTCCGGCTCGGCTTGATGATCATCACCCTGGGATGTATCCTGCTCCTGCAGAACTATTCCGATACCTTATGCCTGATCGGTCTGATCGTCGTCGGCTTGGGCTGTGCGCCGGTCTACCCTTCGCTGATCCATTCCACGCCGTCCCGTTTTGCGGGCAATCCGTCCCAGTCGATCATTGGTGTCCAGATGGCTTCCGCCTATGTCGGAAACACCCTCATGCCGCCCTTCTTCGGCATCCTAGTGCGGCTCTTCGATGTTTCTTTGTTTCCCGTTTATCTGATCGTCATCCTGCTGATCATGATCCTCGGCCATGAGCGTCTGATCCAAAAGACACACTAAAGGAGTACCTATGCCTATTGAGAGTTCCATCGTCTTCTTACCGGTCAGCGATATACGCAAGACCTTCCATTTCTATCACGAGATCCTGAAACTTCCCGTCCATCAGAAACAGTCCGACAAACTCTATATCTTCGATACCGGCTACGGCTATTTCGGTTTCTGTGAATACGGCGACCGGCGACCGCCCTTATCCGGGGAACACGGCGTCTGCCTGTCTTTGAATCTCAACGACAACGAAGAAGTCCTGCAAAAATACGAGGAACTCAAAGACCTTGCCGAAGTATATAAAGCTCCGGCGAAACATCCCGAGTTTCCGGTCTATTCCTTCTTCATCTTCGACCCCGATCATTATCTGGTCGAATTTCAGAAGATCTTATAAACATCGCTGCCGCAAGGCAGTTTTTATATTCGCTGATCAAGAAAAAAAGAGGAATTCATCCTCTTGCGACATCCATCTCAATAAAACCTTGCGATGTGAGCTTGCCCAGCATCTCATCGAGCCATTCGAGGGATTCCTCCATCCAGTCATGGTTCCTTTTCGACATCTTATAGTTGTCGGTGAAGGCATAGGCTCCGCCGAATCCGTGTCCGCCGTACGCATAGACATGAGACTCAAAGCTGATCCCCTTTTCCGCCAGCGTCCGCATCAGCTCCATCGTGTTCTTCACATCCACCGTCGGATCGTTTCCTGCCGAGACGATGAAACACGGGCAGTTGTCTTCTCTGATATGGTCCAGAGGATAGGGCATCCCTTCCTGACAGCGGTCGACGATCGGCTTCAACAAAGCCGGATAGATGAGGATCGCAGCTTTCGGAGCGATCTTGCCCATAGTCATCCCGCAGGCCGCCAGATGCCCGCCGGCGGAAAAACCGATGACGGCGATGCGGCTGACATCGATGTGCCATTCCTCACTCCGTCTCACGATCGTCTCCATCGCTTCATCATAATCGTTCAACGGATACGGCCAGCCGCCTTTGTCACATAAGGTATAACGCAGAATGAACGCCTGATAACCGTTCGCCGCATAAAACAAAGCGATCGGATCGGCTTCCCTTTCCGAAAGATGATTGTAGCCACCGCCCGGGATCACCAGGACCGCCGGCCGCTTTTCGAACTTCAGTCCGCCGCCCAAAGGCTGGATATAGGCATCCAGGCTCACATTGCGTTCTTCATTCAAAACGATCTTTTCACTTTTCATGACCTGCTCCTTCTCTATTTACAGTATTCTTCAAAGAAATCCATCGCATCTTCGTAGGAATCGAAGTCTTCCGTATACTCCGAATAAAGTTCATCTTCATCTGCGCAGTCGCAATAGACCGCGACATCTTCTTTCAGCTGTTCTTCCTCACGGTTCCCGCGCTGCTTATCCTTCCACTTTCGATAGACTTCATAGGGATCCTTCTCTCTGGGATAGTCCTCATAGGGGATGATATCGATGTTCTTATAAGACTCTTCAAACAGGTCCCATGATTCCTCATGATAACGCTGTCCGGACGTCGTTTCCGTGCCCTTCGCCGTGGAACGGTAGACCAGGACCGGTCCTTCCTCGCTGTCCCGGTACCAGGAATACTCAAAGAAGATATCGTCGCCCTCGATGTAACAGTCCATATCGGAATACTTGCCCAGAATGAAATACCGTTCGTAGTAGTCCTTGCGTTTCTCATAGACGAACATATCGATGCCGTCATCTTTTTCCGGCATGACATAATCACGGATCAGTGCCGTGTCTCTTCCGGTGTCGAAGTCTTCAAAGGCTTCTTCCATCTTGCAGGAAACGACGGACCGTTTCCCGTAGCTCCGCTTCTTATCGAACGAATAAGAACAGCTGTAGACGCCTTTTCCGTCACTTTTTCTGTTCCAGCTGATCAAAAGACTTCCATCCTCTTTCTTCTCGATCGAAGAACAGTACTCCAGCCGGGAATGGGACAGCGCAGCACGCAGGTCCGCATCCGAAAACAGCGAACTGCTTTCAAAACTCAAAGAATAAGGATCTTTCTCATCCGCCCTGACGGCCGGCTCTGCCGCAGGGACCGATACTGTTTCCGTCGGCACAGCTTCCTCTTTTTTGTCTTCGGCTTCCCGTTTTTGATCAGCGGATGAAAAAAACCGGCCGGCGGACAATGTCAGCAGGATCACGAACACGGCCTTTGAAAACGTCCATCCGCTTTTCTTCATCGATCTCATTATAACGTATGCCGTTCCCTCTTTTCGCTCAGCTTCCCTGTTCGGACAATGTCGGGGTATACTTCCGTTTCTGAAACAATGGTATGATGAAAAGTAGTACGTAAAGGAGCAGTCATGAAAGACTTATTCAAAAAGATCCATACCGAACGTTTCCGCTGGTACGACGAGATCGTCCTCGTGACGTTCTTTTCCGTTTTGTTCACCCTGTTCAGTCCGCTTTTCAGCGTACTTCCCATGTACCTCGTGACTTTGATCTCCGATAAGACCGATCCCTTCTTTCAGACCTTCCGTTCTTATTTTCTGACGGTCGGCGCCTGGATCCTGCCGGTCCTGGTATTCCTCATCGTCAGACACCGCCGTCCGCTGTTCAAAGCCATCGGCACAAGACCGAAAGGAAACAAGCTCCGTTATCTTCTTCTCGGTCTGCTGATCGGCTTCGGACTCAATTTCACCTGTGCCCTTCTGGCGATGCTTCGCAAAGACATCCACCTGTCCTTATGGCATGTCGAACCGCTCAAGATCCTGGCGCTGTTGTTTGCCGTCTTCGTCCAGTCGTCTTCGGAAGAACTCATCGACCGCTGCTATCTCTATCAGATCATCCGGAAAGGCTACCGGAACAAATGGGTCGCCATCCTGTGGAATTCCCTCGTCTTTTCCCTTTTGCACTCCCTGAATCCCGGTGTGACGGTATTGTCTTTGATCAACATCTTCTTCTCGGGACTCATGTTTTCCTTATTCGTCTATTACTTCGATTCGCTGTGGTGCTCTTTCGGCATCCATACCGGCTGGAACTTCACGCAGTCCATCCTGCTGGGGCTCCCCAACAGCGGACTTGTCGTCCCCTATTCGATCTTCAAACTCGATACGGCTGCCGCAAACAATTCCTTTGTCTATGACATCGCCTTCGGCATCGAAGGGACGATCTTCTCGACGGTCCTGCTGGCGATCGCCTGCCTGGTCATTTACCTGATCGGCTCCAGACGCAAACAGGAACCGCTCGACATCTGGAGTTAACGAAAACCGCTTGCAGCGGTTTTTTAATAGATCGTTTTTAAGTCTTCTTGGATCCCGTAACGCTTCTTGAAGTCCTCGATGTCTTTCGGACTTTGGATCAGCTGGATCTCCTCGAACTTTCCCGTTTCCAGGTTTTCAAAACCCGCAACCTTCTCGCCCGTACAGATGCTGGAGCGGATGGCCGGCCGGCGTATCTTCTCATCGTATCTTTTCACTTCGCTTTTTTTCTTCTTTATAAAGAACATGACCACTTTCCTTTCTGCAGCTTGCGGTTGACCGTCATCCCGTCTTCTTTTTTTGAAACGATGACGAAATCAAAAAGATCACGCTTTATGCACATCCAAAAATCTTCTTCCGGAAAGACCTCGTTCTGTTTCGGATCGAAGAACTTCTTACCGGCGCTGTCTTTCAAAGCCAGAAGCTTCGCATCGATCTCGGGATCGCTCTCCCCTTTCAACAAGGTCCTGATATACTCTGCACAAAGCAGGTCTTCTTCGGCACTGCTTGTTCCGGCATTGCCCATGCAGACCAGGGAGACAGTCTGCGGATCTTTCTTCAAGATATAATCCGCGGTCGCCCCGGCATTGACGAAACTGCCGGTCAGAATCTCCTGGCCATGGACCGCATTCTCGATGCCCTGCGTCCCGGCGGAAGTCGTGTGGACGATCCTTCTTCCATGCAGATCAAGATCTCTGAGAGCACTCGGGGAATTGCCGAAGTCGAATCCTTCGCACATCTTCCCGCCCCGCTCGCCGATCAGCAGGAGCTGCGGATCCTTTCTTTTCATCGCATACGCCGTTTCAAGGTCCGCGAGCGGATAGATGCATTCCGCTCCCCGGTCAAAAAGATACGCTTCCAGCGAAAAGGCGCGGAAGACATCGATGATGACCGTGAGACCTTCCGCCTGACGGGCTCCCTGTATCAGCTCGAAGACCCGGACATCCATCTCAGAAAAACAAAGAAACGGCGATCAGGATCTGGCCGATATAATACATGGACAGGTTGGCGACGCGACGGGAAAAACGGCTGACGCCGGAAAAAGTATTGAAGATCAGGATGACATCGGATGTCGTGAACAGGATGGCACCGACGCAATACAAGATAGAACGGCGGCTCGGGTGAACGACGGCGATGCCGATGGCGACGGCCGTCATGATGAAGACCGCCCCCAGATAAAAGACACCGAAGATCTTGAATGCCTTTTTGACCTCCATCGTCTTGAAGATATATGCCAGTAAAAAGCCGGCAGCCAGAGCTCCCAGCAGGATGCACGGCCACAAGAAGGCTCCTTTGGCCTGGGGCAGGAGCCCGGCCAGATACAGGATATGGCCGATCAGGAAAGCCAGGATACCCGCTAAGAAGATCTTCTGGCCTTGTTTCTCAAAGACATAGCGCAGGTTCAGCAGGATGTCGCCGATCATGCCGAAGGCCAGTCCGTAGAAAAAGACCTTGTTGAAGACGTTGTTGACCGTCCGATAGGCGATGAAGCCGATCGTCACGAACATAAAGGCTGCCAGGCCCTTCAGGATGACGGCGGAAATATGCTTATTCTCGTGTTCGCTCTTGATGAACAGTCCCTGAAGGATGCAACCCAGAGCGATGAGCAGATAGATTTTATTCATGGCAGTTCTCCTTCATCCATTATAACATTCAAAACAAAAGCTCCCGCAAGGGAGCCTGTCTTACTGTAACAATGCAGAGAAATCGAATTCGTTCTTATAGGCGTCGATCTTCCGCTTGATGTCGATCATCATATTGAGCGCGACCAGCGGATTGGGGAAACGGTCGAGGTTCTGATGCTCGATGTCATATTTTAATGTGGAATCCAGCAGATCCAATGACGTCACGCTGGAAAGTCCCATCGCCGGCAAAAGCAGGTGATCGCAATCCACATCCGGATACCATTCTTTGATGAATGCCGTCTGATTCTCGTCAAATTCGATCTTTCGTTCGCTCATATCTTCCATCTCCCTGCGCTTCGTTTCTTACCGTCCGTTCTTTTTCCGGACCCTTCGTAAAGACTACAGCTAATGATACAGGAAGAGCGATGAAAAACGCAAGTGCGATCACGGCCGTGCAGATAAGCGTGATCATAGTCTCTCTCAGCCTACGAATTCATAGACACCTTTGACCAGATCGTAGGAGTTCATGCGGTGAATGTCCCTATAAGCCTTCCCGTTCTCTTTCATGTAGTCGAACAAAGCCCGGGTCCAGCTCATGATAGAGATCTCTTCAAAGTCGTTCTCCTCGCTTACATCACTGATGCGGATGATCTCTTTGGCCAGATCGACATAATCTCTTTCCTTACAAACAGCCTTCTGACTTTGACAGACATCGATGCAGCGCATCGCATACAGTACCGAAAGTACATAGTCGTCCTCATAATTGCCGTTGAAATCGGTCCGGGTCAGTGCCTGATATAACTGTCTGAGTTTCTTGTCGCGGATATGTTCCAGTATCAAATCGTTCCTCACTTTCCGTGATGATGATACCATTTCGCTCTTACAAAAAACCCTCCAGCCCGTTATCCCTTCTTTGAAGCTTTGTATGCATCGACCCTGGCGCGCATCTTTTCATCCATGTTCCAGAGAAACTTGAACGAAGCCCAGGATCCCAGGACCAGGATGCCCGGCAATAAGACGCACAGAGTCTTGATGCCGTTGACCGTCGAAGCCGACTGGGCAGCCAGAGCACCGTTGTAGCCGACCAGTCCCAGCAGCAGCATCGCCGCGGAATTGCCGATCGTCTGACCGACCCGGCGGCTGAGATTGAAGGTGCCGTAGATCGAAGCTTCGGTCCGCTTGCCGGTGATCATCTCGTTGTAGTCGATCGCCTCACCGACCAGGCCCCATTGCATATAGATGGAGATGAAGGCAAAGCCCATCGCCGTATTGGAACAGACCGCATAGACCCAAGGGTTCACGTCAAACAGCATCAGTGCTCCATACAATGCCACATAGAGGATGCAGCTGATCAACAAGCCATAACGGATCAGTTTCTCCAGACCGATCCTTTTGGCGATCATCGGACCGGTGATGAAGATGATGATCATCGCCGGTGCACTGAGCAGCGTACCGTAAGCGGAGATCGAGATATCGCCCAAGACATCCGCATACATGTAGTTGTTCAAAGTATTTCCGACATATTGCATCATGCAGATGAACAGACCGTGGACGCACAAGGCAACGAACGGACGGTTGACCTTCACGACTTCCAGGATATCGGTCAGTCTGATGTTGTCGCTTCCTTTTGATCCGGCACCGGTATCGATCCTTTCTTCGGTCATGAAGTAATGAGCCATACACATGGCCAGACCGATCAAAGCACAGGCCGCAGCACCGATCGCATAGCCGATGGCATTGCTTTCACCGTACTTCTTCAAAAACAACGGCATGATGAATAACGAGATCAATGTCGCACCGGCCGAACCCACGCCTCTTGCCGAAGAAAGCGCCGCCCGGTCTTCATCGTTGTCGGCCATCGCCGACAGCAGAGATCCCATCGGGATATTGAACATGGTATAGGAACCTTCGTACAGGATCTTCAGACCGAACAAAAGACACAGTCTCGCCATCCCTTCAAACAGGCTCGGGACCGACCATAAGGCGATGAAGCTCACACAAAGTAAAGGTGCCGACTTGAGGATCCAGGGACGGAACTTGCCTTTGGGATCGTTGTTTTTCGCATAGGAACGGTCGATGTAGGCACCCATCAAAGGGTCGTTGATGAAATCCCAGATGTTCCAGATCAACAATAGAATAGCGATCGTGCCCGGCGAGATCCCCAGGGCATCCGTACAGTACATGGAAAAGGTACTGCTCATCAAAGCGAAGGTCATGACGCCTCCCGCATCGCCCAGACCGTAGCCGATCTTGTGTTTCAGTTTCAGTTTGTTCTTCTCTTTTTCCATAAACACCCCCATAGATATGATTTATCTCTCTTCCGTGAACCAGACCGGCAGATCATCGATGCTGCAGGCCGCTTCTACGAAAGTCTCTCCCCGGATCAGGTTTCCTTTTCCCCGCAGGCGGAAACCGGAATCGCTTTTCGGTAAAAAGACATCGACGTACTTTTTGCCCTCGTCAAAGACCGGACAGACCAGGATCTTTTCACCGCACATGAAGCAGTCCGCCTCCCGGTCATAATCTTCATCCCGCAAGAAGACGGGATAGATCAGCGGCATATCCTTTTTTATGCAGACCTTCATCTGTTCAATCAGATACGGTACGAGCCGTTCCCGCAGATCAAAGATCTTTCGGACCGCATCCATCTTTTCCGGATAAAGCCAGGGCATCGTCGAAGCTTCGCCCGGCTTCCAGGAATGAAGGACGAAACGCGGTAAGAAGACCCCGTACTGTAACCAGCGCAAGAAGAGCTCTTCACTCGGTCGCGGTCCGGCAAAACCGCCGATGTCCGGTCCGAAGAAACAGAAGCCCGAAAGCGCCATGGTCATCGCCTGGTCGTGGTTGTACCGGAGATCTTTGAAATCCGTAAAATTGTCGCCGGTCCAGGTCGTCGCGATCCTCTGCGTGCCGGCAATGGCACAGCGGGAGACATTGAACGGCAGCGCATTCACTTCCCTGCAGGCCTCATAGCTGGCCTTGGCCATCAGATAAGAAAACAAAGGTTTGATCCGCCTTGCCGGGACCTCTTTGTCAAAGCCATGCGCCAGGACGTCCCGATCATGGATGTCGTATTCGTTGTTGTCGTTCCAGATGTTGTCATAGCCCTGCTTGACCAAAACTTCCCGGACACAGTCCTTCCAGAATCCGTAAGCTCCCGGATCCGTGAGATCCAGATATGAGGCATCGCCACCCCAGAACGGAAATTTAGCCGGTGTCCCGTCGGGATAATGCAGGAACCAGCCGTTGGCTGCGATCTCATCATAAAGCGGATGATCGTCCAGGAAAGCCGGCTTGACATTCGGCAGGATCCGCAGACCTTTCTCTTTGAAATAGTCGGAAAGTCCTTTCGGATCGGGGATCTTGTCCTTGTTCCAGTGAAAGACATAACGTTTTTCACCGATCTGCGTATAACCGCTCGACAGATAGAAACCTCCAGCCTTGATGCCGTAGTCTTCACAGTTTTTGATGAAACTGCGCAGACGCGCATCGGCATCCTCCGCATCCGTATATTCCATCGTCGAACCGCAATACGAAAACGCCCAGTCCGGAACTTCGCCGATCCCGCCGCACATATGGACGAAATCTTTGATGATCTGCCGCACAGTTCCAAACAGGATATAGAAGACCGTGTCTTCCTCTTCATAACGGATCGAATCGAACGGCTCATAATAATTGTCATGTTCCTTGCCGAAGTCGATCTCACCTTCCGAATACGTATCGTAATAGATCCCGTAAGCTCCTGCCTTGTTTTCGCAGATATAGAATGGCAGATACTTATACAAAGGATCGGAATATTCGGCTTTGAAACCCATCGCATCATCGGTATCGAGCTTGTAGCGGCGATGATCCTTGTTGACCGGTCCGGACTTGTCGCCTAAGCCATAGACATAACGTCCTTCTTCCCTTCCCGTAAAATGAACGGAACCTTCACCGAGTTCTCCGGCGAAGTTGTAGGCCAGACCGTTCCGGTCCCGATAGAGCATCCCCCGTTCATTGGAAGCCGTGATGCGGAAGTTGAGCTTTTCGATCTTCACATCCATGTCACAATGACGGAAACTTATCTCTTCCTCATCTTCAAAGACCTCGGGCGAACACAGTTCAAAACCCTCCAGAGAAAGCTTGTCTCTGCCTTGTTCCGGGATCCCCGTATGACCGGGATCGATGCTGAAGGTCGGAAGGAGCGTTTCATTTTTGATCAGTGCCACCCGCAGCATATCTTTGATGAAGTCGATGCGCAGGAAGACGCCGTCGCTTTCATAGATGCGCGTATGTTCTTCGGCGCTGTGCAGCTTGAACCGGTGTTTGAACTTCATGCCTTCGGTGCTCCTTTTTCCAACATATTCTTGATCAATTTCCTATACGACGGCTTGCCCATCTTCGTCTCTTTCAAAGTGAAACACAGCTCGTTACATTCGTTGTTATTGGTCTTCCGCCACAGCGGCAGGCCTTTTTCATTGGGATCGCCTGTCTTGCAGAACTGCGAAAGATATCTCATCATCTGCTTCGAGACTTCATAGTCCCTTTCCCGGAACGGCCGCCAGGACGTATCCAGCCGCCCGAACATGTAGCGCAGATCGCAGGAATGGAAAGCCCTGTTGTCATCTCCCGGCTGATCGATGTCGAAGTAATAGACATAGGCACCGTTCTTTTTGGCAAACTTCCTTCCGATGTACGCCATGACCGGCGCATAGAGATCGCAATTGGTATGACCGATCATGTAGGCGATCTTCAGCGGATCCCCGATCAATCGATCGACTTTATCTTTCAAAAGAACACCGTCCACGACCGGCATCATATTGTAGACACTGTCTTTCCTTTTCTTCCGGATCAGTTCATAGGCGTCGTGGATCGTCTGCAGATCCGCCGTCCTGAACTGTTCGAAATCCTCACATCCGGACAGCTTCATCAGTTCATGCCAGTAATCATAAGTCTCTTCCGCCCGCTTCGGCAGGGCAAACTTCGGGAAGGCACCGCCTCCCGACATCATGACCGCCCTTTGAAACAGGCCTTCGTTTTCATGATCCAGACACAGATACTGGACGGAGATGGCACCGGCGCTCTGCCCCATGACCGTGATGTTTTCACTGTCACCGCCAAATTCCTTGATGTGTTCCTTGACCCAGTGCAGTGCCTGCAGCTGGTCGTCGAGACCGAAGTTGCCGTTGCGGCCATACTTCTTTTTGATCTCCTCATGACAGAAGTAACCTAGGACACCGACCCGGTAATTGGCAAAGACCGTCAGGATGCCCCGCTTCGCCAGTTCATAGCCCCGGAACGGTTCTTCCTCGTTGCAGCCGGAATTGAAACCGCCGCCATGAAAAAAGACCAGGACCGGCACATCCTTCCCGCCTTTCGGGACATAGATGTTGAGATCCAGGCAGTTCTCATCGTATTGAAATTCCAGGCCTTCCCGAAACTCCTTGTGATAGAACAGACGTTCGGGATCCGAAAGATCGAGATGATACTGACGGTATTGGGGACAGGCCTTCGACATCTTCGTCGCATCGAAGACTCCTTCGTAAGCGTCGATCCGCCTGCCGTATCCGAAACGTTCCGCCTTGGCATAAGGGATGCCGGAAAAGACATACGTGTCTTCGTATTCCTTTCCCAGAAAGCTTCCCATCATTGTCTTATATGTGACCGTCTTCATTTTATGATCTTTGATCAAAAGGACAGCGAAGTTTCAGATATTCAAAACAAGAAACTTCCGTCCTTGCCCATACTTCAATTCTAACATACGCAAGGGCACTCGTTATTTCATTCTGCGGGAGCGCATATGGACTTGGCGGTCTCTTCAAGAGATAATGGGACTATGAAAAAGACAAAGATCCTGATCGTCGGTTCCGGCTGGCGGTCTCTGTATTATGTACGTGTCATCTCTGCCCTGCCGCAGCATTTCGAGCTCTGTGCCATGTTGTGCCGGACGGAAGAAAAGGCGAAACGCATGGAAGAGACGTATGGCATCCGGACATCGACATCGGTCGAAGGATGCATCGCTATGTCACCGGATATCGTCGTCGTGGCCGTCGACAAAGCCCACATCGCTTCTGTCTCCATGGAATGGGCAAAACGGGGCTTTCTGGTCTCCGGGGAGACGCCCTCGGCCATGGACATCGATACGCTCAAGCAACTGTGGGACCTTCACCAAAAAGGAAGCCGGATCTTTTTTTCCGAACAATATCACCTCTACCCTTCCAACATCGCCCGCAAGAAGATCCTTCAGACAGGCTGTATCGGCAAGACCGATTATCTCTATCTTTCCCTGGCGCATGAGTACCACGGCATCTCTTTGATGCGAAGCTTCCTGGACATCGATGTCAGCGAACCTTTCAAGATCTCTGCCAGACGCTTTTCCTTTGAAACGCGCAAGACCCTTGACCGCTATCAGCGCTACCGCGACGGAAGCACAGCCTTCAAGGACCGTGTCCTCGCCTTGTTCGAATTTCAAAACGGAAAAGTCTGCGCCTATGACTTCGACTCCGAACAGTACCGTTCCCCGATCCGAAATGATCTATACAAGATACAAGGCGTCAAAGGCGAACTTTGCAACGACGAACTCGTTGTTCTCGATGAACACGGCGATGTCCAAACTCAAAAAATGAACGTCGTTCACCATACCGTACATACGGACGATGAAAATCCCAATCTCTACACGTATGAAGAGATCGATGCGATCGCTCTGGATGACAGGCTTCTGTACGAAGCGCCCTTCGGAAGATGCGGTCTGAGCGAAGATGAGACTGCGGTCGCCCTTCATCTTCTTTCCCTGGCGGAGGGAAAAGATCCTTATCCTTTGCGTGAAGCTCTGCAGGATGCCTATATGGCCGTCTGCTTAAGAAAAGCGGTCGAAGAAGGCAGCACTGTTCCTTCCGAATCATTGCCTTGGCAATATTAAGACCCTTCCTGAGAAGGGTCTTCTTCGCATTTACTGCTGATCTTCCTGCCTGTAGAATCTCTCCAGGTCCTTCTTTACCAGAGAATAGAAGGCCAGGCCTTTTTCTCTCTTGAACTTCCTCACCAGTCCCCGATAGATATAATTCTTATCTGCCCGTTTTTCTTGCGGGACCTTATCGAGATATTTGATGATCTCCTCGGCCTCGTTTTCCGGAAGCTCTTTCAGAACTTCTTTGACGGTATCCTTTGCCAGGACCGTCTTTCTTTCTGCTTTGACCTCGTTCTTCTGTTCGGCTTCCTTGTTTTCGGAAGCTTCTTTCTTCTTCGGCTGCTTCTTGGAAGCGGTCTTTTTCTTCTGCACCGGCTCTTCTTTCTTGACCGCTGCTTCTTCCTTCTTCACTTCATTGCGGACAGGGACGGCCTCTTTTTTGACTTCGTCATTCACAGGAACAGCCTCTTTTTTCACTTCATTCTGGACCGGCCGGTTTTCCTTTTTCGCTTCGTTCTGAACAGGTCTTATTTCTTTTTTCGGTTCATTCTGAACAGGGCGCTTGTTCTCCTTGTTCATATCCTTGAGGATGACCCGTTTCTCGGAAGAGATCTGATGGGAACGGTCCGTTTCGGAAGCTTTGTTTTCCGGCCTTTGCTGAGGCTTGTTCTCCGTCTTTTGCCGGTCGTTGACCTGCAGGGAAGGTAACTGCTGCTTCCTTAAGACCGGAAGCTGCCTGTTGTCTTTCTTCTGCGGATTCTTCTGCGGCATCGGTTCGCTCTTCTTCTTGGAAGATTTGCGGGAAGCCTTCTTCGGTGTCTCCGGCTTGGTATTGATGCGTTTGACATCATAGCCTTCGTTGCACCAGTATTCGATCACGGAATCATAACCGGTATCCTGCGATACGACGGTATAGGAAGAATGTTTGTTCTTGCCGATCAGATAACCGAGATAAGAAGACAGGTAGAAATCCAAAGAATTCTTGCCCGGCTTGCATTCGATGATGTTGATCTTGTAACGGTGCTCATCGGTGAGCTGTTTGAGAAGCGTGAAGTTCAGGCTCTTGGCATTTTCCGTGACACAGATATAAAGTTCGAACCTCTCGTCTTTCGATAAGAGACCCGTCCAGGTCGATCCGACATTTTCACTGTCGATCAGTATTGCGGGTAATTTTGAAAAAAACATATATTTTTTATCCTAATATTTCACGAAGATCATGAAGAAAAGATCTATTTATCGGATGATCTTCGTACGGCCTTCTACACGGCCGTCAAGTTCAAAACTGTTGGAAAGCAGTTCCTCGTACGTCGTAACGTCATTGTGCACGACTTCGACGGGGCTTCCATACATACTCAGTTCCTGCGGGCTCACTCCGAGGAACTCTTCACAGTTGTTCAGATGGAATTCCTGTAAGGCAAGGCGGAGGTGATCTTCCTCAGAGATCTCCTTGCCTTCATAGGAACAAAGGATCAGCGTATCGCTGTTTACATCGTAAGCGACATTCACGCCCTTGGAAAAAGCGTAGTACTCGCTTGAACCCTTGGACTGATAAGATGCTTTCAGAAAATGATGACACATCTTCCGGAACGTCATGCCGTCCACTTCCATCATGAAGATCGCATTGCTGAAAGGATAGGTTTCACGGAAACTGCGATAGTCCACCACCGGTCCCAGTTTCTTTCCGCGGAACGATCCCGTCCCCAGCATCATCACATCAAAGCTCGATCCCTTTGCCATCAGGTCGGCAAACAGATTGCTCAATTCGGTCTCTTCCCTGCGGGAAGGATGACTCAGCGTCCTTTGGAAGGTCGTCAGGATCTGATCGTTCCTGAACTTCGAACGTCCGCCGTACGCCGCCAAAACTTCCTCCATCAGGCTGTCTTTTTTGCAGTGATCGGAATCGATATCGATACAGGACCACGCATAGTCCGCCAGCCGGTGATCCTTCACATCGACTTGTAAGTCGAACCTGCCGAGATGTTCGAAACCGGAACCGACCTGTACGATCGGGATGCCGTTGATCACTTTCGGTTTGTTCAGCAGGGTGTGAGAATGAGCACCGACGATCAGATCGATGTGAAGCTTCGGATCGATCCTTTCCGCAAGCCTCTTGTCTTCCTCATAGCCGATATGCGTGACTAAGACCGTCACATCGACATCTTCGGTCCGATAGGCGTCGATGATCATCTTTGTCTCATGCAAGGCATCATCGACCTGTAAGTAATCATAGACAAGATCTCCGTTTCCGCCGGACATGAGGACTTCGTTCGTCACCAGCCCGATGAACATGACCTTGATGCCGTTTGCCTCAACGGTCTTATAAGGTTCAAACAGGCGCTTCCCGGAACCGGTGACACGCAGATTGGCATTGATGATGTCGAAACGGGCACACTTCTCCAGAAAGAGAAGATGTCCGATCCCGTAATCGGCCTCATGATTGCCGATGGTCACCGCATCCGGCTCCAGCAGATTGATCAGTTCGATCGTGGAGATCCCTTTGAAATCCGCATCGATCAAAGATCCCTTGAACAGGTCACCGGCGATCACATAAAGACAGTTTTCTTCTTTGCGAAGCTTTGTGAGCTCGTTCGCAAGAAAAGAGATCCCGCCGACGAGCTTCCCCTCTTTTTCCCGGGGATAAAAAGCTCCGTGCGGATCGTTGGAATGTAAGACCGTAAGCTTCCGTAAGTTTTCCATCTTCCTACAGCTTCTTTGCGTACGCCAGTGTCTGTTTCAGTGCGGCATCCTTGTTTACGCCTGCCAGTCTGAGCTTATGGGCATAGTCAAGGATCTGCGAAAATTTCTCATCGGGCTTGAGACCGGCCTCGATGAGATCCGTTCCTTTGACGTAATCTCTTTCCATATACTCCTTGTAGATCTCATAACGCTCGAAAAGAAAATCGATCTCTTCTTTTTTTGCTTTGTCTCCTTTGTCGGCAAGAGAGAAGTAGATGAGATCCTCCGGCTGCAGCGCTTCATCAAAGACCCGGTTGGTGGACTTGACCGATGATTTCGCTGAGGCGAGAGAGAACGGACGCATATGTAACGGCGTCATGTTCAAAACATACTTCAAAGGATCCTTTTCCTCTGTGAAACGGCAGAGGAACGTTTTGATCAGGCCAAGGCCTTGGATCTCATGGCCGTAAGAATGGATGCGGCCGTCGATCTCTTCCGTCGTCAGGATCTTGCCCAAGTCATGACTCAGGCATAACAACATAAAGGCATAAGGCTCTTTGACCTTGTCAAGGTAGGAACAGCCGCGGTCAAGTACTTCCATCGTATGGACGAAGACATCGCCCTCCGGATGGTATATGGGATCCTGTCTGAGACCCACAAGATCCTCAAGCTCTTTGAACCAGTACTTCAGCTGATCCATTTCAAGAAGGCTTTTAAAGAACACGGAAGGAGAATCGGACTTGAGCAGTGCCTTCTTGAGTTCTTCTTCCACTCTGCTTTTATGCAAGGTGCTCAGATCGATGGTCTTGCATAAGCCGCGTGTCCTTTCTTCGATGGAAAAACGGAAACGTGAGGCAAACTGCGCCGCCCGAAGTACCCTCAACGGGTCTTCGATGAAAGTCTTCTCATCGACACAGCGAAGGACCTTGTTTCTCAAGTCTTCCAGCCCGCCAAACGAGTCGATGATCTCTCCGCTCAGTACATCCTTCATCAGAGCGTTGATCGTAAAGTCTCTGCGTCTGGCCGCTTCCTTAAGACCGATGAAAGGATCGACATCGATCTCAAAATCCCGATGTCCCTTTCCGATCGCCCTTTCCCTTCTTGGCATGGCGATGTCGATGTCATATCCCCTCAAAGAATAGACACCGAAACTCTTTCCGAAACTCAAAGGTTCGCCAAACTCTTCCAGGATCTCTTTCAGCTTTTCCGGTGTGATCCCGTGGACCTCGATATCGACATCCTTGTTTTCGACACCCAGAAGGAAGTCACGTACGAAACCTCCGACATAAAAGACTCTGCCGCCTTCTTCCTTCACTCTTCGAGCGATCTGCTGACTTAAAACGGTCTTATCCATCTGCTGCCTATATTATAAAGGAGTACTCGTCATCTTTCCAACAAAAAGTGACCCACCGGCATAGCCGGTGGTTCTTCTCGTGCGGCCACGAGGGCCTTATCATAACAGCGGCGCGTCTACGCGCTTCAAACAGCCTGCCACTTGCGGACTGTTACCTCTTCTTACCCGTGAACGGGTCTAATCCTTCAAGTGTCAGCTGTTCCATCTCTTCGTCTTTTCGGAGTTGGTTTTCGATGTATTCCTGAATCTTCTTTGTGTTCTTTCCTGCTGTATCCGCATAGTATCCCCTGCACCAGAACTGTCTGTTTCTGTACCTGAACTTCAGGTTGCCGTACTTCTCATAGATCATCATGGAGCTTTTGCCCTTGGGATATCCCATGAAGGAAGAAACAGACAGTTTCGGAGGGATCGCGACCAGGATATGCACATGATCGGGGCAAAGTTCTCCTTCAAGAAGTTCCACTCCTTTCTGAAAGCAGAGCTGCCTGATGATCTCCTTGACATCCGACCTGATCTGTCCATAGAACACCTTTCTTCTGTATTTCGGGGCAAAGACGATGTGATATTTGCAGTTCCGGGCTGTGTGAGCCAGTGTATTACTTAGTTCAATCATAGTAAAACATAAAAGTCCTCCTTACTTTCTTTCAATGCAACTGGCAGGCTGCAATTGAAGTGTATCGTAAGGAGGACTTTTATGAAATACTTCACTCAACGCTGAAGCTATACGGAACCCCCGGACTATCCGGGGGTTTTCGGTAGACAAAAAAGATCCCATATCGTATGAGATCTTTCTGTGCATCGCTTTCATCTCGTCTTCAGCCAGTCTTCTTTCGTCAGAAGATTGCTGTGACCGGTACGGAATTCCTTCATCTGTTTGACTTCCAGTCCTTCCGTCGTGCGTACATATCGGAAACCGAGTTTCTCCTGAACGCGCCGGGAACGTTCGTTGCCCTCATAGTAGCCTGCCCAGATCCTTTCGAGATGAAGATCTGCAAAGCCATGCGCCAGTATCCTTTTCCCGGCTTCGGTCATGATGCCCTTCCCCCAATGAGGTACGCCGAGCCAGTAGCCGAGCTCCGCCTCGTCGTCTTTTTCCGCCAGATCGGAATGAAAGTGTAAGGAGATGCTGCCGAGGACTTCGCCCGTCTCTTTTAAAACGATCGCATAAGTCTCGGGAACGCGAAGGACCTTTTCGATGATCTCTTTCGATTCTTCTGTGCTTTGATGCGGCGGCCAGCCGGCAGCCGGACCGACCCGTTCATCTTTCGCATATTTAAAACAATCTTCCGCATCTGAAAGCTCCCATGGCCTCAACAACAAACGCTCCGTCTCCAATCTCACCGTATCCTTCCCTCCTATCAGTCCGTAATGTTTCAATCCGTTATAGACGCCGTCCTCATCGATCTTGTCCGTGATATATTCGGCGGCCTCTTTCGTCTCCTTAAAAGCATTGCCCATGGCGATGCCGTGCCCTGCCGCTTTGATCATGACGATGTCGTTGATCCCGTCACCGAAGGCATAGGTGTCTTCCGTCTTCACTTTGAAATGTTTCGCAACAGCTTTCAGGGCATCCCCTTTGTCGACACCGATGATGGTCAGATCGGCGCTGGGATGAGGGCCGTGCGGATTCCAAACGCAGAGATCCTTCAACGCCTCTTTGATCGCTTCCGCGTGTGCCTTGTCTTTGAAACTGACGTCGAGATTGTAGTAGTCTTTTTCTTCCTCGACGCCTTGATCGATATAGCCGGGATCCCCGGTCGCCGTGATCGGCGCATAGAGCTCTTCCGGTCCCGCATAAAAGCCTTTGTTCAGGGAATGAAAGACCGCACCGGCATTCAGTTTTTCCAGTCTGATTAAAAGCTCCTTCACCGTTTCCTTTTCTACAGGCGCCGAAAAGATGACCTCATCCTTGTAATAGGCAAGTCTGCCGTTATTGGTGATGAAACCGTCGGCATAGTCCGCAAAATTGTTCTTCACATAGCTGATATTGCGTCCGGTGCACAGAAAAACGAGATCTTTGTTTTCTCTTAAGATCTTCAGACCCTCTTTCGCACTTTCGGGAACGGTCTTTCCGTCCGCCAGCGTCTGATCGATATCGAAAAACACGATATGCATGACCTGCCTCCGTTTATTTCTTTACTCCATCTTATATTTTCTTATATATAAATGAAAAGATTGTTTCCTGCCTTCAGTACCACTGTTTCTTCATCTTGTGAAGAAGCGTCCTGCTGATGCGGTAACCGGAGGCATCCGAGATCACCGACAGGCTCTCGCAATACGGGCATAAGGCGCTCAGACCGCCGTCTTCATCCAGCACGAAGTCTTTCACCTCATACGGGAAAAATGTCTTTTCGCAGCGATAACAGCCGCATAAAGTGCTTCTTTGCAGTTCCTTATAATTATCAAAGATATAGGTATGGATCTTGAACAGATCGCTTTGTGTATACTCTTCCTTCATCCTTCTCTCCCTGATACAAGGATAAATCGATCCTCAAAATAGGTTGTCCGAAAATTTGTACCGTCAAAAAAAGCCCTTCCGGGCTCAGCTTTTCAGATCTTCTTTCAGGTCCTGCAGGATCCTGCGGATCCGCTCACCGTAATTGTCAAAGTCCCGCTGATCGGCGATCACATCGCAAAGCAGCTGTTCCGCTTCTTGTGAGGAATAACCTGCCTCCCTCAAAGCATCGAAGATCTTTCCATAGGATTCATAAGGTATCCTGTTCATACTCTTATTATCGCATCAAACAAGACGAACATACAGGTCAAACGTTCGACCCGTCCAGCACTTTCAAGAGCCCGTTCAGGGAAGCGATATGGACATCGGCATCCTCAAGATAAAGCCCCCTCACCCGCTCGAGGCCGACGGTCAAAAGACCCGCATCTTTGGCCGACTTCACTCCGCCCACGGAATCCTCGACAGCCAGGACTTCTTCCTTGTCATAGCCGTAGCGTTCCAGCATATAAAGATAAGGAACAGGCGAAGGTTTCCTTGCCTTGCACAGATCCTTTCCCGATACGCCGTCGAAATATGCGGCGATCCCCATCTGGCCGATCATCTTCGTGACTCTGTCGGAATCCGTATTGGAACAGATATACAGCTTCAGTCCTCTTTCCTTACATGCCTCCAGACAAGGCAGGACATCTTGAAACAGAAGACAGGAAGCATCTTTCGGAAAGCGCTCGGCATTCTTTTTGCGGAAACTCACGGTCACCGCATCCGCATCGACCGTGATGCCGTATTTCTTTTCCAGGATCTTCACTTTGTCATAAGGGCCGAAACCGATGAATGAGATCTGATCCTCTTCATCGCAGACCACACCGAATTCCCGCATCGTCTCATCAAAATTCTTCGCATAAAACGGCTCCGTATCACCGACCGTACCGTCAAAATCAAAAATCACAGCCTTGATCATGTTTCCATGATACTACACTTCTGATAAGATAAAAGGAATGAGATACTACATCGATTTTGAAGCAAGCGAAAACGGAAAAATGATCATCTCGGTCGGTGCCGTCAATGAAAAAGACGAAGAATTCTATTCCCTGGTCCATACCGACGATCCGATCACGCCCCGCATCGAAGAGATCACCGGCATCTGCCAGGAAGAGGTCGACGAAGCCCCTTCCTCAAGCGAAGTCTTCGAATCCTTCTACGATTGGTGTGCCCGCTACGACTGTCCCGAATTCATCAACTACGGGACCGGCGATTTCGACTTCGTCTACAATAATTTCTCTTCCGCTTCCTCATTCAAAGAAGCGGCGATGCTGAGTTTCTTATATCTGAACATGTACGACTGTTCCGAAGAACTCAAGGAATTCTTCTATGTCAACAAGACCATCTCTCTGGAAAAACTCGGAAAGTTCTTCGACAAGGATATGGGGGATCAGAACCACAACGCCCTGGACGATGCCAAGCTGCTCAAGATGGTCCACGAAAAGATGAAGACCGGCGACCGCAATTTCGATGCCTTTTTGGAATACGTCGATCCCGACCGCTATCCCGACCAGGTCCGCAAAGTTTTACGCATGAACGGCAGCGTCATCCTCGAGGAATACGACAACCTCAACAAGGCCGTCGAATGGATCAAAAACCAGCCCAACGACAAAGGCCACAAGTACATCCTCAATGCCGCCGACAAGATCAAACATGCCGCCAAGACCTCTTCCCGCTACTTCGGCTGTAACTGGCGTATTTTATAGACCTTTACACAATCTTTTCACTGTGATAACGTATCATAGTAGATCAATAAGGAGATCAATATGTCGGAAAAGCTCGACTCCAAAGACCTAAGTGCCGCAAGCGGCGGAACCTTCACCGCAGGGGTCTATACCTGTCCGGAATGCGGATCCCGCCAGATCGATGTCATCAAGAACTTCGATCCTTCCGGCAGCATCAAAGAGACCTATCGCTGCACCAGCTGCGGGCACAGCTGGCATGACAAAGATTATTTCAACAACGATTGATCAAAAAAACACTGCATGGGCAGTGTTTTTTAAAACTTGTTTCCGCATTTGGGGCAATACTCGAAGTCTTCCCCCGTCGCATATCCGCAATAGATACATTTCTTATACGTCCGCCCTCTGTTCAGCAGATGAAGATCATCTTCCGTGATGCGGACACGTTCGCCGTCGGCGATCACTTTACCGATCTCCGGATCAAGCTCGTATAAGGTGCTGCAGCAGGAAGTCCGCACATAATAACGGTAATTGAAACGGAAGGTCGGGATGAAAAACAGATACAGGACGCTGCAGACCAGGAACACCTCATATCTTCCATACGCCCCGCAGACATCGCAAGTCATCACGCCTTCATAATCCAGCTGTTCTTCCTTGTCATTGACACCGATCATCAGAAACATAAGTTTACCTCTTATGTTTCCATTCTAACCGAAAAGGACTTGGAATACCTCATCGAGCCTTTCTTTGAGATAGTCATCCAGATAATTGTCCGCCTTTTCCTTGAAGCCCTCCGGCAGGCCGTAATAGGCTTCGGCGATGCTTCCGGCCATCGCGGCGATCGTATCGGAATCCCCGCCGATCGAGACCGCATTGCGGATGCAGTCCTCGAAGCTCTCCGACTCCAGGAATGCCTCGATCGCCTGCGGTACGGAACCCTGACACGTCTCATCGAAACGGTACGTTTCTCTGATCTCATCCAGGGTGAAACCCAGATCGTAGAACTGCTTTTTCACATAGTCCGCGATCTCCTCTTTCGTCTTTCCCGTCCGCGCCAGGAAGATGGAAGCGCTGATCGCCTGGGCGCCTTTGATGCCCTCGATATGATCATGCGTGACAGCAGCACAGATCTTTGCCAGATGAAGACACTGTTCAAGATCTTCCGCAAACCAGGCACAGGCTGCGGTGCGCATCCCCGACCCGTTGCCGAACGAATTGTAAGGACGCTTTTCGTTGCCCATGATCCAGTGATAGAATCTTCCGCCGTAACCGCTGTCGGGATAACGCCGTCCGATCTCATGCATCCAATAGATCAGCTGCTCCTCAAGACCTTCATAGTCCTTTCCTTTCGTCTCCGCCAAAGCCCTGGCGACGGCGACCGTCATGACCGAATCGTCCGTGAACGAATCGGTCTCATGAAACAATTCGAAGTCCTTGGACCTCCGGTTATTGAATTCGAACCTTGATCCGGCGATATCGCCGATGATCGCACCGTACATCTCATCTCCCCCTTTTCTTATGATCCTTCTTGATCTCATCGCTCCAGTCCGCAGCGATGCACTTCTCCATGCGGTAACTTGTGACCGCCTTTGCCAGCGTTTCGAAGTTCTTCTTCACACCGGTCTGATCGTTCGTGAAGTCGACGCTGTATTCCTCTTCGATGCCGTAAGACTTCGCCGTCTCCACCGCATCGATGTTGGCCGCCAGGAACAGGAAGTCCCAGCCCTTCTCCTTCTGCGCCTTCACCATCTTCTTGACCTCATCGGAAGAATACTTGTGCGACGCATTCTCCAGACCGTCGGTGATGATGACGAAGACCGTCTTTTCCGGCACATCTTCCTTTCTTATATACTTATGGACATTGCGGATGTGGCGGATGGCATCGCCCATCGCATCCATCAGTGCCGTCGTCCCCGACGCCAGATAATCGCTCTTAGTCATCTTATCGATCTCCTTGAGATCGATGCGGTCATGGATGACCCGGCTCTTCTGATTGAACAGGACGGTCGAGACCAGACACTCGCCTTCCGTCTCCTTCTGTTTCTCGATGAACGAATTGAATCCGCCGATCGTATCGGACTCCAGTCCGGACATCGACCCGCTGCGGTCCAAAATGAATACCAGTTCCGTCAGATCTTTTTTCATAAGTATTTCCTCCTTTTAAAACGTGATCGTTTCTACGATCACATCATAAAATAATCAAAAATACTTATGGTCGTCTGCCGGACGACATTTAACAGCCCAGTGTTCTCTGGTCGTGCGAGAACAGGATCTCGTTGATCTGAAAGATATTGTAGATCTTGTGTTCGATGCAATAGCGGATGATCAGATCGAACTTCGAAGAACGCGACAGGACGAAACCCGCCCGCTCCAACAAGGCCGCGGTCTCTTCCATATTCAAACGCATGCCGATGGCTAAGGCAACGGCCGTCTCTTTTTTCGGCCGGTAATGGATCTCATTTTTGATGTGATTGAAATGTTTGCGGTCGATGTTGGCCCGCTTGTAGACCTCCGGGTCCAGCATCTGCTTCTCATCGATCATGCGGATCAGGCACTGCGAAAACGACTCATCCGGTTCAAAGACTTGATCCGGCAAAGAAGCATCCGAAAATGAAGCCGCATTGAAGGAATACTCCATTTCCTCTTCCATTTTTTCCATCTTCTTAGCAGATGGTTTGATGTAGGAAGAAGCCTTGCGCTTTTTCGGTTTCTCCTTGTGATAGGAGGAACTCACCTGCAAAGGAGCCTGCGGCAGGTTGCGGTCGAGATAATCCTTGATGTCGCTGTAAAGCCTGCCGGCGGTATCAAAAGATTCCTTGTCATAGACCAACAGGAAGACATCCATCTCATTGTCCAGAAGGAAGTCACAGATCGTATCGTTGGCGGTCTTCAGAGCCTGTCCTTTCGGAAAACCGAAAGTCCCCGAGGCGATCAGAGGAAAAGCGATCGAAGAAAGTTCCTTCTCCGCAGCGATCTTCAGGCACTCCTTATAACAGGAGGCAAGGATCTCCTTTTCTTCATGCTTCCCGTCGACATATTGCGGACCGCAGGTATGGATGATGTAGCGGCAGTTTTTCAGATCATGACTGCCCGTGATCACAGCCTGCCCCGGTTCGATCGAAGCGATCGCTTCCAGTTCTTTTTTCAGTCCCTCGCCGGCCAGTTCGTGGATGCGCCTGTCGATGCTTCCGGAACCCGAAAGAAAAACATCCGTCGGATCGACGATCGCATCGGCCTTGATCTTACGTAAATCATTTCTCGATATCTGTAATGGCATGGTTTTATGTTTATATCTTGATCATCATCTCCAGCAGCTGCAGACAAAGCAGCGTCAGGATCGGCACCGTGAAGGTATCGGCCTTCGTCGGTGAGAACAGTTCGCAAAGACTGGCACACAAAGCGGAAACAAAGACGCTCAGCAAGATCTTGACCATCGAAAAGTCTGTGAAAGCGGACAAGATCCCCAAGCCCGCCAGGAAACAGACGGCGAACATCGCCGCTGTCCCTTCCAGAGACTTGTGAGCGATCTTGTGCTTCCCGTAAGGAATGCCCACCAGAGCGGCCGAAGCATCGCCCAGACCCCACATCAGCAGGGCGGCCAGGACCGTATACTTGTTGTCGAAGATCCCCCAGCCGACGAACGTGATGATCATCAGCATCGCAAACAGTAAGACCAGCGACTCTTTGACCTCCCCCGGTCCCTTCTCCACGAAGAAACGCCGGTAGGCAGGATACTTCTCGAAGTGATCCAGCAGAGGATAGATCAAAACGATCGCGGTCAGCGAGGCATAGATCACGTGGGTCCAGGTCCTCATCTTCATCAGAATAAGAGCTGTGATGGAACACGCGATCATATGCAGAACTTTACGGAATATATACGGTCTCATCTTCATATGCTTGTTCTATTCTATGGTATCACCAACAAAGAAGGTCATGGAGACCTTCCTGTCAGATGAACGATCCGGTGATGCTGTCGTTGTTTTCCTTGATCTGCGACGGCGTGCCGCAGGCGACGATCCTTCCGCCGTCCTCTCCGCCGCCGGGACCCATGTCGATGATGTAGTCGGCATTGCGTATCACATCGAGGTCATGTTCGATGACGACGATCGTGGCACCGAGCTGCTTGAACGAAGCGAAGACCTGCAGCAGCGTCTCCACGTCTTTGGGATGTAAGCCGATCGTCGGTTCATCGAAGACGAAGAGCGTATCACTCTGCTTCCGGCCCATCTCATAGGCCAGCTTGAGCCTCTGGGCTTCCCCGCCCGAAAGGCTCGGGGTCTCTTCGCCCAAAGTCAGATAACCCAGGCCGAGATCTTTCAAAATCTCCAGCCGTGAGGCGACACTCTTCAGCTTCGCGCAGAACTTCAGGGCATGTTCGACATCCATGTCCATCAGTTCCGGCAAAGACGCCGACTGACCGTCTTTATTGGTATAGATGATCTTCTTCGCCGTATTGCCATAGCGGCTGCCCCGGCAGACCGGACAAGGTACGTCGACATCCGGCAGAAACTGCACGTCCAAAGACACCTGACCGGTACCGTCGCAGTTCTCACAGCGCAGCGATCCCGTATTGTAGGAAAAATCGGAAGCCTTATAGCCCAGCCGTTTGGCATCGTCGGTCTTCGCAAAGATCTTGCGCAGTTCATCGTGGACGTTGGCATAGGTCGCCACGGTCGAATGCACATTGATACCGATCGGCGTCGCATCGATCAGTTTGACCTGTGCGATGCCGTCCGCTTCGATCTTCTTCACATGCGCCGGCAAAGGTCTTCCGTAACATAAATGTTCCAGAGCCGGGATCAGACTCTCCAGGACCATCGTCGTCTTGCCGGATCCCGACACGCCGGTCACCAGCGTCAAAGAATTCTTCGGGATCTTTACCTTCAACGGCTTGACCGTATGGATGGCCTCCGTCTCCATTTCGATGAGACCGTCTTCAAACAGCTTCCTGCCATGATCGATCGCTTCGATCCGCTGACTGTCGTTGAGATACGGAGCGATCAACGATGCCCCGTTATTTTCGATCTCTTCGATGCTTCCTTGCGCAATGATCCTGCCTCCGTCCGCACCGGCCTTGGGACCCAGTTCGATCATGTGGTCGGCTTGTTTGAGGATCTGCACGTCGTGATCGACCAGGATGACGGTATTGCCGTCTTTGACCAGATCCTGCATGACGCCGTTAAGCCCGACGATGTTCGCCGGATGCAAGCCGATCGAAGGTTCATCCAGCACATATAAGACGCCGGTCGTCGCATTGCGCACAGCTCTTGCCAGCTGCATCCTCTGCCGCTCACCGGTCGACAAGGTCGAAGAAGCCCGGTCAAGACTCAGATAACCCAGCCCGAGCTCCATCAGCCGTTTTGCCGTATCGAGATAGGACTCGATGATCTTTTCCGCCATCGGCACCATCTCCTGAGGCAAAGACGAAGGGATCTTTTTTACCCAATCGATCGAATCTTTCAAAGTCATCTTGCAGACTTCATCCAGAGACAGACCCATGATCTTCGGAGCCCTGGCCGCCTCAGAGAGCCTGGTCCCGTGACATTCCGGGCAGACGTCTTCCTTCAAGAACTTCTCCACCCGCTTCATGCCTTTTTCGTCCTTGATCTTGTTCAAGGCATTCAACACGGTCGCCTTGGCGGAATAATAGGTAAAATCCATCTCCGCCGCCAAAGGATTGTCCTTGCCTTTGGGACGGTAGAAGATATGTTTCTTTTCCATCGGACCGTCATAGACGATGTCCTTTTCTTCCTTCGTCAGATCCTTGAACGGCACATCCGTCCGCACACCCATCGCCCGGCAGACATCGGTCATCAAAGACCACATCAGAGAATTCCACGGCGCCACCGCGCCGTCATCGATGCTCAGATCCTTGTCGGGCACCAGCGTCTCCATATCGACCGTACGCACGACGCCGGTCCCGCCGCAGCACTTGCAGGCACCGGAAGAATTGAATGCCAGTTCTTCCGCCCCCGGACCGTAGAAACGCTCACCGCATTCCGGACAGACCATCTCCTTCATGGCCGCCACCGCAAATGAAGGCTTCACATAGTGACCGTTGGGGCAGCGGTGACTGGCCAGTCTGGAAAACATCAGACGCAGGGAATTGAGCAGTTCACTTCCCGTACCGAAGGTCGAGCGGATGCCCGGAACGCCCGGACGCTGATGCAGAGCTAAAGAAGCCGGTACATACAAAACTTCATCGACATCCGCCCGGGCTGCCTGGGTCATCCTTCTTCGGGTATAGGTCGATAAGGATTCCAGATATCTCCGCGATCCTTCGGCATACAGGACACCCAAGGCCAGGGAAGATTTTCCCGATCCCGAAACACCGGCGATCGCCGTGATCCCGTCCAAAGGGATATCGACATCGATATTTTTCAGATTATGGACCCTGGCACCGCGGACCAGGATCTTTTTCGGTTTGTCATCTCTCATATGCTTCCTCACAATAAAAAACCGTCAGTTGACTGACAGTCTAGACCCAGAGGTCCTCATCGATCTCCCGCTTATGGTGATCATAGAGCCGGTAGATCATCGAAGCGACATTATGGGCACTTTCTTTCTTTCCGCCTTCCTCCCATTTCAGGAAGGAATTCAACAAGCCTCCCGCATAGGCATACAATTCATACATGTGCAGCTTCTTCTGCGGCAGGATGTTCTTGACCATGTATTCATTGACCGCATCCACCAGGATCGCATACAGACCCTTGTTGTTGAGAGTCAGGAAGTACCTGGCATAACGGTCAAAGTAATTCAAAGAAAATTCGATGTGCTCCAGACGCATGAAGACATCCGGATCGTCCTTCTCACCGCCTTCGATCATATAGCCGTTGACGATGATGTTGAGATAATCGCACAAGGCATCGTAAAGATTCTCGTAGTAACGGTAAAAAGACATGCGCGAGACTTTGCCGCGCCGTATGACGTCGCTCACCTTGATCCGGGAGAATTCCTTCTCTTCCAGTTCATCGAGGATCGCATTGCCGATCGCCATCCTGGTGGCGACCGTTCTGTTGTTCAGTTCCGTCTTGATCTTCACTTCTGTTACAAAAACCTCTTGAATGTCCCTATTGTGACATTTTTCCCCTTTTTGTACATTTTATCACAGTCTGTTTCTCCTTACAATTTTGACATGTATGGATGGAGGTTTTTCCTATGCGTATTATTGCGGATTCATCCTGTGATCTCTACTCACCGGATCTTCAAGATTTCAAAACTGTCCCGCTGACGGTCTACACCGACGAAAGAAGCTTCCTCGATGCGGAAGATCTCGATGTGAGCGAAATGCTGGACTATCTTGCACGGTATAAAGACCGTTCCTATACATCCTGCCCGAGCATCGATGCCTGGTCGGAAGCGTTCCAAGGTGCCGATGAGATCATCGCCGTCACCATCACTTCCGCGCTTTCCGGCTCTTACAATTCCGCACTGTCGGCTGCGCAGATGTATATGGACGAACATCCGGGTGCCAAAGTCTCCGTCATCGATTCCTTATCGACCGGCGGCGAAGAGATCCTGCTTATCGAGAAGATCGACGAACTCAGAAAACAAGGTCTGAGCTTCGAAGAGATCGATGCGCAAGCCCGTGCTTACCTCAAGACCACCAGGCTCTTCTTCTCCTTCTTCTCCTTGCACAACCTCGCCCAGAACGGCCGGGTCAACAAGATCGTCGCCGCATCGCTCAATGTTCTCAACATCGGCGTCACCGGCACGGCCACACAAGAAGGCACGATCGCCGTTACCGGCAAAGCCAGAGGCGAGAAGAAATGCCAGAAAGTCTTGTTGGAAGAGATGGAAAAGGCAGGATTCAACGGAAAGAAAGCCATCATCACCCATACGGAAAATCCCGAAGGCGCCGAAAGTCTCAAAGAACTCGTCTTATCCAAGTATCCGCAAGCCGACATCACGATCCATGCGACCCGCGGCTTATGCAGCTACTACATGGAACGGCGCGGTGTCGTCATCTGCCTGGAAACAAACTAAAAACTCTATCAGCCGATAGAGTTTTTTAAACTATAGTCTTTCGCCGTTGGAAGCGATGACTTTTTTATACCAGTCAAAAGAATCCTTTTTCCTTCTCTTCAACGTACCATTCCCTTCGTCATCGAGATCGACATGGATGAAACCGTAACGCTTGTTCATCTGGCCGGAAGCTGCGGAGATCTCATCGATCCCGCCCCAGCTGCAGTAGCCGAAGACATTCACGCCATCCTGCAGAGCCTCTTTGACGGCCATGATGTGTTCTCTCAGGTATTCGATGCGGTAAGGATCGTGGATGGAACCGTCTTCTTCGACCTGATCGAGAGCACCCAGACCGTTCTCCACGACGATGCAGGGGATCTCATAACGGCCGTAGATCTCGTTGAGCGCATAACGCAGTCCCGAAGGATCCATCGCCCAGCCCCATTCCGAATATTTCAGATACGGATTCTTCGCACCCATGGTGAAGTTGCCGCCGGAGACTTCGTAGTCTTTTTTTGCCGTCACACAGGAGGTCGAATAATAAGAGAAAGAGAAGAAGTCGACTTTTCCCTGTGCAAGATCATTCAGATCATCCTCTTCCATCTGCAGTTCTATCGAACGATCGTTCCATATCTTTTTCGCAAAGTACGGATATCTGCCCCTGACCTGCGTATCGGCCGTATACCAGTTGAGCCATTGTGCCGTCTCAAGCTGTTTCATGTTGTCTTCCGGCGCCGGCGTCAGAGGATAATTGACCGCATAGGCGATCATGCATCCGACCTTATTTTCTTTGTTGATCTCATGTGCCGCCTTCACGGTATGAGCCGAAGCGATCAGCTTGTGATGCAGCTGCTGAAAGGTCGCCTGCGCTCTTTCTTTTTCATCGCCGGATCCTTTGATCCAGTCTAAGAACATGATGCCGTTGTTGAGTTCATTGAAAGTGAGCCAGTAATGAACGTCATTTTTATATTCTTCCAGAACGGTCCGGGCAAAACGGTCGAAATATTCGATCATCTTCCGGCTGTTCCAGCCGCCGATACCGTTGATCAGTCCGACCGGATCCTCGGAATGCCAGATCGTCACCAGCGGTTCGATGTCATACTTCTTCAGTTCATCAAAGACGGAATGATAGAATGCGATGCCTTCTTCATCCGGCCTTTCTTCATCCCCGTTGGGGAAGAGCCTGGACCACATGATGGACATGCGGAAGACCTTGAGACCGAGTTCGCCGAACAACGCGATATCTTCCTTGTAGTGATGATAGAAATCGATCGCTTCGCGGTTGGGATAATAAAGATCGTCCATCGAGACCATCTTCGAACCGGCAGGAAGATCCTTGGAGAACATCGGATACTGTTCAAAAGTCCCGTCGGCATGTACGACACTCGTCATGCGCGGAGATGTCTTCGTCCCTGCCGTATTCATATCGTTGAAGTTCAGACCGCGTCGCGAACTGCCGCAGCCGCCTTCGATCTGCATGGCCGACGTCGCCGTCCCCCACAGGAAGTTTTTCGGGAACTGATCCATAATGACTCCTTTCTTCAGTCACTGACCGGGTCTCCCCGGTCATTCATATCTGTTTTCTGTTACTTGATCACGCTTCTTCTTTATATAAGACCATCGTGCCGATAAAGGCAAGGATGAAACCCAAGGCAACGGAGATGCAGCCGTTGACCATGTTGGCTGTCGTCAGACCGGAGAAGCAGATGAAGGATCCGACGACCGGAAGACCGAACGTCAGACCGACCACGCCCGCATGGCTCAGGCCGCAATAGAAGCCGGCGATCGCACAGGCGATGACTTCCACGATCAGACAAGTCTTGTTTCTGAATAAGACACCGTAGATCGTCGGTTCGGAGACGGAACCCAGCAGTTGGGAAGTGAGAGCAACCAGACCTGTCTCTTTTTCTTCCGCCTTTCTCGTCTTCAGGATATAAGCGAGGTCGATGCCGACCAATGCCATGCCATAGATCGCCATATAAGGGAAGTAGAGGTAATCGACACCGTTCTGCATGTAGATCGCGAACGTCGCCAAGAAGACCGGTCCGCCCAGACCGAAGGCGACCATGAAGACATAGAGCGCACAGACCAGGGCACCTTCCAGCCAGCCGGCATGTTCACTGAGTGCCAGGACGAGGGTCGCCAGACCGTTACCTGCCCACTGGCCGATCGGACCTAAGACACAAAGACCTAAGGCTGCCATGATGACAACAGTCAGCGTCGGAACGAATACGGTTTTTAAAACATTCGGAATGACTTTGTTCAGCAGTTTTTCAACATAGACCTGAACAGCGACGATCAGAATGATCGGTAAGAACGAGGAACTGTAATCGATCAGTGTCATCGGGATCAGACCGAAGACCTTGAACGGATTGCCGGCCGCGACCACTCCGGAGATCGCCGGAGACATCAGGATCGCTGCCAGGACCAGAGAGATGACCGTGTTGGCACCGAGCTTCTGTGAAGAAGAGTACGCCAGTAAGAACGGCAAGAAGTAAGTGATCGCCGTTCCGATACCGTCCATCAATACATAGATATCGGATTCCGGAGTCATCCAGCCAAGCAGAGACGGACCGAAGATCGCCGTGACGGACTTGAACATGCCCATGACGACGAAGGCATAGACGATCGGCGAGATACAGCCAGTCATGGCTTCAAAGAAGGTGTTGACGACCGCTTTGAAACCTTTTTCTTTTCCTGCATCGAGATTCTCGTCGATAGCTTTCTCTTCCCTGAAGCTTCCCAGCTTCACGAAATCCTGATAGACATCGTCGACCGCCGGTCCGATGATGACCTGCAGCTCACCAACGTTCTTCTGGGTGCCCATGACACCGGAGATCGCCTTGATCGCATCTGCATCGATCTTCTCATCATCCTTGATACGGATACGAAGTCTTGTCGCACAATGGGTCACGCTGGAAACATTATCTTTACCGCCGACCAGTTCCAGTATTTTTTCAACATCTACTTTCTTAGCCATAGTTTTCCTTTCTTGACTGATTCCCAGTCTTACTTTTTCTTGCCGATCTTTTCAATATCGGTATTTACAGCTTCATTGTATGCGCTTTTACGATCTCTTCCTATGTCGTTAACCTCTGATTTTATTGACCAAATCACAGATTTTCTGCTATCTTGAAGAAAAAAGAGAGGAAACAACGATGACGCCGGAAGAACTGAAACAAAAACTCATGCAGATCACCGCATCGGAAGAAAACTATCGAAACGGCATCCGACCCGACACATCTGCCTTCCCGTTCACAAAAGTCAACGGCCTGGATGTGATGGAGTTTTCCTATGCGAACATCTCTTCACAGTTCAACGCCATACCCTTCCTGGTAAGAAAACACTCCCGCTTCCGCGATTATCCTTTTCACATCCATGACTGGATCGAGATCACCTATATGTATTCGGGTTCCTGTGTACAGGTCATCGAAGGCAAAGAATACCGGATGGAACAGGGTCAGCTGATCCTGATGGCGCCGGGAACGGTCCACACGATCCTGCCTTTGAAAGAAGAAGACATCCTGGTCATGATCGCCTTAGGACAGAAACATCTGACCAACAACTTCTTCAACCGCCTGTCCTCCTCTTCGATCGTCTCCAACTTCTTCATCAACGCCTTCAATACGCAAAGTTCCAGGGAACCCTTTTTCCTCTTCCCTTCCCAGGATGACCGCCGTCTGAAAGTCTTCATTGAAGAATTCCTCTGCGAATGGTACGACCAGTCTCTGGCGACCCTCGACATCCAGAACAACATCTTCTCTTTGATCATATCGGAACTGGTCAACATCATGAACGATCACATGACCGCATCCCGCATCCGCAGCAGGAACAGCTATATCATACCTTTGCTGCGCTACATCGAAGAGAATTACAAGAACTGTACTCTTTCCGATGCCGCCGATGCCTTCGGGCTCAACTCGAACTACCTTTCCAATCTTTTAAAGAAACACACCGGATCTTCCTTCAACGAACTCGTATCAAAAGAAAAGTTATCCGCAGCCAAACGGCTCCTGGATAACTCCGATCTTTCCGTCAACGAGATCATCAATTATGTCGGCTATCAAAACATGTCCTTCTTCTATAAAAAGTTCAAAGAACGGTATGGCATCCTGCCGGGCGATTACCGGAAACACAACGTCAGGATCGCCTCCTGATCCTCATCCTTTCAGCACTTCCGCGATCGCCTTACCCTCCAGGATGAAACGCACGACGCATTCCCCTTCCTCGCCGATCAGATCATAGATCCTGCCGGCCGAAAACGTTCCCCGGGCGACCGTACGGACCGAATTGGCCACATAGGCACACTTGTTTCCTTTCCTGAACACGGCGATCGCCTCATCGTCATAACAGTTGTCATGTTCCTTCTTGATCTTGAGCTCATCGCCGATCCGCAGATACGCCGGTCCGAAGAGATCATCGAGATGATCGACCGTGATATAGATCCTTTTTTCCATAATTCACCTCACCTGTCTGTATCCTAACCCTTTTTCTGCGCAAAAAAGACGCCTCAGGATATTTCCGGCTTTCTGGCGTAAAAACCTGCCACGTGTTAATATGGAATCGAGGTGAGACTGTGGAGAAAAAACAAAGCGTTCTGGCAATGCTCAGCATCCTGGAGACCTATTCCGATGAGGAACATCCTCTGTCCGTGAATCAGATCTCCGACCATCTGCAAAACGAATACGATCTGAAGCTTGAGCGAAGGACCATCTATTCCAATATCGAACTTTTGTCCAACAGCGGCTACGAGATCTCGAAATACGAAGACAACCGCAAAGGCTACTACCTGCAAGGCAGGAAATTCAACAAAAGCGAAGTCCTTCTTTTGTGCAATGCCATCCATGCTTCCCACTTCATCTCCGGCCGCCAGTCCCAGGAACTGATCAGAAAGCTCCTGTCGACCCAATCCAAATACCAGGCCAAGGAGTTTACCGATAAGGTCTACATGGCCAATCCGCTGAAGACGGCCAACAAGCAGCTCTTATATACCATCGAAGCCGTATCGGAAGCCATACGCGACCGCAAGGTGCTGAAGTTCACGTATCTGCACTACGACAAAAACAAGAAACTGGTTCCGCGCAGAGACGAGCCTTACTTCTTCGAACCGCGCTATATCGTCTATGCCGATTCAAGAGCCTATATGATCGCCACCTCAGTCCACCACGACGGTTTCACACACTACCGTCTCGACCGAATGAAAGATGCGCAAGTGACGGCAGAACCGGCACGTCTCCTGCCGAAAAATGTCGATGCCTACGAATATGCCCGGAACAAGCTGTTCATGTACAACGGCGAAATGAATTACGTCACCTTCAAGTGCGACAATGCGGCGATCGACCAGATGATCGACATCTTCGGACCGGAGATCTCCGTCATTCCGGCAGATGAAGATCATTTCTTCATCCGGATCAGGACCTCCGGGACCGGAGCGGTCTACCTTGCCCAGCAGTACATGGACCACATTACGATCCACGAACCGGAAGAACTGAGGAACGAATTCCTCAAGAAACTGCAGGACACTGCCAAACGTTACCGATAGTTTCTTACCATATATATAAAGAAAAGGACAGCCGCTGTCCTTTTCTTTATTCCATGATGTCATCGATCAGATGAACGATCTCATCGATCAGGGCATCCAAGAAGATCTTTCCTTTTTCCGCCGTTGCCAGAGACGGATCGCCGTAACTTCCCACTTTGATATATTCATCCCAGGACACCGGACGGTATTTCGCCGCTTCCGGCAGTTTCGGGAATTCCGCTTCCGCCTTATCCAGTTCGACGAGATCCGGACGCACCGCCAGCATCATCGATGTCTCCATCTCGCCGGCATGGACGCAGTTGCAGGGGATCTCCGCTTCCAGGTGTTTCAGCAATTCCTTCTTCGTGCTCTGCTGGAAGTACCAGACATTGCGCAGACCGTGACTGTTGACGAGTTCTCTGGCCACATCCTTCATCGCCTGCGCATTGCCGTTGTGCCCTGCCAGCAAAAGGATGTTTTTCGCTCCGAAGTTTTCCAGTGACAGGATGACTTCCTTGAAGACCGCCTTGAGCGTGTCGTTGCTCAAAGAGATCGAACCGGGAAACTTCCTGGCACTCCAGACCTGACCGTAGTTGATGTTGGGCATGACGATCGCATCACAGCGCTTTGCCGCTTCCATCGCCAGGTAATGTCCCAGGACATTGTCCGTATCCAGAGCCATATGATAGCCGTGCTGTTCACAGGACCCGGCTGTCAGGATGACGCACTTTGCTTCCTTGATGCGTTCTTCAAATTCGATGCGGGTCATATCTCCGACGTATAATTTTTTCATAAAATCCTCTCCTATACCTCTATTATACGCAATTTATGAGAAAAGAAAGCGGTTTCTATCTTAAAAATTATCATATTTTCCACATTTTTATGATAATTTTATCGTAAAACCATTGACAAGTATGAAAACGCATTCAATAATTAAGGTATATTCTTAGGGAGGAAAATATATGCAACAGTTTCTGTCAAGCATCTCATCGAACTTGCTGACACAGCCTGCCTACATCATCGGTCTTCTGGTCTTCGTAGGTATGCTGGCACTCAAAAAGCCTGTCTATGAAGCATTGGCTTCCATGATCAAGGCTGTCGTAGGCTACTTCATTCTCAGTATCGGTTCCGGCGGATTCACATCCACGTTCCGTCCGATCGTCAATGCCTTAGCTTCCAAATTCAACATCACTGCCGCTTTGATCGACACCTACACGCAGCAGGCACAGATGAACGACCCGGCGACCGGTTTCTTCGCAAGCTATCCGGATGCCATGGGTTACATCATGATCTCGTTCGTCATCTCGATCGTCGTCAACTTCCTGCTCGTCGGTTTAGGCAAGTACACGAAGATCCGTACGCTGTTCACGACCGGTCACATCATCCAGTCGTACTCACTGATCTGGTTCTGGATGATCATCATCCTCAGACCGGAAGCTTATACGGTCCTCACAGCTGTCGTCTTAGGTATCTTCTGCGGTGTCTGGGCTTCCGTCGGTTCCAACTTCACCGTTGAAGCGACACAGAAACTCACCGGCGGCGCCAACTTCGCTGTCGGTCACCAGGAAATGTTAGGTATCCTGCTGACTTCCAAACTCGCTCCGAAGCTCGGCAAAGAAGAAGACAACTTCGAAAACCTGCAGATGCCGGGCTGGCTGTCCATCTTCTCCGATAACATCGTTTCCACTTCCTTACTGATGCTGATCTTCATGGGTATCGTCATGTTGATCATCGGTCCGGAGACCATGTCTCAGTTCGACAGCAGCTACAACGTCAACACGTGGTATGTCCTGTACATCTTCAAGACCTGCTTACACTTCGCAGTCTACATGAACGTCCTGCTCTCCGGTGTCAGACTCTTCGTCGGTGAACTGACCAAGGCCTTCAGAGGCTTCTCCGACAAGCTCTTAAAGGGTTCCATGCCGGCAGTCGACTGTGCCGTCACTTACAGCTTCGTTCCGGCTAACGTTCCGGTCTTAGGCTTCGCCTTAGGTTTCATCGGCGAACTGGTCGGTATCGCTCTGTTACTGGTCTTCAAGGCTCCGATCCTGCTGTTACCGGCTTTCATTCCTCTGTTCTTCGACAACGCCACGCTGGCTTGTTTCGCAAACAGATACGGCGGCAGAAGAGCTGCGGTCATCCTGCCTTTGATCAACGGTCTGTTCCAGGTCGCTGTTTCCGAACTGATGCTGCTGTTCTTCCAGAGCAACAACTTCAATCTCAATGCCTGGGGTGCCTTCTTCGATAACAACTCTCTGTTACCGGCCCTCTTGCTCGGTGTCAAAGCCATCGGACCTGTTCCTTGGATGCTGATCCTTTCCGTCATCCTGCTGGCTTGTGCACAGTTATACTACCGTTCCAACAAGGAACATTACTGGGATCACGTCGAAGAAGAAGACTAGTCTCAGGACAAAAACATAGGAGGATATTATTATGCTTAAAGTTTTAGTCGCCTGTGGCAATGGCATGGGCACAAGTATGCTGATCAAAAACAAAGCGGAAAAGACATTCAAGAAATTGGGTCTGGATGCGACGTTCGATCATTCCGGCCTCGATGAAGCTGCTGCTGCCGCTGCGCAGTATGACCTGGTCTTCACGCCGATGAATCTGGTAAAGCAGTTCTCTTTACCGAAAAGCAGTGCAACTAAGATCATCGGCATGGTCAATGTCCTTTCCGAACAGGAAATGGTCGATAAACTCCGCGAAAACGGATTCATCGAGTAAATAACAAACGGTACCCGGCTGAGTGTTTCCTTGTATTCCCCTTTCCGAAAGGTACCCCTGTTATTCTATATGCAAAAGAAAAGACAGTTCTGTTTATGATAAGAACTGTCTTTTCTTTATGAAAAAAATACCGTATAGATTCAAATTTCCCGGTTTTCCGGATAAAATATAGATGAATGAAAAGTTCAAAAGCCGAAGTTCAAAGCCGAAGAGACAAATTACTGGATTACATCATCAGTAAGGAAAGCACATCGATCGAAGAGCTTGCCTTATTTTTTTCTGTCTCCTCGATCACCATCCGCCGTGACGTGGAAGAATTCCGCAACAACGACCAGGTCGAACTCAGGAACGGCATCGTCACCATCAATCCACACTACAAAAGACTGCTGAAAGACAATCATCACGCTCTGGAAAGAAAAGCGATACAGATGCGGGCAGCCAAACTCGTTGAAGAAGGCGACGTCATCTTCATCAACACCAGCTACACGGCCTTAGGCATCCTGGAATACATCGAAGACAAGTTCTGTACCGTCGTGACCAACAACACCCACATCCTGGATCTGAGTCTGGGATCCAATATCGTGCCGATCCTGGCAGGCGGCGAGATCCGGCAGCCGCGAAGCTCCCTGAGCGGAGAATTCACGATCGAGACCCTCAGAAGAGTCCATGCGACCAAATGTTTCATCGGCGTTGACGGCATCAGCTTCGAAAGAGGATCGATCGTCGGCGGAGGCGGAGAACTGTCCTGTGCCGTCCACCATGAAGCGATCATCAACGGTGTCATGCTGAACTCCTGCATCGGCAAGAAATACGTCGTCGTGACCAGCGAACGGCTCAACCGCTCCGACCGCTTCTCCTGCGGCAACCTGTCGATGGTCGATGCGATCATCACCGACCACCGGGCCGACAACTTCGTGATCACCGAACTCAAAAGCAGGGGCATCGAAGTCATCCTGGTCTGATCCTGAAGGATATCATAGCCGCAGCCGTAAAGGCTGCGTTTTTTATCGGTATTTATAATAAAATCATAGTTGAGGGATGATCATGAAAAAAATAATTCTCATTTTACTGACGCTGATGATCTGCGGCTGCAGCAAAGAAAAAACTCTGGAAGAACAAGTCCTGGAGACCAAAACAGCTCTCGACCGCAATGCCTGTCTGCTTCTTACGGACAAAGCTTTGGAAGAGACGCCGGACGATCCGGAACTCTATGTCCTGAAAGCGGGCTGCTACGGCATCGTCAGGGCAGAACAGGGGGTCGAACCGGTCAGCGACCGGGATCAGGCTTTTTCCTTGCTGCAGAAGGCACTGGAACTGGATCCGGAAAATACGAAACTGAAGGAAAAGATCGACGGCACCTGGGTCGAGGTCAGCAGCAGTCTTTCCGCTGTCGAAAGCGTCGATGACCTCACTTTTGATGAGAGAAAGAAAAAAGAAGACGATTTCCGGATCAGCGCCGACAATTTCTGGGTCGAAAAAGAACCGCCGATCGATCATCAGACGCCCTATTCCGAAAACAACGACGGTGATATCGATATCGGAGACGGCAAAGAGATGTATTACTTCACCTATTTCCATGATGAGGAACATAAACGTCCCTACTGGACGACCCGGATGTACTGGGAAAACGACCATCAGTATGTTGCAAGCTACTATATCTACCCGGTCTACGACCGCGACTATTATCCCTGCACCAGAAAAGACATCGTCACGACGGACTTCAAAAAATACTTCAGCTATGCCCCGCATGCGCTCCCGGACAAGCCTGACTTCGTTCAGGTCAACAGTATCAACGTCTACGAATACGACAAGAACGGCGACATCGTACGCTCCTATGCCTACGTATATGAAAACGGGAAGCTGACGTATCTTGATCACACCGTCGACTGCTCACCGTTTCAGTGATCTTCGAAACAAAAGTCCATAAGAAAGACAAGACCGCGGAATCCTTTCCGCGGTCTTTTATTCTTCTTCCCGGTCGAACAGATGAGAATACATCACCTCGGCCTTATCGATGAACGCCTTGGTGATCCGATAGTGTTCCGTATCCTTATACTCGACCTTTTCGATCCCCCGTTCACTGAATTCAAAGAGATCGGCACCCGGGTAGGACATCAGGATCGGCGAATGCGTGCAGATGATGAACTGCGAATCTTCTTTCGTCAGATCATGGATGAGGACCAGCAGTTCCATGAGCCGGGACGGTGACAAAGCCGCTTCCGGTTCATCGAGCAGATACAGCCCATGTCCGGAAAAACGGTTTTTGACCAGAGCCAGAAAGCTCTCGCCGTGTGACTGTTCATGCAAAGACACGCCGCCGTAATAATCGATCAGAGGAACTCTCCCGCCGGCATCGAGTTTGTTGACGGTGGTCGCAAAATTATAAAAACTTTCCGCCCGCAGAAAGAAACCGTCTTTGGGATAGGCACTTCTTGAAATGACGATGTGTTCGTGCAGGTCGGAATGGGTGTCATCGGTCGAAAAAGAAGAGTTCTTCGTTCCGCCTTCCGGATTGAAACCCATGGCGATGGCGACCGCCTCCATCAGAGTGGACTTGCCCGAACCGTTCTCCCCGACGAAAAAGCTGACTTGTTTTTCAAAGTTCAGCGGTTGTCCTTCCAGCTGCCGGATCGCCGGGATCTTGGAAAGATAAGAGCCTTCGTCAAGCTTCTCATCGATCCTTACGCTTTTGACATACAGACCGTTCATCATCTTGATTATACAAAAGAAAAACACTCCCTCAGGAATGTTTATAAGATATGTTGATAGACGAATCTGGCGAAGCCGTCTTCCGCTGCCGGATATTCGGAGATCATATCGGCAAGCGCCTTAGTGTCATCCGAACCGTTGCTCATGCATACGCCCAAGCCCGCGCCTTCGATCATCTCGTTGTCGTTGGTCGTATCGCCAAATGCCGCAACGTCTTTGATGTCGATGTCGTGCGCCTCGCAATACTTCTGCAGCGCAAAGAACTTGTTGGCCTTGGCCGGAACGAATTCCATGCAGCCGGGCGATGTCCTCACCAGCTTTACATTGTTCCCGGTCGCTTCCAGGATCGGTCTAAAATGTTCCCGTATTTCAGGCATCCGCTCATCCCCGCAGTTGATCAGGATCTTGGATGTCTTTTTCGCATACATATCGGAAAGATCTTTGGCAACGGCAAAACTGCGGTGCTTGGTCTCCTTGATCTTCAGGAAACGGTCGCTCGCCTTGGAAAACAAGGTGATACCGTCCACATAAATGTGGCAGTCAAGACCGAGCTTATCGACCTCTTCGACGATGAGCTTGATGTGTTCTCTTTCGATCTCGAAAAAGATCCGGTTCTCTTTCATCGTATCGTCATACAAGGACGCGCCGTTGAGACCGATATAGAAATCGAAAGGACGCTTCATCCCCCAATTTTCCGGATAAGTCTTCAGGTCCTCGTACGCTCTGCCGGAAGCCAGACCGACTTTGACGCCGGCGGCCATCAGATCCTCGATCGCCTTCCGGTTCTCGTCGGATAAACTCTTCGTGTAATCACCGACCAGCGTTGCGTCGATATCACAGCTTGCTGCTTTGATCTGTCTTTTCATACCTGTGATATTGTATCACTTTTTCATGAAACGGAGTCAGTTTAACTCTTCCAGGATGAGATCGGCGATCTTCGCATTGTGAACGATATAAGAGCCATGCCCTTCCCCTTCCAGTATGCGCAGCTTTGCCCTGGGGATCGAAGCGGCGATCCTTCTGGTCTCTTCTTCACTGACCAGATCTTTTTCGCCGGCCAGGACGGTCGTTTCGGCCTTGATCTGGGAAAGATCCATGACGTCGATATCGGGTTCCCTGATCATCATCTTCAGCTTGGGATCCCTGGAAAAAAGATACAGGAAGCGGATCAGAAAACGGCAGCGTTTGGTCAGTCCGGCAAACTTGAGATTGGCACCGGAAATGATGAGCTTTGTGATCCTTTCGCTTTTCATCGCCAGCAATAGACCGATGATCCCGCCGTCGGAAAAACCGTAAAAGATCACATCGTTCAGGTTCAACATCCGCATGAAGGCGATGAGGTCTTCCGCCATATCCTTGTAATGATATTCTTTGACCTTGTCCGACTTGCCGTGACCCCGGGAG
>JAIKXJ010000073.1 GCA_024684175.1 Erysipelotrichaceae bacterium
CCGTATGTACCGCGACAAGACCGGCAAGGAGATCCATCCGTTTGAGCCTAAGATCGATTTCTCGTTCTCCAAGCTCTTCAGTCTGCTGAAGCTCAAGAGGCAGATGAAGAAGCTTGTCAAGATCATGGAAACAAAATACAAGGGTTATGACTGCTATGGCCACCGCGGTGTGGCGCAGGGTCGTTATTCGGGTCTTTCCAAAGGGCTGGATGATGCCTTGCAGCATATCGAAGGCGAGAATCCGAATCTGAAAGATCTGGCTCTGCCTTTCGATGAGTTCTGCCGACTCAACGGTGTGGAAGAAGTCATGCGGATCTGGCTTGGCCCGTATACCTCTTTCGGTTACGGCTATTTTGATGAGATCCCGGCTGCCTATGTCATGAAGTATCTGGATACGACGACGGCGATCGAATTCATCAATATGCGTCTGTGGACTTGGAAGGAAGGCACACAGTCGATCTATGAAACTGCCAACAAAAAGCTCGATCATCCGGCTGTGCTGAATACGGAAGTCGTCAAGGTCGAAAGACCGGCGGAAGGTGAAAAGGGAAAGATCAAGGTCACCGTTAAAAATGAAAACGGCGAAAGAACGGAAGAGTTCGATCAGCTGATCGTCACGACACCGCTGGATCATTTTGCCGAATATGCGGATGCCAGAGAGGAAGAAAAGGAACTCTTCGGCAAGATCATCCATGAGAAATATGTCGACTTCATTGCGAGGTTCCCTGAAAACCAGGGACCGACGATCTCCGGTTATATCTTTGACAATATGACGTATGACAGGCTCGGCCATGCGATGGTCTACTATCACCGCTGGGAAGATCTGAAGGCCAACTGCCCGAGCACGGTCTATGCCTTAAGGAACCACATGGGTTCGGAAGATGTTTCTTATGATGATACCATCAGAATGATGTGTGAAGATATGAAGACCTGCGGCTTCCCGATCGAAGAAAGACTGTACGAACAGGAATCTTATTACTGTCCGCATGTTTCTCCGAAGGATTATGCTGACGGCTGGTATGACAAGCTTGAGGCGATGCAAGGCAAACAGAATACCTGGTTTGCCGGTGAGATCATCAGCTTCGGTGATATGGAAGACACCTGTGCCGCTTCCAAGGATCTTATTGAGAGATTCTTCTGATAATAGATAATTGCATATTGGTTTAGGAGGACACAAATGCCTGAGATTTACCGCAAGAATAAAGAAACGATCTCCAAATACGAAGGAGAAAAAGACTTCAAAGAGAAGTATGCCAGATTAGCCAGAAAGATCACCGATAATGCCGAGCACATCATCGGCGGTGTCAAGGCTGAGGATCCGGAGTATTGGGGATTGAGAGAAATACTCAGCGAGGATGAGGTCGATGTTTTACTGACGCTGAAACTGCGCAAGTGGTATACCTATGAACAGATCTGCGAACTGAACAAAAAACAGTTCAGCAAAGAAAAGATCGCTGAGCTGCTGGATCTGATGTCCGTTCACGGCATCCTGGAATATGACTACGGCGATCATTACGACGACAACGGTCCGACCCAAGAGAAAGATGTCAGTGAAAAGAGATACCGTCTTTCTTACTTTGTACCGGGCAGTGCCGAACTGTTCAATTCTTCCGTCGACAGGATCGACAAGAATCCGGCGGTCGCTTCTTTCTTTGAAAGAATGACGTTCCTGCCGCTGGAGCACATCACCTCCATGGTAAGACCTGGCGGTGACGGCATCGGTATGCATGTCATTCCGGTCGAGAAGGAAGTTTCGATGCATAACGAAGCGCTGAAGATCGAAAAGATCTCTTACTGGCTGCAGAAATATGAAGGACACCTGTCCGCCGGTATCTGTTCCTGCCGCTATTCCAGAGCCAAACTGGGCGACGGCTGTACGGACGATCCGAATGACTGGTGTATCCAGGTCGGCGACATGGCTGACTATACGGTCGAGACGGGAAGAGCTCACTATATTACCAAAGAAGAAGCGCTGGAGATCTTGAAAAGAGCCGAAGAGAACGGTTATGTCCATCAGACGACGAACATCGACGGTGAAGATCATATCTTCGATATCTGTAACTGCAATGTTCAGATCTGCAATGCGTTGAGAACTTCGCAGCTCTACAATACCCGCAACATGTCCAAGAGCGCCTATACCGCGGAAGTCGACAACGACAAGTGCGTTGCCTGCAACCGCTGCGTGGAGATCTGTCCGGCCGGCGCGATCAAGCTCGGTCAGAAGCTCTGTGACAAGAACGGGAAACCGTTCGAATATCCGAAACAGCCTCTGCCTGATAAGATCAGGTGGGGAAAATATGCCTGGGATGAGAATTACCGTGATACGGCCAGAGTCAATACGCACAAGACCGGTACTTCGCCTTGTAAGGCAGCCTGTCCGGCACACGTTCCGGTCCAGGGTTATCTCAAGATGGCCAAGGAAGGCCGTTATGATGAAGCGCTGGCTCTGATCAAGAGGGAGAATCCGTTCCCGGCGATCTGCGGCAGAGTCTGCAACAAGCTTTGCGAACAGGCCTGCACCAGAGGAAAGGTCGATCAGCCGGTTTCCATCGATGAAGTCAAGAAATTCCTGGCGGAGCGTGATCTGCATGCGGAAACACGCTATGTACCGAAGAAACTGATCAACAATCTGACTGGTGAATGGAAGCAGAAGATCGCGATCATCGGCGCCGGTCCGGCAGGACTCAGCTGTGCCTACTATCTGGCGGAAAGAGGTTATTCACCGACTGTTTTTGAAAAGAATGAAAAACCGGGCGGCATGATGACTTATGGCATTCCTTCCTACAAACTGCAGAAGGATGTCATCGAAGCGGAGATCGACGTCATCCGACAGCTGGGCGTCGAGATCAAGTGCGGCGTCGAAGTCGGAAAAGACATCACCATTCAGCAGCTGAAGGATCAGGGCTATCAGGCCTTCTACATCGCGATCGGCTGCCAGGGCGGAAGGCTTCCGGGCGTTCCGAACGAAACAGCGGAAGGAACGGATATCGCAGTCAATTTCCTGAAAGGCGCATTGAGCGATCCTGATCAGAAGTACGACGGCGATGTCGTTGTCGTCGGCGGCGGTAATGTAGCCATCGACTGTGCAAGGACAGCTCACCGTTTCCATCCGGATTCCGTCTCCATGTTCTGTCTTGAATCCAGAGAAACGATGCCGGCTTCAAAGCAGGAGATCGCGGAAGCGGAAGAGGAAGAAGTGAAGATCAATCCGGGCTGGGGTCCTAAGGAAGTTCTGGTCGATGAGAAGGGGCATGTCAATGGCATCGTCTTCAAACGCTGTCTTTCAACGATCGATCCGGAAACGGGTGCGTTCTCGCCGAAATACGATGAGGAAGATACGATCACGGTCAAAGCAAATAAGATCATCTTCGCGATCGGCCAGAGCATCGTCTGGGGCGATCTGCTGAAGGATACAGGCGTGACTTTCTCCAGAGGTAATTATCCGGCTGCCGATAAGTTCACTTATCAGACAGCGGATGAAGCGATCTTTGTCGGCGGTGACGTCTTCACCGGACCGAAGTTCGTTATCGATGCGATCGGTCAAGGCCACGAAGCTGCCGAATCACTGATCCGTTTCGTCTCTGAATACAATGTTCCGCTGACGGTCGGACGTGACCGCCGTTTCTTCAAGGCACTCGATACGGACAACATTACGGTACCGTCTTACGACCACGCAGGACGTCAGGAACCGGAAGTCGAGCATATCGAAGATGCCGGTCACTCCTTTGCCGATCCGCGCAAGATCTTCACGGAAGAACAGGTCAGGACCGAGTGTTCAAGATGTCTGTCCTGCGGCGTCAATATCGTCGATGAGAACAGATGTATCGGCTGCGGTCTGTGTACAACGCGCTGTGAATTTGACGCGATCCATCTCAAGAGAGATCATCCGGAAATGACGGACTATCGCCGTGCGGAAGATAAGATCGGCGGTCTGATCTCTTATGCAATACCGCGTGCCGTCAAGATCATCTTCAACAGCGGTTCCAAGGAAGCGAAAGAAATGGCTGCCAAGCGCAAAGCCTTCAAGGTCGATCCGGAAAAACCGCATACCGGCAATGCCGTCGACATCGAAGAGATGATGAAATAAGTAAATGATCAAAAACAATACCTCGTAACAGAGGTATTGTTTTTTATAGAGTGTATACACAGTTCCGTGAGGAACAAACATTACCCGCTATGCGGGTACGCGGCAGATGTTAAACAAAAATGTCACCTCTCCTTAAAATAGAATTGTTCAAGCTCTATTTACAGAAAGGAAAGGTGACATATCTATTATATGGCAAATCAGCACAACACATTGGCTCACACGAAATGGATGTGCAAGTACCACATCGTTTTCATTCCCAAATATCGCCGCAAGGTGATATACAACCAGTTAAGAAAAGATATCGCACAATACATCAAAACCGAATGAAAAGTGGTCCACCGATGTATCCGAGTTCCATATCTCTGCAGGCAAACTGTACCTGGCTCCCGTACTGGACATGTACAACGATGAGATCATTGCCTATGACGTCTCACTGTCTCCTGATTTCTTACAACAGAGAAGGCTGCTGGACATAGCTTTCAGTAAATTCAAAGATCTGACAGGTCTCATACTCCATTCCGATCAGGGCCGGCAATATCAGCAGCATATCTGGCACAAAGCTCTGAACGACAGGGGAATCATCCAATCCATGTCGAGAAAAGGCAACTGATTGGATAACGCTCCGATCGAGAACTTCTTCGGCAAGCTTAAGAACGAGATGTTCTATGGACATGAATATGAATTTCAAACACTGGATCAACTGAAGGAAGCGATCGAAGAATACATAGTCTACTACAATACAAAACGCATCAAAACCAAATTAAAAGGTCTGACTCCTTGTGAAGCAAGAAGCCAGGCCATATCACTGAGTTAACTTAATTATTTATCGTCCAAATAATGGGGTTCACGACATTTACGGGTGGTGATTATGACAGATCTGCGACACTGAATCATATCTTTAGAAGTGATAGAGTTAATAAAGCATTCTTATCAGTTCAAGATCATTTCTTTCATGTATTGTCGGGATCGCTGCTGATATATTTAAAACACATCATCGTCAGATCGTCGAACTGCGGCGCATCGCCGGAGAATTCATCGATCTGTTCGCGCACTTTGCTCAAGAACAGCTGCAGGTCGGTATGATCATCAACATTATTTTCCATGCTTACGTGCAAGGCTTCCAACATCCTCTTTTCGCCGAAGAATTCTTTGCTGCTGTTGTTTGCCTCAGGAACGCCGTCCGTGTACAGGAACAGCATATCTCCCGGATCTAGATGCCATTTCACGTCGCGATAGGTCGAGTCTTTCATTGCACCCATAGCGATACCGTGCGGTTCTTTTTCCATCGTAAAGCCTGTATCTTTTCTGTAAAAGACAGGATACTCATGTCCTGCACAGGCAGAGACAAGTTCACCGGTGGAGATCGTAAAGATGCCCAGCCAGACCGTTACGAACATGCTGTCGTCGTTGCCTTCGCACAGACGGTCGTTGACATCGAAGAGGATCTCGGAAGGATTTTCATACTGTCCGCTCAGGGTGACGTTTTTGATCAGTGTCTTGGCGATCACCATGAACAGGGCAGCCGGAACACCTTTGCCGGAAACGTCGGCCATGACCAGCGCGAGATGATCCTCGTCGATCAGGAAAAAGTCATAGAAGTCACCGCCGACCTGTTTGGCCGGGGTCATGACTGCATAAAGATCGAATTCTTTTCTTTCCGGAAAAGCCGGGAAATCCGTCGGAAGCATGTTCATCTGGATATCGGCTGCGACGTTGAGCTCCGTAGTCAGCCTTTGCTTCTCCGAAGTGATATCGACGATCTCGCGGACGTATCCCTGCATCTTTTTCGACATGTCGGCAAAAGCTCTTGCCAGTACCTCGATCTCATCGCCGGTAAGCAGGATGTCTTCCACCTGGAAACTCATGTCGTCTCCTTGCATCTGCGAAACGCGCAGGGTCATCCTCTTGATCGGATCGACCAGACGGTTCGAAAAGATCATGGAAAGCTGCCAGGCCAGAAGAAGGATCAGAGCGGAGATGACGATCGTGGCAACGACCGTTCGGCCTGCATTGCTGTGCATCTCGTTTATGGACTTTTCCATGACCTCATCGGTCTGCTGAGCCAGCAGATAGGCGGTAGCGTTGAGATCGTCCTGGGAAATGCTCAGCAGCTGTGTCCAGCCCAGTGTCTCGATCGGCGCATAGGCGATATAGGTCTTCTTTCCGTCCACTTCCAGCAATGAGAAGCCGACGCCTCCTTCAAGAGCTTGATTCACAAGCGTGACCAGCTCCGCGTTGCTGCTTTCCGGTAAGCTCTTCATCTCGATGCCGTTCATGCCTAATTCGCCGTCCGTCTGCGAAGAATAGATGATGTTGCCGTTCTCATTGATCAGACAGGTATCGGTGTATTCTCCCAGGCTTGCATTGGCGACGATGTCAGCCAGAGATCCCAGTTCGACGGAACCGCCGCAGACGGCCGCAAGTTCCCCGTGCACATAGACGGGAACGCCGACCATCACTTCGTAGGTATTGAAATAGTTGTCGATATTGACCGGGGTAAAGTAAGTCGTGCCGTGAACGATGGCTCCCACATACCACGGACGTCTGTAGGCGTTGTAGAACTGGGGCTGGCCGTCCGGACCGATCTTGGCTTCCGGCGTTCTGTCCACGATGATGCTGGCACCTCCCGGCAAGGAGACCATGCAGTCCAGCAGGGACTCGCCTCCCTCGACCATTTCCAGCATCATGTTTCTGAGGCTTCCGATCCTCAGGATCTGCTGCTTCAGCTGGGGATCATCGATGTCGGCCTTATCGGAATACAGCAGCTGCAAAGTCAGTTCTCCCGCATCCGCTTCGGAAGGGACCGGAACTTCGACCGGAGAATAGGCGGAAGGCTCTTCCAGGACCATCTGGACCTGTCTTGCCAGGATCTCAAGGTCGTGGCGCATCGTCCAGAATTCTCCGTCGATGATCTTTGCTTCGGAGACCACATACTTCTGGAAGCTTTCCGTAGCCATATCCCGCATGGAATCCGACAGCGTATCCATGATGACCGCATTCTGATTCCTGTTTGTTTCTTCCATCAGCTTGGCATAGCTGCTGACCTGAAAAATACCGAACGCCATAAAGAGAATGAGGGTGATGGCGATCAGTATGATGTTCATTCGAAATATCTTAACACGAAGACTTTCTTTCATGTAGACCTCCCGTGTTCGTTTACCGTGCTTCCGGTTTCAGGACGATGTCCTTCAGATACAGTGAACCCCAGCCCGCCCAGAACGGTGTAAAGCTCTCCAGACGTTCGCCCAGAATGAACTGATGGCTGGTGGAGAACAGGGGGACCCAGACGGCTTCATCCCGGATCAGGATCTTTTCAAGTTCGGCGTATTCCTGCAATCTCTCTTCTTCATCCTGCAGAGCCCTCGCTTTGCCGATCCGCCGGATCAGCGTTTCATCGGCGAAATTGCTGGAACGGTAGAGAGATTTCGCCCTGCTGCCGAAGAATGTATAAATGAAATTATCCGGATCGTTGAAATCGGCGCTCCATTCACCGGTATATGCCATCAGCAGGCCTTCTTTCCGCAGATAAAAACGGCTGTCTTCATCATAACTGACGGTCGCTACATTCAATCCCACGGCGTTAAGATCCTGCCGTATCATTTCCAGCATGCGCAACGTCCTGATCTCACTTTGCGAATTCGCAGCCAGTTCCAGTCTCACTTCCTTGGCTCCCGGCACTTCATCGATCAGTTTTGCGGCTTCCTTAGGATCGTATTTCAGCCAGCCCTGGTTTTCTTCACTGTAGCCGATCAGACCTTTCGGATAGATACCGTCCAGCAGATTTCCGTTTCCGTTATAAAGTTCATCCAGGATCTTCTGCCGGTCGATGGCCATCTGCACTGCCTTCCGGATGCGCACATCATTGAGCGGAGGCATTTCCATATTCAGCATCAGGTATTGCACTTCGACACGGCTGTAGTCGATCAGGGAGTCTTTCCATTCCTCGGTATTGTATATGGTCTTGACCACTTCCGGATTGATTCGGTTGACGTCCAGCAGATCGAGCTGTCCCTCACGGAACATGCGGTCGATCAAAGCCGGCGGCAGGATCAGGAATTCGGCCTGTTGGATCGTCAGTTCTTCCCCGTCATGACAATGATAGTAAGGGTTTCTTTCGACAGTGATCCTGCTGTCGGTGTATTCGCTCAAGCGGTACGGTCCGGAACCCATCGTATGTTCGACCGACAGGCCATAGCCGTCTCCCGCTTCCCTGACGCTTTTCTCACTCAGGATGCTGCAGGAAGGCGTCGCCAGCTGATAAAGATAACCCGCAAAAGGTTCAGACAGCGTGATCTCCAGGTTCCGGTCATCCAGGATCCTGATACCTTTCAGCGTTTCCGTTTCTCCTGCCATCACTTCTTTTGCCCCGAGGATCATATCGGCAAAATCCGTCTGCTGGCTGTCAGGCAGTGCCAGCATCCTCGTGAAAGTGAAAGCCACATCCGATGCTTTGACTTTCGTGCCGTCGGAAAAGAAAGCGTCATCACGCAAAGTAAAATGATAGACCAGACCGTCGTCAGAGACCGACCAGTCTTCCGCAAGCCCTTTTGCCAGACTTGTCGTGCCGTTTTCGGAGACACGTATGTCAAAGAGCCGCTCATAGACATTCAGCGGCAGCATATAGTCTTCCGTATTCTTATGGACATCGATCGTCGAGATCGGGCTCGATAAAGCGATGCGGACCAGACCTGCTTCCACTTCTTTATCATTGCCGATATCTTCTGCGATCTCACTGTTTTCCGCTTGTTCCGCTTCTTCTTGGGATCCGGAGCTGCTGCAGCCGCCGAGACATAAACACAGCAGAAGAACAGCCAGGAGGGATCTGCCTTTTCTCTTCTTTTTCTGATTATCTATTTTATGATTCATATGTTTCTCACCCGTGATAGTTGGATCAAAATAACATTTATATTATCTCATATGACGGGGATTTTTCTCTTCGTGATGAATCAGGCAGAAAAAAAGTCCCGATGTAAGATCGGGACATTGTGTCATCTTGTTCTCAGTGCTCTGGCGATCGCGATCACCAGGCCGTAGCCGACACCGGCGATCGGCCAGACGATCCAGGTCTGATGCCAGTTCATGGTGATGAAACTCCAGGCCAAATATATGATCGTTGCGCCGCTCCAGTAGATCGCAGCCAAAGGCGAGTTCTTTCTGTTTTCGGCTTTTTCATAGCGGGAGTAGTCGCCTTCTTCAAGAAGGACCTGGAAGCCGCCCCAGATGATGCAGGTCCTGACGATCAGAAGGACTCCTGCTGCTACGATCATCAGCAGCGTGCCTGTCGCCAGGACTTCCGCGGCGATATTGCCTTGAGCGAAGAGTTCGGTCAGAAAGATCGGGATCGCCGCAACGACACAGAGCACGATGCCGGTCGTCAGCTGCACCGTAAATGTTTTTCTGTAGCGTTCTCTCCGTTCTCTTACCATGCCGGATACGCCATACGCAGTCTCCAGATCCTCTTTCTCCAGGTACTCATAACTGCCGTCACGCAATCCGGTGGTGACGAAGAGCGCGACGGCGCAGCCGACCAGAAGGAAGAGGACAAGAAGACCCAGGCCGTTTGCCTGATTTTCGGAAAGTCTGATCTTTCCTGCTTCGCTGAGTCCGCTGAGGACGATCAGCAGGATCGGTGAGAGGATGCATAAGAAGACACCGAGGGCGATCCTGCGGGAAGAGAGGTCACGATGATCGAGGTAGCTGTTGGCTTCTTCCATCGTGACCATACGAGCCGCATCTTCATCTATGATATAGGTGCCTTGCTGGGCCGAAAGGTCAAGCTCATCCTTGAGGAGCAGGTCGGTGCTGACGCTGAAGATCTGCGACATCGCTATCAGGCGGTTCATATCAGGTACGGATTGTGCGCTTTCCCATTTGGATATCGACTGGCGGCTGACGTCCAGTTTTTCAGCGAGTTCTTCCTGGGTCCAGCCGTTCTTTTTTCTGAGTTCAATGATCTTGTCTGCGAGTATCATATTCGTTCTCCTTTGTTTTTCTTTTTGAGTTAGGTCTGCCGCAAGGAATGCTTACGACATCGCTTGTTACGCCTTAATGATAGCGTTTCTGACGATGGCAGACCATAAAGTGAGCTGTAAACTTGCGCAACCGGGAGTTGCAGATACACGAAAATGCAGTTTGTAAATGAAAAAAGTGCTTTCGCACTTATTGTACTCGATATTGATTCCCCGGAGTTTGAACTGCCGGTCTTATCGATCGGACAGGATCGCATTTTTCTGAATCGAACGGTGTTCAGGAACCGGTATCGACAAGATCTTCAAACAGATAAGAATAGGCGTTCTTCTTCTGAAAAGCCGAAGGCGTCATTCCGGTCTTCTTTCGGAAGACCGCAATAAAATAGCTTTCATCACAGAATTGGAGAAGGGAAGCGATCTGCGATATGGAACGTCTGTCATTGATCAGCAGGTTTTTGGCGGCAGTGATCCTCTCATCTGTCAGATATTCTTTGACGGTCTTGCCGGTCGCATTTTTAAAGATCCTGCTGAGATGATAACGTGAGATGCCTGCATGTTTAGCGATATCATCAAGATCGATATTCCGGCTCAAGTGGGTCGAGATGAATTCTTTGGCTTTTTCCACACGGGGATTCCCAGTATCAGCCAGCCTGAAGATCCTGACTTTCTCACAGAAACCGTACGCGGCATCTTTGATGATCGGCGAGATCTCTGACGCTTTTTTTACTGCCGCAAGTTTCTGCAAAGCCCGGTCGGCGATCCTGTTGACCTCCGGAGGATAGACTCCCCCGACGATCGCAGCGATCATGAAGGTGTTGATCAGAGAGACCGACATGTATTCGATCTCTTTTTTCTTATCTTTCGGGATGCGTTCATGAAAATCGAACTGATCGATCTGTATATCCAGGTTTTTCATCAGTTTTTTTGTTTCGCCTCTGCGGATCATTTCAAAGAATGGCTGGATGTGCCAGTAGGTGGTATTGATGATCCCTTCTTCAGAATCTTTGATCTGTTGGCTTGTGCTTGTAGTGATTTCTGGCAGCGTTTTCATTTTAAGCAATAAATCAATATATATGACAAAAATATTATATAAGAATGAAGGATCATTTTCTATACTGTGGTCGTAAGATGGGAGGGGACTATGAAAAAGACCGCCAAGGTGATCCTGTATATTTTTCTTTCGCCGGCTGTGATCCTGTTACTTCTGCTGGGTGTTTCGGGGATCGGGCCTTTGAAGAAACTGAATTCCGTTTATGCATCGACCATGGACGGAAACAAAGAAGCTTACAGTTTTTCCGGTACTGAAAGATCATCCGATCCGATCCTGAAAGATAAGAATATCGCGGTCCTCGGCTCTTCCGTCGCGTTCGGAGCGATGGCAGACGGCAGCTCGGTCGGGGAATATCTGGTACAGCGCTTTGACGCAGTGCTGCATAAAGAAGCGGTCAGTTCCACGACGCTGTCGGATATCATGCCGTGGTCTTATGTAAGAAGGATCGAAAAGCTCAACGACGGGACGGATTATAATCTGTTCCTGTGCCAGCTTTCCACGAACGATTCAACATTAAAAGTGGAATTGGGAGAGATCGCAAAGGGAAAAGACATGGGGCAGCTGGATCGCAAAACAGTGACCGGTGCGCTTGAGTACATCATCCTCTATGCGGAAGAGAATTTTGACTGTCCGGTCGTCTTCTTTACCGGTTCTTATTTCGAGAATGCGTATTACGAAGAAATGGTCAAGAGACTGAAGGAACTGCAGAACAAGTATGAGTTCGGCATACTGGATCTGTACGGGAACGAAGAGTTCAATCGCATCAGCGATCAGGAACGGAAACTGTATATGCACGATGATATCCATCCGACCAAAGCCGGATACAGAGACTGGTGGGGTCCGGAAATGGAGAAGCAGCTGCTGGAATATTTGAAAGGAGAATGATATGTCGAAACTGATGGCAAAAGTCTGGCGATATATTTTTGAATCCGGAGATGCGAAGCGCATTGCGAAGCAGCATCCCGATATCTCGGATCTTGAGATCCTGAAGGATATCGCCTATATCGATGATGGCGAACGAGGTCATCTTCTTGACATCTACCGGCGGAAAGACGGAAACGGAAGCGATCCGGTGATGGTCAACATCCACGGCGGCGGACTGTTTGCCTCCTACAAAGAGGTCAACGCCCATTACAATTATGCGATCGCAAAAATGGGCTATACGGTCATTTCCATCAGCTATCGCAGGATCCCGGAAACGACGCTCCGGCATCAGATCGATGATGTCATGCAGGCTTTCTCTTTTATTGAAAAGAATGCGGAAGCGTACGGGATCGATCTGAATGATCTCTATATTTCCGGAGATTCGGCCGGTGCCTTGCTGTCGCTGTACGGTCTGTCCTTGACGGGATGTGAAAAACTGTGCAGAGAATTCGGGATCCGGGGAAACGGTCTGAAATTCAAGGCGGCATCCTTTATTTCGATCATGCTGGAAACGCAAAGGAAAGATCTGATGAGAGCGATCTCCGATGTCGTAACGGATGAAAACGATGAGGGAAAAGCATATGAAAAGTATCTGCTGGATCCGTCAAAACTACTGGAAGAAACAAAGATCGTTCCAATCATTCAGTTCACCAGCGATGAAGATCTCATTCAGAAGGATTCTCTCAAGTTCTGTGAACTTCTGGAGAAATATCATATCGGACACGAGATACATAATTATCGCAAAGGCAAGGGCAACAAGCTCCCGCATGTCTTTTCCGTCATGTATCCGGATTATGAAGAAAGCAAGGAAGTCTATGCCTTGATGGATGGCTTCTTTAAGAAACACAAAGGAGAATAAGGATGTTTAAGAAGTATTTTGTCTGGAACATCGACGATGGTCTGGAACAGGACAAGCGTATTATCAGCGTGCTGAAAAAATACGGCATGGGTGCCACATTCAATCTCAATTCGGGTCTCTATGGTGATAAGACTTATGAAGGAAGGATCGGGAATCTCGGCATGAGAGAGGTCCCGTATTCAGAATTCGATCTGACAAAGAGGCATCTTCTTCCCTATGTTGAACATTTCCGGATCCCGGAAGAGGAAGTGAAAGATGTCTATGAAGGTTTCGAGATCGCATCTCACTCTCTGGAACATAAGAATCTGAAGAAATGCGATGATCGGGAATTGAACAGACAGATCGCGGCAGATGTCGAAAACCTTTCGAAGAAATTCGATCAGAAGATCGTCGGCTTTGCCTATCCGTATGGCGTGTCCGATCAAAGATGTGTAAAGATCATGAAAGAAAACGGGATCGAATATGCCAGGACCATCGGTTCAGCCAAAGACTTTTCCTTCCCGGAAGATCCTTATCGCATGCCGATGACCTGCTGGCATGTTTCAAAAAAAGCGTTCGAAAAGATCGACCGTTTTATCGAAACGAAAGCGGAGAAGGAAGACCTGTTCTTCCTGATCTTCGCTCATGGTTATGAATTTGATTTCGGGACAAAAGAATCCAATTGGGAAAAGTTTGAAGACATCTGCAAGAGGATCTCTTCTCATTCCGATATCGTCTGCTGTTCCACAGGCGAGGCTTTCCGCCTGCATAAGGAGTCTTTATGAAAAAATGGAAACCTTTATGGCATCAGGCTCTGACAAGGTCGCTGTTTGACGGGAAACCTTTCTCCAAAAACAGGACAGTTGTCTTCTCGCTCCATTTGCCTTACGGGGCAGAGACGGTCAGGCTCCGTTTCAATAATCTGTTTGGAAACTCAGAATATCACTTCGGTGCCGTCACGATCGCTTATGAGAAAAAGATCAAAGATGTGTTCGTTCACGGAAACAGGGACTTTACGATTGCGATTGGCGAAAGAGTCTTTTCCGACCCTGTTGAGATCAAAGAAACAAAAGACATCGAGATCCGTATCTTTTATAAGGATGAGATCATCGACTGCAACATGATCGAAGAGGATGCGAACTGGCTCAAAGGAGATCAGACACACAAGGAAGTCTTGCCGGAACGGATCCGCAAACCTTTTCTCGGAAAGATCCTGGGATCGTACAACGCCATCCCTTCGATCGATCTGATCGAAGCATACACGGAAGAAGAAGTATCCGCAGTCGTCGCCTTCGGTGACAGCATCACGGCGATGAGCCGCTGGACGAAACCTCTCGGAAAACGCCTTGAAGATGCATATCAGGGAAGATATGTCCTGCTGAATTCCGGGATCTCCGGTAACTGTCTTCTCTATGAAGCGGAGTCGGTCTTTGCGCCGGTCTTCGGACAGAAGGGAGTCGACCGTTTTGAAAGAGATGTCCTCAGTCTGAATGATGTCAGTACGGTGATCCTGGCTTTGGGCGTCAACGACGTTTCTTATCTGAATGATTCCAGCAAAGACATCATCAACCTTCAAAACTACATCGCTGCACTCACGAAGATGAGTGAAATGCTTCATGCCAGGGGTATCCGCGTTGTCATGCAGACGGTCACGCCAAGGCTCAAGGTCGCCCGGACGATGGGAAAGTATGATCAGAGGATGGAAAAACTGCGTCTTGAGATCAATGAGTGGATCAGATCCGCAGGGATCTTTGATGATGTGATCGATCAGGATGTCCTTGTAAGAGACAAAGATAAGAATGGCTATTTCTTTATGGAAGGTCTCCATCAGGGAGACCACCTGCATCCCAATGCGGAAGGCGGCAGACGGATGGCGGAAAACTTTGACCTGCAGAAACTGACAGGAGAAAAAATATGAATACATACGCAAGAAAAAACAGTGAAATATCAATAAGAGAAAAACGCAACGCAGACTTATCCAGACAGATCGCCGCGGAAGGGATCGTCCTGCTGGAAAATGACGGCGTACTGCCGATCAAGGCGGGAAAGATCGCCCTGTACGGTGCCGGAGCGGAATATACGATCGCCGGCGGGAGCGGAAGCGGAGAAGTCAATTCAAGGTATTCCGTTTCTGTTCTGGAAGGATTGAAAAACGCAGGATTCGATATCACGACGATGGACTGGATCAGAAGCTATGACCGCCTTTGGAAAAAAGGAAAGGAAGAATTCATCAGAGAAGGGAGAAAGAAACTGTTTCCGATCTCAGTCAAAGTCCTTGCGGCTCTGATGGCAGCGGAATACGCCTATCCTTCCGGGGATCCGATCAGCGAAGAAGAAGTGAAGGGAAGTGATGCGGATACCTGCATCTATGTCGTTTCAAGACAATCGGGCGAAGGTCATGACCGCAGAGATGAGAAAGGCAATTTCCGGCTGGATGATATCGAACTGCATAATATCCGTATCTGTGCGGCATCTTACGATCGCTTCATTCTGGTGATCAACAGCGGCTGCATCATCGATCTTTCCGATCTTGACGGGATAAACGGCATCAATGCTATCGTCTACATGGGACAGTTGGGAATGGAAGGCGGAAATGCACTGGCCGATGTCCTGACCGGAAAGATCTGTCCGTCCGGGAAGCTGTCCGTCAGCTGGCCGATGTCCTATAAAGACGTACCGTTCGGCGATGAATTCGGTTTCTATGCCAAAGACAAGGATCACGCCTTATATAAAGAGGGTATCTATGTCGGTTACCGCTATTATGACGCTTTTGAAAAAGAGGTCCGCTATCCGTTCGGATACGGGAAGTCCTATACGAGATTCAGCTTCTCTGATACTGCGGCATCTATGAAGGGAAAAGAGATCACGGTCGAAATAAAGATAAAGAACACCGGCCTGTTTTCAGGTAAAGAAGCCGCAGGACTCTATGTTTCAATGAAGGACGGTTTTTCAAAACTTGTTGCTTTTTCCAAAAGCAGGCAGCTTGAACCGGGTGAGGAAGAAACGCTGAAGATCGCTTTTCCTCTGTCCTATCTTTCCGTATACGATGAAACAGCAGCGGAGACGGTCCTTGAAGAAGACGATCACATCCTTTATGCCGGGACTTCCGTAAAAGATAAAACACCGATAGCTGTTCTGCATGTTGAAAAAAGGATCGTTCTGTCAAAACACAGAAATCTCTGTTGCCCGAAAAAGAAGATCGGCAGCCTGAGCCGTCGTGATGAAGATACAAAAGATCATCAGGGGCTTCCTGTGATCGGGATCCCTGAAGATCTGTTTGTATGCAGGGGATACAGCTATGAAGAAAAGAAAGAACCGTTCTCCGAAACGGTGAGCAATCTTCTGAAAAGCTTCAAAGAAGAAGACCTTGTGAGATTCTGTACAGGAACAGGCCTATTTGGAGAAGACAAGGGATTCAAGGTCCCCGGTGCGGTGGGTCATTCGACGACGGATTACATTGAAAAAGGGATCCGGAATGTTGAATTCTGTGACGGACCGGCCGGTCTGCGTCTGCAAAGAAGGTCTGCGCTGACCAAAAAAGGTAAGATCAAAGCGATCGATGCGTCGATCTCCTTATATGAATTCCTTCCGTCCGTGATCACGAAGTTCCTGAAGGGAGATCCCGATAAAGATGAAGTCCTTTACCAGTTTGTCACCGGATTTCCGATCGCTGCCGTTCTGGCTCAGACCTGGAATGATGAGCTGGCTGTGAAGATGGGAGAGGCGGTCAGTGAAGAGATGAAAGAATATGGTGTCAGCTACTGGCTGGCTCCGGCAATGAACATCGTGAGAAATCCGTTATGCGGAAGAAACTACGAATACTATTCGGAGGATCCGGTCCTTTCGGCAAAGATGGCTTCAAATATCGTAAAAGGTGTTCAAAGCAAGGAAGGCTGTTTTGCGGTAGTGAAACACTTTGCGGTAAACAACCAGGAAAGCGAACGTTATTTCGTCTCTTCCGATCTTGATGAAAGAGTCCTGCGCGAGATCTATCTGAAAGGCTTTGAGATCGCCGTCAAAGAATCCGCACCGAAAGCGGTGATGTCTGCCTATAACAGGATCAACGGCACATATTGCGCAAACAACGAAGAACTGTGTACGCAGATCCTTCGAAACGAATGGGACTTCGATGGGATCGTCATGACCGACTGGCTTTCCACAGGCAAAGACAGAGCGGATGAGGCACTGTGTATCAGATCGGGCGTCGATCTGATCATGCCGGGCGGGAAAGGTGTCATCAAAAAGCTGCTTCAGGATCATAAAGAAGGGAAGCTTTCAAGGAAAGATCTTGAACGGGCAGCCGGAAGGTTCCTGAATCAGATCACGAAGTAGATCCTGTTCATTCATCCGGAAAAAGAAAGCAATAGCATCAGGAAAAGCCATCGGAGTTATTTCTCGATACATACGAAATATAATGTTGCTTTCGCATTTATTGATCTCAATGTTGATTCTTTAGAGGCTGCGGTTCAGACTCTATGATCAAGAGTCAACAGGGAATGATTTAAATAACATAGAATTCATAGGCGCTTTTGATATCAAGTGCCTTTTTCATACGATAGATTTACGGCAAAGATGGTGTAATGATACAGAATTTCGTAAGTGTTTCATTTTCTATGAGACACTTGTCTCATAGAAAACAGGAATGATACAATTGTCCCGATAACAGGGACAAGAAGATCCAAATGAAGAAGAGGTTCGGTATGAAAACGATATTGATGGTAATTGCTGCGGTGGCTGTGCTTGTTGCGGGAGCTGTCTTATTGATCCTGAGCAGAACGATCCTGATAAAGCAGCCGGAACTGACAGGGACGCCGGAAATCGGAAAGTGGTATCGGATCACTCCCGAAGGGGCAAAGTCCTCTGATGGAAGCGAATGGCATGGACTGATCAAAGTCGGCAAGGAAAACAAGGTCGCAGTCTATTTTTTCGGAGGTGGCGCAAGCATCACCGGCTATACTTCGGAAAGAGGGAACGAGTTTTTTGCGACAAAAGCATCGATTCAGGATTTTGTAGCTCTCGGAGGGATCTCATCGGACAATGAAAACAATCCTTTCCGTGACTGGACCTTTCTGGTCTTGCCTTATGCGACCGGTGATTTTCATTCCGGGACCGGAGAATACCATTATCTGAAAAACAACGTCGAACAGACGGTATATCATACAGGTTATGACAACTACTCGTCTTTCATTGAGAAAGCCAGACAGTATGTCGGTGAACCGGAAGCTTTGCTGGTGACAGGGTTTTCGGCAGGTGGATTTGGAACAGCGCTGCTGGCGGATGATGTCATAGGACGTTTTCCGAGTGCGGAAAATGTAACGGTATGTGTCGACAGCTCTCTGCTGCTCTATGACGGATGGCATGAGACAGCTGCCAGTCTGTGGAAATCGCCCAAGGAGATCTCCGATCGTCTTAGCGGCAACAACATCGTATTGGACAGTCTTACCGCTCTGTATCAGAAAAGAGGAGACAGCGTAAAAATCCTGTTCGATTGTTCTTACCGTGACGATACTCTGCAGCAGTACCAATCCTATATCAGGACTGGAAAGATGGAGAAAAGCAAGGAAAACGGCGACATTTTCCAGAAAGATCTCACGCAGATGGTCGATGACCTTCAGAATAATATTCCGGGTATCGGCATTTATATCTGGAATTATAATCAGGACAGCAGTACAGGAAACACG
>JAIKXJ010000075.1 GCA_024684175.1 Erysipelotrichaceae bacterium
TGTCCAGTTTCTGCATCCGCAAGGACGGCATCTGTTTCAAGGAAGGTCCGATCCGTTTCTCGATCTACGATCGGATCGGGGGCGGAGATGCCTTCTCCAGCGGCATCATTCACGGTCTTCTGAAAGATTATGATAATCCGAAATACGCATTGAAATTCGGATTGGCGACTTCCGTACTGAAACACACCTTATATGGCGATGCTTCGGTTCTTTCCGAAGAAGAAGTCAGCGAATTCATCAAAACCAACGGCAATGCGGCCGTACAAAGATAGGAGAAAAATATGAAAGAATTTATGGGGAAAGATTTCCTGCTGAGCAGCGAAACGGCAAAGCATCTTTATCATGACTATGCCGCGAAGATGCCGATCATCGATTATCATTGCCATATCTCGCAGAAAGAGATTTACGAAAACAAACAGTTTTCAACCATCACCGAGGTCTGGCTGGGCGGTGACCACTACAAGTGGAGACAGATGAGAGCCAACGGCATCGATGAAAAGTACATCACCGGCGATGCTTCCGACCTGGAGAAATTCAAAGCATGGGCAAAGACGCTGTCCCACCTGATCGGCAATCCGCTTTATCACTGGTCACATCTTGAATTACAGAGATACTTCGGGATCTATGAACCGCTGACGGAAGACAACGCGGAAGAGATCTTCAACAAGTGCAACGAAGTCTTGAAGTCACTGACGGTCCGCAAGATCCTGGAAGACTCTCATGTCACCATCATCTGTACGACCGATGACCCAGTCGATGATCTGGGCTTTCACAAGCTGATCGCGGAAGACAAGACTCTTCATACCAAAGTCGTTCCTTGTTTCCGTCCAGACAAAGCCAACAACATTGAAAAAGTCGACTATCTCGACTATATCGGCAAACTGGAAGCCGTTTCCGGCAAGAAGATCAGCAGCTTTAAAGACCTTTGTGAGGTCATCGACGGCAGGATCGACTTCTTCGGATCCATGGGCTGCCGCGCTTCCGACCACGCTCTGGAATATGTGATGTACGAACCGGCAAGCGAAGAACAGATCGAAGCGATCTTCGCCAAGAGACTCGGCGGTGAGATGGTCACAAGGAAAGAAGAACTGCAGTTTAAGACCGCGTTCATGAGACATCTGGGTTCGGTCTACGCCAGAAAAGGCTGGGCGATGCAGTTACACTACGGCTGCAAACGTGACAACAACAAGGCGATGTTCGACAAGCTGGGACCGGATACGGGCTTCGATACGATCAATAACTACGCACCGAGCTCCGAAATGGCCGACTTCCTGAATTCGCTGAATGCGGAAGGAAATCTTCCGAGAACGATCATCTATTCCCTGAACCCGGCCGACAACGCGGCGATCGTCACGACGATCAACTGCTTCCAGGGCGACGGTATCCGCGGCAAGCTGCAGCAGGGTTCCGCCTGGTGGTTCAACGATCATAAGATCGGCATGCAGGAACAGATGCAGACATTGGCGAACGACGGCATGCTGGCAAACTTCGTCGGTATGCTGACCGACTCCAGAAGTTTCTTGTCTTACACGAGACACGAATACTTCCGCAGGATCTTATGCGATTTCATAGGTACTTTAGTTGAAAACGGCGAGTATCCGAATGATGAGAAGTTATTGAAAGAGATCGTTGAAGACATTTCTTACAACAATGCCGTAAATTATCTCGGTTTCAATGATTGAGTTTCAAGGAAAAAGATACGAAAGACTGAAAGATGTCTTGGACACGATCCCTGCGGACAACGAAAACGAGGTCCGCATCGATCTGCAGGGACAGGTACTCTATGAACAGGTGATCATCGACAAGCCTCATGTCATCTTATGCAACGGGACGATCCGTTATGACCTGGATGCTTATGAACTATTGGCTGACGGCTTTAAGCGGGGAACGTTTCGGACCTATTCGGTCTTCATCGACAGTGATCATGTGAGTTTCATCGACATGAACGTCTGCAACGATGCCGGATATGACAACGGACAGGCGATCGCCTTGATGATCGACGGAGATGATTTCTATGCCAGAAACTGCAAGATCTCATCTTATCAGGACACTTTGTTCCTGGCACCGCTGCCTGAAGAAGAATATGAAAAACGGGGCTTTGTCGGTCCTTTGCAGGACAGAGAACGGAAGCACCGCGAAGCGATCTTCGAACGCTGCCTGATCGAGGGCTCCGTGGATTTCATCTTTGGCGGCGGCATGGGCTATCTCCATGACTGCGAGATCCGTTCGCGGAACATCCATAAAGAAGTCAACGGTTATGTCTGCGCGCCAAACACGCCGGAGAATGAGGATTATGGATTCATATTCGACCATTGTGATTTCACAAGCGAACAGGGGATGAAAGATTCCGTCTATCTCGCCAGACCCTGGCGGGACTATGGCAAATGCATGATCGTCGATTCCGGGATCGGTGACCACATCTTAAAACAGGGTTACCATGACTGGAACAAACCCAAGGCTCATGAAAACAACCGCTTCATAGAATACAACAACACTGATGCAGATCCGATCGACCGCGTCGATTGGATGAAACAGATCTCACAGAAAGATCTGGACTATATTGATTCATTAAGGAGGAGAAAAGATGAACGAGATTTGTAAGAAGATCCATGACATCGGTATCGTACCGGTAATCGCTCTGGATCGCGTGGAAGATGCTGCGCCTCTGGCAAAAGCACTTTGTGCAGGCGGCTTACCTGTTGCGGAAGTCACATACAGAACGGCAGCTGCGCATGATGCGATGATCGAAATGAGAAAGGCTTGCCCCGACATGATCATCGGCGCCGGGACCGTATTGAACAGAGAACAGGTCGATTCCGCGATCGATGCAGGCGCTGAATTCATCGTATCACCGGGTACCAATGCTGATACGATCGCGTATTGCCAGGAAAGGAATATCCCGATCTTACCGGGCACAGCCAATGCGGCAGACCTCGAAGTCGCATCCGCATTCGGTCTGGAAGTCGTCAAATTCTTCCCGGCAGAACCTTTAGGCGGACTGAAGATGATCAAGGCCCTTTCTGCTCCGTACAATAAACTCAAATTCATGCCGACCGGCGGCATCAAAGAATCCAACGTCAACGATTACCTCAATGATCCGGTGATCCTCGCCTGCGGCGGTACCTGGATGATCGACAAGAAGGCTATCGAAGCCGGTGATTTCAAGAAGATCGAAGAACTGACCAGAGGCGCTGTCAGAGCGATGCTCGGTCTCAAGATCAAACATGTCGCTGTCAATGAAGAAGGCGGCAACGGCGCTGAACTGGCTGCTCAGTTTGCGAAGATCTTCGGCGGCGAAGTCAGAGAAACATCCAAGGGCTGGTTCGGTTCTGACTGGGTCGAGATCATGTCTGCTGCCAAGGCAAAGGGCAAACACGGACATATCGCTATCGGTGTCAACAATGTCGACCGTGCCAAGAGATACTATGAATCATTAGGCTATACATTCGATGAATCCAGTGCCACTTACGATGATAAGGGCAATATGAAGTTCATCTACTTCAATGACGAGATCGGTGGATTCGGTATCCATCTTACGAAATAGTAAAGGAGACAAAGAAAAATGAAAGTTGTAACAATGGGCGAGATCATGCTGAGATTGTCGACTCCGGGAAACTCACGTTTCGTACAGTCCGACAGTTTTGATGCATGCTACGGCGGCGGCGAAGCAAACGTTGC
>JAIKXJ010000001.1 GCA_024684175.1 Erysipelotrichaceae bacterium
CCGCAACGATAAAGACTTCATCAACCTGATGCGCGTCTACCTTGACGCCGTATTCTATCCGCTGGTCCTGAAGAACCCGAACATCTTCTATCAGGAAGGCTGGCACTACGAACTCAACGATGTCAATGAAGAGCCGATCTATAAAGGTGTCGTATTCAATGAGATGAAAGGCGCCTTCTCTTCCCCGGACGGCATCAAATCCAGGCTGATGATGCACGCTCTGTTCCCGGACAACTGCTACGGAAACGAATCCGGCGGCGACCCGGACTTCATCACCGACCTCAGCTATGAACAGTTCTGTGCCACCCACCGCAAACACTACAATCCGTCCAATTCCTACATCTTCCTGGACGGCGACATGGACATCGAAAAGATCCTCGCCATCATCAACGATGAATATCTTTCCCATTATGGCAACGAAGGCGAAAAGATCACGATCACAAAACAGTCTCCGGTCACTGGCGAAGTCACCAGGGAATATGAGATCTCCCCGCAGGACGATCCGGCCGGAAAGAGCCATCTCGCCTACGGCTATGTCATCGGCAACTTTGACGACTACGAAAAGAACGTCGCCTTCTCGTTGATCTCATCCGTCCTCTGTTCCAGCAACGAATCGCCGCTGAAAAAAGCCATTCTGTCCAAGGGACTGGGCGAAGACATCTACTTCGATATGCAGGACGGCATCTTCCAGCCATACGTTGAGATCGGCGTTCAGAACTCCGATCTGGAAAAGAAAGAGGAAGTGGAAGCGGCCATCAGGGAAGTCCTTGAGACCGCAGTCAGAAAAGGACTGGACAGGAAAGAACTGGAAGCCGCTCTCAACCAGCGTGAATTCAAAGCCAAGGAAAGAGACTTCGGCGGCATGCCGAAAGGACTCGTCTTTGCCATCTCGGCACTGGACTCCTGGCTCTATGACGGCGACCCCGCCAACAGCATCTGCTACAGCGAACTCTTCAACAGCCTCCGGGAAAAACTGGATTCTTCCTACTATGAAGATCTGATCAGGGAATTCATCCTGAACTCAAAGCACTGCGCAAAGATCTTCTTAAAACCATCGACGACTCTCGGTGCGGAAAAGCTCGAAAAAGAAAAAGCCAAACTCGCAGCCATCGCCGCCACCTGGACAGAAGAAGAAAAGAAAGAGCTCGTCGAAATGAACAGGAAGCTTTCCGTATGGCAGTCTGAAGAAGACACGCCGGAACAGAAAGCGACACTGCCTGCCCTGCACCTGGACGATCTGAAGAAGACACCGACCGACTATCCGATCGAAGTGAAGACCTGCCAGGGTTGTAAAGTCCTCTATCATCCGGTCGCGACCAACGGCATCACTTACGATTCCCTCATCATCTCCTGCGACGACATGAACGAGGAAGAACTGACGATCGGATCACAGATGATGACCTTCTTAGGAAACCTGAAGACGGAAAAGTACGATGTCCTGACGCTCAGCCGCCTGATCAGATCGATCCTGGGCGACTTCTCGACCTCCCTAACCGGATCAAGGTCCTACAAGGAAGGCATCGTAAGGAAATTCATCCTGGTCTCATGGTCATCCTTATACCGCAACGATCCGGAAGCCATCGAACTGATCAAAGAGATCCTCTATCACACCGATTATTCGGATGCCGATGCGATCCGCAACATCCTGAAGCAGAACCTCTTCGTCATGGAACAGACCTACATCAACGCCGGACACTCTCTGGCGATGCAAAGAGCCGCTTCCTACTCCTCTTCCGTATCGGCAGCAGCCGAATATGCCAAGGGCTACGAAGCATACCGCTATCTGAAAGATCTGGATGAAAACTGGGATGAGAAGAATCCTCACTTCATCGAAGTCCTGAAGAAACTCTCCGAAAAGCTCTTCATCAAAGAAAGATACACAGTCTCCGTATCCGGCGAACAAGCCGGCATGAATGCGGAAGCGATCCTCAAAGACGCTCCATCCGGACAGATCTCTGAGACTTATGAGATCAAGCCGCTAGGCAGGAGAAACGAAGGCATCGCCGTACCGGCCAATGTCTCCTTCGCTGCCAAAGCCTCCATCCTGGATGAAAAGATCAAAAAGATCGGCACGATGTTCGTCTTATCCAACATCCTGACTTACGACTATCTCTGGAACAACATCCGCGTCAAAGGCGGCGCCTACGGCTGCGGATTCCGCTCCGGTATCGGCCGCACTGCCGGCTTCTATTCCTACCGCGACCCGAATCCCGCCAACTCCCTGAAGATCTATGAAGACACGGTCAGCTATCTGAAAGACTTCATCGAAAGGAATCAGGATATCGAGAACTACATCGTCGGAACGACCGGTGACTTCGATCCGTATCTGTCAAACAGAGGCTCCATCATCACTTCCGACATGGAATACATCATGGGCTACAGCTATGAAGACAAGGCTGAGATCCTGAAACAGATCCTGAGCTGCAGCATCGACGATCTCAAAGACGCGATCTCCCTGTTTGAATATGTCAACGAAGATGACAACGTCTGCGTCGTCGGAAACCGCGCCGCTCTGGAAAAGTGTTCCGGAAAACTCAAAGAGATCTTCGACCTCAACAGCAGCCGATCATAAACGAATCAAGCTCCCGAATTCATAAAGGAGCTTTTTTCATGCGAAAGCCTGTATCAGCATTCACAATAATTTTTTGACTATGAAAATAAACATTATTATATAATTAAATCAGATAAATAAAGCAATTCAGATCATATACTGTCATATCCATCTGCATGCAGATTTATCTATTTAAAAGGAGGATTAAAATGGGATTATTTGATGCTTTCAAGAAGAAAGAACAGGAAGTCAAGGCTGAAGTCAAACAGGCCGTAAAAGACATCGACACACTCGCTAAAGAAGTCGTTGATGGTGTTTGGGGCAAAGATGACAAAGAGATCAAGGAAAAACTCGAAGCTGCAGGTTATGACTGCTACTTACAGGTCAGATCCAAAGCGAACAGCCTGA
>JAIKXJ010000002.1 GCA_024684175.1 Erysipelotrichaceae bacterium
TGACGAATCTCATCGAAGGAGAAAAATTCGTTCTCCGTTATTTCGATTCGCCGGAAAACCCGCTGAATGAAAGGGGAGAGCTGTACCGCGGGAGCCTATACGATACGGCGACCGGCAGGGCAATGCTCTGCTCCATGAAACAGAAGGAACTGAAAGCCGTCACAGATAAGGTCGGACTTCCCACCCAGAAGGAATGGGAAGACATCTCTTCCTTTGAACAGCTGTACCGGAATCTTTCGGAAATCGCAAAAGATCCTGTCGTAAAGATCATCGACAGGCATGACGATTACTGCTATTGCAGGCTTGCCATTGCTTTTACCGGCAAGAAGGACGAAAGGTTCGCATTGGGCGTGGAGCTGAAGAAAAAAGGCATCCCGGAAGAAAAAGAGATCCTTTTCATCGAAAAGAACATGCTTCTGGCAATGAAAGAGATCCGAAGACGAATCGAATTCGAGAAGATATAAAAGATCAGCTGCCGCTGATCTTTTCTTATGCCAGTCCGGTAAACTGTCCTTTTCCGATATTGGCCGAAGCCGCGATCTCCTTGTCCCACCTGAGATGTTTAAACGGAAGCGCCGCAGGAGAGGTCTTAAGCCATTCCTGAAAATCGTCCATGACTTCTTTCGACCACACCAGAACATCGATCTCGGCGGAAGTGTATCTTCCCTCCTTGATCCTTTCGAAGCCGAACAGATCTTTCACCTGCGTCTTTTCTCCCTGTTCTGCTACCTCTTCCGCCAGATGGGCGGGAATGAACAGGACCCCCTCACAGGTCGCAAGCACAACATCTCCCGGCATGCAGATCGCTTTGCCGATGCGGCAAGGTCTGTTGATCCCTTGAAGCAGGACATCCCTCAATCCTTCCGGCGCGATGGACCGGTAGTAGATCTGGAAATCGGGGATCTCTACGATCTGCTGCAGATCCCTGACCGCCCCCCAGACGATCGCACCGCCTTTTTTCGTTTTGCGATGGATCGCCGTGGAAAGATTGCCGCCGACAAAAGTTCCATACTGGTTCTTATCGAACATGTCTACGACCAGAATGTCGTTCTCTTCCAGCCGGGATATCGACCACTGGTTGAAAAATCCTTCGTAGCCCTGCTTCCAGCCGTCTTCCAGCATATTCATGTGCACGTCCGGTCTGGTCGGCAGCATGGTGACCGTCAAGGCTCTTCCGACCATGACATAATCCGGATCGCGGTTGCTTCTTTTCAGTTCCCCTTCGAACTGATACTTGTAGCCCTTGTCATGCAGCGGTTTCCAGGCTTCTTCCGTCTTGCATCTCCTGATCCTTTCCAGAGTGGAATCGGGGACTCTCGGACGTCCGTCCGAAAACCTTTCGCCCTTCCATTCCGCTGTCAGCATAATCAAATCTTCTCTTGACAATACGTAATCCATATATCTACCTCTGCGCTCTTCCGCTGCCGAATGTCGCTTTGATCATGTTCGACTGAAAAAGTCTCTCATGATATGGTGCACATAATCTAAACATTACTTCACCAAAAGTCAAAACTTTCATATCGATGATCTCCTTGATATTTTCAAATAAATTATATTTCCATCGCCGTTTAAATGGCATTGGAAAAAAATACTTTTTCATGTATTTTTATTACTCTTTCCGACTCCGACCGTCTTGCACAGCACCTGAACGGATCTTCTTTTTACGTAGTTACAATGCCGCAATAAAATATAGTTATTTTAAATAACTTTATCATCAGCTGTTGTATGATTTACATACGTATTCCATGAAGGCTCATAATCACTTGTAGCTTCATTTCCCATAACGACCATCCGAGTCTGATTCCTCCGGCAAACGACAATGTCCTTGCACGTGCTGCCCTGCCTGACGGCCATGTGATCGGAGGATCTCTGGTCAGCGGATTCCAGCACGAATCCATTCTTTTCTTCAGCACCGCCCACGCCATCAAAAAACTCAGTAATAGCCCTATTATTTCCTACTGCTTCGGAGAGGTTTGACAACGGCGCAATATCATATTTGTTTTCAGGACTCTTCCGTATATCGAAAGGAATCACTCTTCGTTAAGAATTTCCATGATCTTAGGAACGATCTTTTTCTTGCGCGAAAGGCTTTTGTCGAACACAAAGTATTTCTCGCCGTCATAGGTGTCGTAGCATCTATTGAGGAGATCGACGGCATCTTCCGGATAGGCTACCATGATCATCGTGTCTTCGGCCGTATTGCTTGCTTTGGCAAAAAGCATGTCGATGCCCAGTGTATCGTAGTTTTCCACCATTGCATCGTACATGCGGTCCGCCAGCTCTTTCACGGCATCGTCATCCTTTGCGGAAGCGACAGACAAAGAAAATGTCGTTCCGTTCGCTTCATATTTCTTGAAGTCGTTTTTGAAGATCTCGTAATCCGTCATGCCGCTATAATCGATTTTCGCTTCTGCCATTCCGGCATACAGCGAATCAGTATCCGCAATGGAAGCGATCTCTTTCAGATCATTGAAGGCGATGACGTCGAGTTCGCTGACGTTGGATTCAAGATTTTCGGTATCGGAAAGGATCCCGACGATCAGCGCCCTGGCGGTCTGCGGACCGATCTCAAGCCCGCACTCCCGGAAACACTGATAAACAAGGGAAGCGGTCGCTCCGACCGGTGCGCTGCGGACGTTGATGATTTCCGTGTTTATGACATCGCCGATCCCGTGATGATCGACGACGCCGACAACCCTGGCGCTACGCATATTGTATATGGACTGTTCGTAACCGGAGTGATCCACAAGAACGAACTGTTTTCCTGTGGCGTCCTGAAGCACTTCGGGTGCTTCGATTCCCAGCTGCTCGAAGGCATATCTAGTTTCATTGTTCAGTTTTCCTGCCGTGACGGCTTTGGCTTCAATGCCAAGCTGGTTTA
>JAIKXJ010000058.1 GCA_024684175.1 Erysipelotrichaceae bacterium
TATATCTGTTTCAGGATATTCAACCGTGTTATCGTTTCTTTGCGTTGCAGGATAAGCAAGTTTTTGTGTCAAAATCCATAAAAGACATGTTCTGGGATACATTTTCTCAAAAAACTGCAAAATGGATTCTTTTCGGAGGAAACCCAAACAAATCTTTTATATCAGATATCATAAACGAAGATTATGTTCTTGATCAGAGAGTTTACTGCAAAGGAACAAAAGAAATTTTTTCATTGTATTCTCTCAGATAAAACTAAAAAAACAAACACATCGTAAATAAGGACATATTGATCATAAAGAACTCAAAAGAAGGCAATAATAGCTTTTTTTGGAACATAATTCAAGAATAGTTTTTGAGCTGTGAAAGCTTTTTCTTGTATGGGCAAGGCATATAAAACAATCTATAATAAAATGTGTAACGAAAGGACGGTGACAGGTTTAAGGCCTGTCGTAGACTGAAGTCCCGTTCTGGGTTCATATGGACAATAAAAAGGGGAATGACAGTATGAACATGGAATTGCATCAGAACAACAACATCAGCGAGATCATTGACCTGATCAAAGGCGAAAAGGACAGTCAGCTTTTAAGAGATGCTCTGAAAGACTATCACGACAACGACATCGCCGAAGCACTGGATCAGCTGAGTGTTGATGAAAGAAAGAAACTCTATCATGTCATTGGACCGGAAAGAACCGGAGAAGTCTTTTCCTATCTGAAGGATGATGTAGATATCTACATAGCTGAAATGAGCATCAACGAGGCGGCCAAGGTCGTCGAAGAGATGGATACCGACGATGCGGTCGACCTCCTGGAACAGATCGATGATGCAGTTGAGGAAAAACTGCTGGAGAAGATGGACGACAGGGTCGAGGAAGAGATCCGTCTGATCCAGTCCTACGATGAGGATGAACTGGGTTCACTGATGACGACCAACTTCATAAAACTGAATATTTTATATACAGTTAAACAGGCAATGCGGGAACTGGTCAAACAGTCCGAAGACAACGACAATATCGATACGCTGTACGTTGTGGATTCCAACAACCTGTTCTGCGGCGTTGTCGATCTAAGAGACCTGATCAAGGCGAGAGATACCGATAAATTCACTGAACTGGTCATCACTTCTTTCCCGGTCCTCTACGACCACGAAAAGATCTCCGACTGTCTGGAAGAGATCCGAAGCTATTCGGAAAACTCCCTGCCGGTCCTGGATCAGCAGCAGCACCTCTTGGGTGTCATCACTTCCACCGACATCATCGAGACGGTCGATGAAGAGATCTCTGAAGATTACGCCAAACTGGGCGGTCTGTCTGAACAGGAAGATCTTCGTGAACCGCTTTTCCAGAGCATGAAGAAGCGTTTGCCCTGGCTGGCGGCACTTTTGGTGCTGGGCATCGGCGTATCGGCGGTCGTCGGCATCTTTGAAAATGTCGTCAAGGAGATAGCCATCATCGTCTGCTTCCAGTCCCTGGTTCTGGATATGGCCGGCAACGTGGGAACGCAATCTCTGGCGGTTACGATCCGTGTGCTGATGGATGAGGAGGTTTCGACAAAAGACAAGATCCGGCTGGTCTTCAAGGAGATTCGGGTCGGTCTTGCCAACGGCATGTTGCTTGGCCTTGCCTCATTCCTGTTCATCGGTCTCTATATCTTCCTGCTGAAGGGCTATCCGGCGATGTTTGCCTTTGCGGTATCGGCCTGTGTCGGCATGGCCCTGCTGGTAGCGATGCTGGTATCGTCCTTTGTCGGAACAACGGTACCGATCATCTTCGACAGGATTCACATCGATCCGGCGGTCGCCTCAGGCCCCTTCATCACGACGATCAACGACCTGATCGCGGTCATTTCCTATTATGGTCTGTCCTGGATCCTTCTTCTGAATGTACTAAAAATGTAAAGCTTATGACTATGACGTTAAAAGATCTTAAAATCAATGAAAGTGCGAGAATTACAAGTGTCGGCGGGGAAGGAGCTCTCCGCCAGCATTTTCTGGATATGGGCGTCATCCCCGGTGCGGAACTGACGCTGGTGAAGTTTGCGCCGCTGGGCGATCCGATGGAAGTACAGATCCACGGCTATGAGCTTTCTCTGCGCCTTGATGACGCCGAGAAGATCGACATCGAGAAGATCCCTGAGAGAAGCA
>JAIKXJ010000084.1 GCA_024684175.1 Erysipelotrichaceae bacterium
TCCATCGAATCGTTGGAACCCGGGACCGCCTTGACCGGGACCGTCTCATTGAACGCACCGAGGATCTTGAGATCCTTCATATGAATCTTCGAAAAGACCGAAGTCAGATCCCCTTCGTAAGACTGCCGGGGCGAACCCAATAAGACCACCTGTCCGTACTTGCCGCAGCATTCGATGCATTCTTCAATGACACCGGACAAACCCGTGACATCGACCGTGATATCGAAACCTTTTCCTTTTGTAAAATCGTTCATGACTTCTTTTTTGTTTTCATGAACGGTATGCCGCAGTCCCATCGTTTCCGCCAAGGCGCAGCGGTGAGCCATCGGATCGATGCCTAAAACATTGCAGCCCATCTTCTGAAACATCAGCGCCGTCAGGATGCCGATATTGCCCAGTCCGAAGACCGCGACCTTATCGCCCAGCCGTACCCTTGCCAGATTGACGCCTTGCAGCGCCACCAGCATCAGATTGAGCGCCGTCGCATCGAGCGGATCGACACCTTCCGCCAGTTTTAAAACCAAAGGTCCCTGCACGGAATCCGACGTCTTCCATTTCACCAGTGAGGCGTGCGGAGCATTGAAAAAGACAGCATCGCCTTCCTTGAAGTCCATCGCCGATCCGACTTTGAGGATCTTGCCGACCGAACAGTAACCCGGCCGCACCGGATATCGGAAGCCTTTCTTCAAGGCATATGCCCGGGAAAGCTCCGTACCGGCGGAGATCATCGAATACTCCGTTTTGATCAAAACTTCATCTGCCTGCAGATCCGCAGAGACCTCTTCCTTATTCAGATGAGACTCTCCGATCCCTGTCAGTTCAACGAACCAAGTTTCCATTGTGCTGCCCTCTTTTAATAATTTTATTTTTCAATGAATCCGAAACGGACCAGTGCATTATAGACGCCGTCTTCCGACACTTTATCGGTGACATAGTCCGCCGCATAGCGGCATTCCTTAGCCCCATTGCCCATCGCGATGCCTAAGCCTGCCAGCTTCAGCATCTCGATGTCATTTCCGCCGTCGCCGAAGGCACAGATCTCTTCCGGCCGGATACCGAAGGACTCTGCCGTTTCCAGCATCGCTTCCCCTTTGTTTTTATGCAGCGGAGAGATCTCGCCGGCGATCGCCAGACGGTCGCATTCGCAGCCCTTTGCCAGGGAAATGACTTCTTCCCTGAGATCGCCTTGCGCGTAATAAAGCATCTGAATGACTCTCTCTCCTTCATACTTCTTGACTTCCGGAATGATGCCGTAAAGTATATCGAACAACGCCGCTTTTTCCTTGTCGTCGACCGACAGATAGCCCTTGCCGTCATCCGTGCAGTAACGGTACGGGATCTGATGTTCATCCATGAAAGCGATCAGTTTCCTTACGGTCTTCTCTTCGATATAGCTGACCTGAACTTCACCCTTCTTCACGATATAGGCACCGTTGAGCAGAATCAGGGCGTCCATCAGGTCCAGGACGCTTTGCGGTATGTTGTAAAGCTCTTCATAAGAACGGGAGGTGTTCATTGCCAGGACATAGCCCTTTTCCTTCAGCTTACTCAAGGAAGACAAAGTGCTCTCATGGAATTTGTGGACACTGTGGTCCAGCAGCGTCGAATCATTGTCGAAACAGAACATCTTCATCTCGTAACGGTCTTCTTCAATCAGCCCGAGATCGACGAAGGCATCGTAAAGTCCGCCTTCCTCGATGGACTTCTTGCAGACATAGTCCGCCGCCGCCTTGGTGTTGTCCTTGGCATCGGATACGGCGATGCCGATCCCCGCCATCTGTAACATCACATCGTCATTGCTGCCGTCGCCGGCTGCCGCGACCTCATCGGTCGTGAAGGAAAAGACCTGACAGAACTTCAGAAGACCGAAGCTCTTGTCGACCAGCGGCGCGCAGATGTTGCCGGAATTGCCCCAGGTCGAGATCAGAGCCCCTTCATCGATCTGTGCGATCAAAGGGACCTCTTCGTCCTTGGCGTGATAATAAAACAGATTGGTGACTTCCTCGTCCTCATACGGTTTGAACATGACGCTGCCCTTGGCATAGGAAAGCCAGTGACCGTTATTCACTTCATTGAGATCGCCCCAGTAATATACGTCGCCATTGATGTCGGCGTAGTGATAGGAGATCCCGTGGTCTTCGAAAAACCGCGTATAGGCTCTCGCCTTTTCCTTGTCGATCGCATAGCTTTTGAAATAAGCGTCTTCGACGATCGTCGTCGCTCCGGTGCCGATGATCTTGCAGTCGAAACGTTCCAGAAGATCCTTGGGAAACTTTCCCATCTCGGCGGCGATGCGGGAGGTGCAGATGCCTAACTTATAGCCCTTTTCCTTCAGCTTATCGAGCGCCTTCAGTGTCTGCTTCGGCACTTCTTCCGTCTCGTGGGAAAAGAGGGTGTCATCGATATCAAATAATATGCCCTTGATCATAATTACATATTAACATACGCTATAATTTAGGTATGATCAACAACATTCAAGTCGAGATCTGCATCGGCAATATCGACGATGCATTGCTCGCAAATAAATACCCGATCGATCGGATCGAACTCAATTCCGCCCTGGAGCTGGGCGGCTGTTCTCCGTCCCTGGAGACCTTGCGATATCTCAAAGAAAAGATCGACAAAAAGATCTGCTGCATGGTCCGACCCAGAGGCGGCGATTTCTTCTACAGCGAAGTCGAATATCAAACGATGCTGAAAGATGCCAAGAACTTCCTGGACGCCGGAGCAGACGGCATCGTCTTCGGTTTCCTTCACGAAGATCTGACGGTCGATACCGAAAGGACGACCGAGATGACCAGGCTCATCCATTCCTATGGTGCGGAAGCAGTCTTCCATAAGGCTTTCGATGAGACCAAAGACCTCGATGAGGCGGCCGAAGTCCTGATCGGATGCGGAATCGACCGCGTTCTGACCAGCGGTGCAGCTGTCTATCCCGATATCCTCGGGGGATGCAAGAACATCCGCAGGCTCTTTGAAAACTGCGGCGACCGCCTGCAGCTTTTACCGGGCGGCGGCGTCCGCGTCGAAAACATTCAAGACGTCATCCGGACCGCCGGTTCCGGCCAGATCCACATGACCGCCAAGAAGATGAACGAAGGCGGCTATCTGTGTCTGGACGAGGAACAGCTTGAAGCCATGCTGAAGGAGATCGCTTCCCTATAAAAAGATGGCAAAGAAAAAAGGCTTTCGGCTCACCCGCAAGATGAAGAAACGGATCGGTCTTGTCATCGGTCTTTTGATCCTGGCTGCCGTGGTCTACGGCGTCTTTCATAAGCCCGACTACAAGATCGCGCCTTCCCCGTATTCGGAGAAACACGAAGCCGTCTATCAATACATTCATGACGGCGATACGGCGGTCTTCACTCTTGAAAACGGCGAGACCGTGATCTGCCGCTTCCTGGCGGTCGATACCCCGGAGATCGGTGAGGAAGGTTACGAAGAAGCCAAACGCTTCACTGACAATACCTTAGAAAAAGCCTCGAAGATCCTCATCGAGCTCGATCCCAATTCCGAGCGCTATGACGCTTATGAGCGTCTGCTGGCCTGGGTCTGGGCGGACGGGGAGCTCATCCAGGAAAAACTCATCGAAAACGGCTTAGGAAAGCTGGCCTATATCTATCACGACTACTTATATCTCGATCATCTCAAAGAGATCGAAAGAAATGTGACGCTTCAGTAATAAAAACACAGTAGATAGGTGAAAGGAGGAAGGATATGGAAGACAACAAGATCGTCCAGCTTTATCTGGACCGCAACGAGGATGCGATCGCTCAGACCAAAGCGAAATATGAGAACTACTGTTTCTCGATCTCCCGGTCGATCCTTCACGACCAGCAGGACTGCGAAGAGACGCTCAACGATACCTATCTGGCCGTTTGGAACGCCATCCCGCCGCACCATCCGCTGAATCTGGCCACCTTTATCGGCAAGATCTGCCGCAACCTGTCCTTAAATAAGTGGCGCTTTCTTTCCGCCCAGAAACGCGGCGGCGACCAGGTGACCTTATCGTTCGACGAACTGGAAGGTTGTATCGGCGAAGACCGGCAGTTTAGGGAAAGCCTGGAAGAAAAAGTCCTGACGGAGACCATCAACGAATTTTTAGCCGGACTCAAGGAGAACGAGCGGAACGTCTTCGTCTGCCGCTACTGGTATTTCGATCCGGTCGAAGACATCGCCAAACGCTTTTCCTATTCTTCCAGCAAGACCAAAATGATGCTGAAACGCACAAGAGATAAGCTCAGAGACTATCTCATCAAGGAAGGAGTCGTACTATGAAAGCAGAAAAACTGATCCATGCCATCAATGATATTGATGATAAGTATATCGAAGAAGCTCACGGTGAAAAGAAGAGATTCAGCCTCCCGAAGATCAGCTTCAGCTGGAACACCTTCGGCAAGCTGGCGGCAGCGGCCTGTGCCCTCCTGCTGGTGATCAACCTCTTCCCGGTCCTCTTCCATTCTTACGGCAGGAAAGGCTCTTCCGCCGGCGGTTCCTACATGGCCTCCGATTCGGCCTATCCGGGATCGTCCTACAACGGTTCCTATTATGCGCAGGAAGCGATGGAAGCTCCGGCAGAAGCGGAATATTATGTTTCCGATGAAGAGGCAAAACCTTCAAACGGACCTTCCGTCGATCAGGGAAATGCCCGTCAGGGAAAGAAACTGATCCTGACTTCCTACATGACCATGGAGACCCAGAACATGGACGAGCTCCTGGAAAAAATCAGTTCCCTGATCGCCAAATACGGCGGCTATGTTCAGCGATCTTCGATCTACAATCAGACGTCGGACCGCCGCACCTATGATTCGTCCATCCGTATCCCGGCTGCCAACTACGAAGCCTTCCTGGCTGAATTAAAAGGCGAAGGCAACGCCTTATCCTACTCCGAAGAAGTCAAGGACATCACCGATTCCTACGCGGACATCGAAGCCCGCCTGTCTTCTTTGCGAGCCCAGGAAGCCAAAGTCATGGAATTCTATGACAAGGCGGAAGACTTACAGGATCTGATCACCGTCGAATCGCGGCTCTCCGAGATCCGCTACCAGATCGAAGCCTACGAAGCACAGATCAAGAACTACGACCTCTTAGTCTCCTACTCCACGCTCAACCTGACCGTCAACGAGACCAAAGTCTATACGCCGGTCTCCCCGTCCTTCTGGCAGAGACTGGGCAGTTCCTTCTCCGAAGGCTTCAGCGACTTCTGCGACGGCATCGGTGACTTCATCGTCGACTTCGTCTACAATATCTGGACCATCCTGTTCCTGATCCTGTTGGGCTTTGCCGGCTACCGGATCTACAAGTGGTTCCGTAACAGAAAAAGATAAGACATGAAAAAAACGGCAGCGCTGTGTCGATCATGATACAGCCTGCCGTTTTTTTTATTTTTACCGGGTGGGTCAAATTATAACCCGATACTTCTTAAGACCCGAAAAAAGTTTTTACGGTCTTCTCGTTTTTTTCTCATGTCTGTCCCGTAACAGATTCGACGAACTCTAACTTTCACCTATAAGCGAAATAACAAATAATCATGAACTTCTATCAGGATCGATTCGCCAGTGCAGTTCCATAAAGGAAAGAGAAAGACCGAGGGAAGAACTTTATTCCTGGATATCGGCCTCAAACTCCAGCGTCTGATTGGCCTTATCGAGTGCCAGCTGTATCTGCTGCACTCTCAGCATATCCCGCTCGTAGACTTCCTCTACGACATTGGGATCATAGTTGAGGAACTGGTATTCCGCCACGTCTCTGCGACCGGCATTGTAGCCGGACAGACGGGTCTTGTTTTTGGCCTTGCGCATCATATCCAGACGCGGCAGCTTCTTGTTGAGCTGGGCCATCTCGACCAGCGCTTGATCGATGGTGATTCCGATCGGCAGGACCGTCACCGTATTGAAGACGTTTAAGGCATGTTTCAAAGTCTGGATCTTTTCATCCAGAGCATCGATCTCCGTATTGTATTTGCAGAAATCGTAGTCAGGGATCTCCTGTTTCTCATCCGCCGCCAGGACATAGGTCGAGTCGTTGGATTCTCTCTGTAACAGATAGCTCTTCTTATCCTCGAGCGTCTTGATCATCTTGCTTGCAGAAGCCGAAGTAAATTTCATGACACACCTCCATTTATCACTGATGATTATCTTTTTATGATCTTTGATTCTGACTTTATTGTAATCCATCAATCACCGCTGCGTCCATTACGCCGAGCTTGAAAAAGCCGTTCCCCCATTCATGACGAACGGTGAGGAACGGCATCCTTCATTCTTTTGCCAGGCCTTCGACCACGATGCAGCTGTCCATCTTTCTGAACAAGTTCGAAGGCAATAAGAGCTTGCCATTGGCTTTGCCGGAACCGACGATGACCTCTTTCTGTAAAAAGACGCTTTCATCGGCCAGGATCATAAAACTCTCAGGCAATCCGACCGGTGTGATCGAACCGTATTCCATGCCGGTAACTTCACATACATAGTTCAGGTCGGCAAAGCTCACTTTCTTAACATCCAGCGGCGTCCGGACCTTGGCATTCATGTTCGCACGCTTGCCGTACGGCACGACCAATGCCGCATATTTGACCGTATCGCCTCTTTGTCCTTCGACGATCAGACAGTTGAGTTCCATCTCATACGGGACCTCATATTCCCTGCTCAACGACTCCCCGTCCGCAAACGCCGGATCGATCTTTGCCGCCTTGATGAGACCTTCTTCATCAAAACCCCGGATGAACTCATAGACCTGCGCAGGAAGCAGATCTTTATTCTCTTCGATATCTTTGAATTCCAGTTTCATCTAATACCAGTCTCCCCGGAACAGTTCTCCCTCTTCGTTTTTCATATACAAGCGTCCCTGATCGATGCTCAGATACCGACGGTCTGAAGCATCCCCCGTATTCTCATAGATCAGATGCCAGGATGCATCGGCAACATCCAAAGGCTCATGAACGATCTGTTTCAGATCATAATCTTTTTCTGCACTTCCGTCATGAGGGAAGATCTGCATCGTTTCTCTCTCATAGAGATAGACGCTTTCTTCTTCATCCTGCCAGCGGCCCCAGACCAGATCGAAGATCTCCTCGTCGGTATTATCGACCGTCTTTCCGCAGCCGATCGAAGCACCGTCTTTCAATAACTGCACATCTTTCAGTTCACAGATCCCGAAGAGTCCGGTCATTTCTTTGACCAGCCGGTTGATGACTTCGTATCCGCCCTGCGGAAACTGATCATCATAATCGATCACAGTTTCTCCGTTTTCAAAACCCAAGGTGAGGATCGTGCTTGGCGCATCCAGGGCAATTTCTTCGCGTTCTTCCAGTTCATCCCAGACCGAGAGATTGTATTCTTCAATCAGGTCTTCGAAAGGCTGAAACAGATTGACATTACCTTCGTAGGTATAGACACGGCACAGCTCGCCTTTCCGAGCTTCGTTTTCGATAAGCAGATGTCCGTCTTCTTTTTTTAAAACGATCCGTTGGCTTTCGATCTCCATACCGCCGCCCCGGTAATAAGAAACGGAGAGGAGGCCATCGTACTTCGGCCCTTTCTGTTTCAGTGACTCCAGACTCACTTCTTTCTTGCTGCCCGCATCAAAAGATCCGGATGATGCACATCCTTCAAACAACAATAAAGCCATGATCAGTAACAGGATCTTTCTCATACTTGAAAAACGGCTGTGTCTGTCCACAGCCGTATCTGCTTATAACTGTTTCTTTCCCAGACAGTAGGTCTGTTTGACGGAATAATCGTCTTCCAGGACGACGATATCGGCATCGAAGCCCGCCTTGATGCGTCCCTTGTGATCGTCGAGACCCAGATAACGCATCGGATTGATCGTCGCGGCATCCAGAGCGGTCTCAAACGGCACCAGTGCCTTCTCGACCAGGATCTTCAGGCCTTCGTTGACCTTCAGTGTCGAACCGGCCAGCTGTTTCCTGCCGGTGGTGATATGGGCGGAACCGTCCGGATAGATCTCAACATCCTGACCGCCGAAATCAAAGACCGAACCGACCGGATAACCCTTGCACATGAGCGAATCGGTGATCATGATACCGAAGCCCTGTTTCTCTCTGAAGAAGATGTTCAAAGAAGCCAGTGTCGAATGGTTGCCGTCGCAGATGCATTCCGCATAGGTATCGTGGCAGCGGAACGCCGCACCTACCGCACCGTTGGCACGGTGAGAGAAACCGGTCATGCCGTTGTAGGTATGGGTGAAGCCTTTTGCACCGTTGGCCAGTGCCATGATGGCTGTATCGTAATCCGTATCGGTATGGCCGATCGAAACGCAGACACCGGTCTTCGCACAATAACGGGTCAAAGCGAAGTCTTCGTCATGTTCCGGAGCCATCGTGATGATCTTGATCAGACCGCCGCAGGCCTCCTGATATTCCTTGAATTCCTCCACCGTTCCCTTGACGATGTATTCTTCCGGCTGAGCGCCTTTGTATTTGACATCGAGGTAAGGACCTTCGAAATGGATGCCGAGGATCTGTGCTCCCTGCGGATCTTCTTTCTTGACTTCCGCAACTTCGGCGACCGCTTTCTTCAAGGTGTCGTGCGCCTGTGTCAGCGTCGTCGGGCAGATGCCGCAGACCCCTTCCTTAGGCAGATCCTTCAGCCAGGCTCTCAGCCCTTCCTTGCCGCCGGCCGTCGTATCGTAACCGTGATAGCCGTGGGTATGTAAGTCATAGAAACCCGGAACGATCCTGAGATCGCCGTAATCCTCATCGACGGACTTCGTTCCGTATGGATAGACCGCTTTGATTTTGCCGTCATCGATCTCCACCTGGGCAGGGATCAAAGAAGAAGCGATATAGACTCTTTTACTTTGAATGATCATTTTTTTCCTTATCTCCTCACCTTTATCTTATCACTATTGTTCAAACATGAAAGGACATCGGCTTCATGCATCGGATATTGCCGATACCTGCCCGTCTGAACTCTCTTTTATTGCAAAGATCATCTTTCGGCATCCCTAAACAAAACGTGTATAATGAAAATGGTAAGAGGTAACATTCACATGCCGAAAAGAAGGATCATCAAAGCGAGTGACCTGTCCGGGATCTTTATCTATCAGGATCCGAAAAAGGGAACGATCTACTATGATATACTCAGCCGCAAAGGCTATATCCTGACATCCTCCGATGTCAGCACCTATACGATCTATACAGCCATGCTGCCGCTGTGCCTCGTGCTGGCTCTGATGTGCGTACAGCTGTTCCATGTCAACTATCTGGCTGCAGCGATCATCTTCCTGGCATTGTATCTGATCGCCGCCATGTGGTTCCGCTTCACCTTCTTCTATAAACTTCCGGTCGCCGAACGTTTCCGCCCGGTGAAGAAAGAAAGCGTCTTCCTCTACATGGCAAGGGGCTACAGCAAGCAGCGCCTGCTCATCCTGATCTTCCTGCTGCTGGCACTGAGCATCCTGATGCCCTTCTATGCCAGACAGGAACACTTTGAAGGCATCAACCTCTATGCGGCCTATCTGCTGGCTGCGGCGACCTTCGTCGGATTCATCATCACAACGGTCTCGCTGATCATCAAAAACAAAAACAACTATTGAGAAAGAAAAATGCCATGGAGCTTCATCTCCATGGCATTTCTTTTTTTGTTTTTTCTATTTTTCTTATTCTTCTTTCAGAGAACCTAAGGCGATGATCTGCGAAGACTTGCGGTCGAACAGGATCGCGTTGTTTCCCTTGAAACCGACTTTGACTTTGTCGCCCAGCTTGTAGACGACACCTCCGAACATGACGCCGGTCAGAAGGTAATTGTCGATCGCGACGCGGACCGTCGTTTCCATACCGGTCGGCATGGAAGAATAGACTTCACCTTCGAATTTCGCGTCCTTGGAGATCTCCACGAACTCCGGACGGATGCCGATGACATAGTCGTCGTCCGTATAGGCGATCTCATCATCGTAGTCTTCCGGCTCATTGACCTGGGCTACGTGATATTTGAACGAAGTCTCCTTGTTGGAACGCTCGACATACCCCTTCCGGGAAGCCTTCTCATTGAGCTCCTTCGCCGCTTCTTCCGCCCTTTCCTTCAAGCCCTGACGCCATGCGCCGATATCCAGCGGCTCATTCGGGATGAAGCGCAGCTTCTTGTCACCGAAGACTTCCAGTTCGAAGTTCCCGCCTTCCTGTTTGCCGTGGGCATCGATGAAGTTGATCGCCGGATTGCCTACGAAGTCGGCAACGAAGAGGTTGTTCGGCTTGTTGTAGACATCGAGCGGTGCGTCGTATTGCTGAAGATCGCCGTTGTCGATCAGGCAGATCTTGGTCGCCAGTGTCATGGCCTCCATCTGATCATGCGTGACATAGACGAAGGTCGATCCGGTATCCAGATGCAGCCTCTGCAGCTCGGAACGCATCTCCAGACGCAGCTTGGCATCCAGGTTGGACAGCGGCTCATCCATGAATAGGACGGTCGGTTCCGGTGCCAGCGTCCTGGCGATCGCCACACGCTGCTGCTGACCGCCGGACAATTCTGCCGGATAGCGGTCCATGAACATACCGATATTGGCGATACGGGCCACTCTTCTTACGGAAAGATCCATCTCTTCCTTGGTGAGTTTGCGGACTTCCTTGACCACTTCACCGTCTTTGACGGCCGTGAAGTTTTCATCCAGCGTATAGCCTTTTTCCGAAGCCTTTCTCTTGGCATCTTCAATGATCTGATTCAGCTCGCCGACATGTCTTTGTGCTTCCTCGATGACATCGGCGGACTTGTGCAGATTGTAGCTCAAGAGCTTCTTTGCCGAGAACTGTGAGATCTCGTAGGTATCGATCAGTTTGACCAGGGCTTTCTTTTCGTCGAGCTTGCCCTTCTTGTCGTAGCACTCGTTGACGGTGCGGGCGATATCCGCCGGTCTCTGCAGGGCCTTGATCAGCTGTGCGGAAGTGCGGGCATCGAAATCGATGACCGGCAGGGCTTCCTTGACGTTAGTCAGACCGAATGAGATGTTTTCATAGACGGTCATGTTCGGCCACAAGGCGTAGTTCTGGAAGAGGAATCCGACCTTACGTTTGTTGGCCGGGATGTTGATGCCTTCCGCAGAATCGAACACGACGCGGTCACCGATCGTGATCTTGCCGGTCGTCGGGGTCTCAAGACCCGCGATCATCCTTAAAGTCGTCGTCTTTCCGCAGCCCGAAGGACCCAGCAGCGTGACGAACGCATTGTCTTCGATGACCAGGTTGAGGTCATCGACTGCATAGAATCTGTCATAACGTTTCGTAACGTGTTCCAGTACGATTTTTGGCATAGTGTTATCCTCCAATTCCTTCATCCAGGCTTGCGCCGGTGATCTTGTTGACTGCATAGTTGGAAATTAAGATCGTCACGATCAGTATCAGGTTGATGCCGCTCGAGAACGCATAGAGACCCATCTCATCGAAGTAGTCCAGTGTCGTGGACAGGATGAAGCCCTGCACGCACAGCAACATGAACAGAGACAGTTCTCTCAAGCAGGTCATGAACGGAAGCAAGAAACCGGAAACGATCGAAGACTTCTGGATCGGAATGATGATCCTGGTCATGCGCTTGATCCACGGAACGTCCTGGATGATGGCCGACTCCTCGATCTCATTGGACAGCTGCAGCATCGAGTTCAGCGAGCTTCGGGAAGCGAACGGGATATACTTGACCGTACCGACGATGATCAGTGCGGTATAGGTATTGAACAGGTTCACCTTTCCCGAAGAGAACAGGATGAAGTACGCCGCACCGACGGCGACCGACGGCATCAGGTAAGGTAAGAACGCCATGGAGTTGACATAGCTTGCCAGCCTGCTGTGACGGTCTTTTGATACCGCATAACCGATCAGAGTTCCGATGACACCGGCCGTCAGACAGCAGATGATCGAAACTAGGATCGTGCCGCCGAAAGCATGCCAGATCGTCTTGTTATGAAGGATGCCCATCTGACCGTACATGCCGTTTTCGGTGACATTTTCATTGGTCACCCACCACTTGGCGGTCAGGTTGTTGGTATTGCCCGTATACAGGAAGGAATAGTCACCCGGATTGGGCAGGAAGGTCTCGAAGGCGAAGGAGATGATCGGGTAGATCGATGTGAAGAACGTGATGATCACAAAGATGACCGCGATGATATATCTTCCGGAACCCAGATTGACCTTGGTCGTCTGACCGGACTTGCCGGTGACGGTCGTATAGGATTTACGCGAATGCAAAGACCTCTGGTTGAGGTACATGATCGCCACACCGAACAACATCATGATGATGCCGATGATCGAAGCTTCGCCGGTGTACTTGACGTTCATCGAGACATACTTCGTTGCCAGGGTTGCCAGTCCCAGATAATGCGGTACCGGATAGGAACCGATCGTACTTCCTGCGACAAGCAGGATGGTCGACAGGATCGCCGGTTTCACCATCGGAATGGTGACTCTGGTAAAGATCTTCCATCTCGGCGTATCGAGGATGGTCGCAGCCTCTTCCAGGTTGGCATCCATGTTCTTGAAGATGCCGCCGATCAGAATGTAGGCAAACGGCGCATAGTGCATGCCCAGAACGACGATACAAGGGAAGAGACCCAGACACCACCAGGCAGGCATGTGAATGCCGAACAGCGAAGCCAAAAGACCATTGGAAGTACCGGTTACCGCATTGGAGTTGAACAGGTTCTGCCATACGACAGCCAGCGTCCACTGCGGCATGATGTATGGGAAGATGAAGATCGAACTCAGATACTTCTTGAATGCCATGTTGGTCCTGGTGATCAGATAGGCGAAGATTCCGCCGAACAGGATGGAGAACACGCACGCTCCGAGAGCCAGGATGGTCGTGTTCAGCAGAGGCATCCAGAGATTGGTCTTGGCCAGTCTGCTGGTGAAAAGGTCAATATAGTTGACCAGAGAATAGCCACTAGCTCTGCCCGTAAGATGCTGGTCTATCGTACCCGGATGGATCTGGAACGTATCCTTGACGATCGCTAAGATCGGAGCGATCGTCGTGAAAGTCACAAGGATCCCCGTAAGGATCAGGATAATGTTCTGCGGCTTGCTGAGATAAGTCTTTATGCTGTTGATTCTAATCTTCATTGATTTTGACATAAATCACCTCTCTAAGAGAAAGTGCCTTTCCAGAGAATTACTGTAAAGGCACTATCTCATTAATTGTTAAACCAAAAACCGATCAGATCTTATTCCGGTTTGTAGTGGTCCAGAGTCTCGATCCATGAACCGACTGTGAAGGCAACGGATGAGCAGTATACAGGATCTTCAATGACCAGCTTGCCGTCATTGATCCACCAATCATAGCCTCTGTCCTTCGTGGTGTCGTTTACGACAGCCAGGGAACCGCCCTCTGAATGGTGATACTTCTCTTCTGTGCCCTGAGCAACTACAGGGTTAGATGAGTAACCGCCTAAGTCCTTGCCCCATGCAGAGAAACCGTCAACGGTCTCGGTCATGAAAGCGATGAACGCGCATGCAGTCCAAGGATATGGAGAGTTATCGGTAACGAACAGATAGTGGCAATAGCCATAGCCGCCGATGCCTTCAAAGCCAGGCTGGTAAGCAGCGACTGCAATGTTGTTGAGGGACATGGTCTCGCTCTCTTCGATCGAACGGACTTTGGAGTAGACCAGCAGACCGAACTTGTCGACAGCGGAAGCATCTGCCAGAGTATTGCAGATAGGACCGTCATCGGTCTGTTCATTGAAGCTGTTGACCCAGAGTTTGATCCACGCAAGAGCGTACTTGCCGTTTTCGCCTAAGCCTAATTCCTCAGCGTCCTTTGCCACTGCATCAACTGTAGGCTGGAAATAAGCCTGTTCGTCAGCAGACAGTTTGTCGAAAGCGTCCTTCAGCACAGCGGCATAGTTGTCCTTCGTCAGCATCATCAGGAAGTTCTTTCCGACAGGTTCTGATTCCAGACCCATGAAAAGGCCATGTTCGCCTTCAGCTACGAAATCCCAGCAGTTGTCATACTTCTTATCAGGGTTGACGCAGTTGTATTCGAAGATCTTGTTTAAGGTCTGCAGAGGGAGATATCCCGTCCATGCCTCAGGAGTCGTTCCGTTGGCTTCTGCCCACTCTTTCGGGACGAATCTGTCGAGGATACCGGTCTGAACCATCTTGGATTCGATTTGGTTGCCATCCTGGATCAGAGTCATGAAGAATGTACCCGTATCCTTCAGGCCGTCAGCTGTCAGTTGGTCGAAGATCTTGTTGTTCTTCGGCTGCTGCCATTCGAATTCCAGAGTATAGTTCGGGTCGATCGTCTGAAGATATTCGATGAATAGAGGAAGAGCGCTCTTGCCACGGGAAGAGTTGCCAAGACCATAGACCATCTTGCCGTTTGATTCTTCAATGGCCTTTTTAGCCAGTTCTTCCAGAGTCATTGTCTGTGCTTCAGCAATGATCTTCTGAACTTCTGACTGATTGTCAGCCGGAGCAGGCGTGTTGCCGCCACCGGAACAGCCAGCCATTGTTAATGCCATCAAAACCGCCAACATTAACGCTAAAAGTTTTTTCATTTTATTCCCTTCTTTCTATAAACGCTTGCCTTCTGCAAGCGTTTACATTATAACACCTTCCTACGGATGTGTTAAGCGGTCTTTCACCGTTCTTTCACAATCTGTATCTTTCCGCGGTCTTCCGTGTGTGATCCTTCGACGCAGAGTCTCATGACCGATCCGTCTTCATACCTCTTCCATTCCGGAAGATCCTCTCCGTTGGGATCACCCGTTTTCGCGAAATTTGCCCAGCATTTCCGCATCGGTTCAGAAAGAGCGTGATTCTCTTCCGTATACGGTCTCCAGGAACCGTCCAAAGTACCGAACTGGTAGCGGTTGTCGCAGGAATG
>JAIKXJ010000016.1 GCA_024684175.1 Erysipelotrichaceae bacterium
TGACTGTCAGGAAAGCCATAGCGATCGCATTGGTGCAGTCTTCGCCGCCGAAGAAACCGGCGATCGTTCCCCTTTCCAAATACAAGCCGATGAAATATGCGGCCAGTTCGATGATCGCCAGATAAATACCCTGCCATACCATATCGACGCCGGCACCGTGAGCGAAGATACCGTCAGAAGAATTACGTGGTTTTCTGGTCATGACATCGCCTTCCGCTTTTTCCATACCTAAGGCAAGGCCCGGAAGCGAATCGGTGACCATGTTGATCCAAAGCAGATGGACCGGAGTCAGCAATGTGAAGTTGAGCAATGAAGCAACGAACATGATGATGACTTCACATAAGTTCGTCGATAACTGGAACTGAATGACCTTACAGACATTGTCGTAGATCTTTCTTCCTTCCTCGACCGCATTGACGATCGTTGCGAAGTTATCGTCGGCCAGGACCATATCGGCAACGGACTTCGTGACGTCTGTTCCGGTGATGCCCATACCGATACCGATATCGGCTGCTTTGATGGAAGGCGCATCGTTGACACCGTCACCGGTCATTGCCGTGACTTGACCGAGTTCCTGCCATGCGTTGACGATCCTCGTCTTATGTTCCGGCTGAACACGGGCGTAGACACGGTATTTCTGAACGAGTTCTTTCATCTCTTCATCGGAATACTTGTCGAGTTCATGTCCTTCGATCGCTTCAGCTTCATCTTCGATGATACCCAGATCTTTACCGATCGCGACCGCCGTATCCTTATGGTCGCCGGTGATCATGATCGGACGGATGCCGGCTGAACGGCACTGTTTGATCGCGTCATAGACTTCCGGACGGCATGGGTCGATCATACCGACGATACCGATGAAGACCAGATCATGTTCGAGATCTTCCGGTTCCAAAGATGCAGGCATCGTGTCGTATTTACGATAAGCGGCACAAAGCACACGCAAAGCCTTGGAAGCGAACTCTTTGTTCTTTGACATGATCTCTTCTTTCAGAGCTTCGGTCATAGGAACTTCGCCCTGTTCGCTGAGATACTTCGTGCAGCGGTCCAGCATGACATCCAATGCACCTTTGGTATATTGGACAAAGCCCTTGTCCTGCGGATGGATGGTGGACATCATCTTACGGTTGGAATCGAACGGTGCCTCACCGACACGTTCGAATTTCTCTTTCAGTTCATATTTCGGCAGACCGATCGAATTGGCGTAGTTGACAAGCGCAGCTTCCGTCGGTTCACCGGTCGAACTTGTTTCACCCGGTTTGATCTCTGCATCGGAACACAAAGCCATTGCGCTGGCAAGAAGGTTCTTATCAACGGTGAATTCGTCGACGACCGTCATCTTGTTCTGGGTCAGAGTTCCGGTCTTATCGGAACAGATGATATTTGTACAGCCGAGTGTCTCGACGGCAGTCAGCTTACGGATGAGTGCCTGACGTTTCGCCATGGCTGATACACCGATCGAAAGGATGATCGTAACGACAGCCGGAAGTCCTTCCGGGATCGCCGCAACAGCCAGAGCGATCGCAGCGATGAAGGTATCGAGCATCGTCGATCCTAAAAGTGCTAAAGAGAATTCTTCCTTAGAGACCAGCATCGTCTCGACGACACCGACAGCAAAGACGATGACGCAGATCCAAAGGACGAGCTTGGTCAGGAATGCAGACAATTCACCCATCTTCTTCTGAAGCGGAGTGAGTTCTTTTTCGGCGAGCGTCAATGCATCGGCGATCTTGCCCATTTCGGTATCCATGCCGGTCGCAACGACGACAGCCGTTCCGCGTCCGTATACGACGGTGGAACCGTTATACAACATATTCTTGCGGTCACCCAGAGCGACATCTTTTCTGCCTTCATCGAGCATCAGGATATCGATGACCTTATTGACCGGAACGGATTCACCGGTCAGAGCGGCTTCTTCCGCCTTCAGGGAATGCGATTCGATGATCCTGCAGTCCGCCGGGACGGTATCGCCTGCTTCGTAGATGATGACATCACCGACGACGATATCTTCCGATTTGACGATCTTGACTTCGCCATCTCTTAAGACCTTAGAAGTCGAAGCGGTCATCTGCATCAGAGCTTCCATTGCGCCTTCGGCTTTGGATTCCTGAATGAGTGACATGACCGTATTAATGATGACGACGGCCATGATGACGATGACATCGGCAAATTCCGACATCTTGAAACCGTCATGCATCTGTAAGACGTTGACAAAAGCCTGAATGGCTGCTGCGACCAGCAACATGATGATCATCGGGTCAGAGATTGAATTTAAGAATCTCTTCCACATCGGTGTCTTTTCGGCTTCTTTCAGCTTGTTTTTACCGTTTTTCTCAAGACGGGAAGATGCTTCCGCCTGAGTGAGGCCTTTTTCCGACGTATCGAACTGTTCGAATACGTCTTTGACTTCTTCTAGATAGTATTTGTTGTCCATTTTTTCTCCCTCTTAACGAAAAGAAAACTCATGCACGCATGAGAACCTTTTTTTCTCATGCATAACAAAGTGTCATACATGAGTCTCGCTTATTAAGACAAACCAGGCTTTCGCCGAGATTGTTGGCTTGACACGCAATAATGCGCAAGCTACTCCCTCACTGTTAACAATCATACATGAAATAAGGCTTTTTTACAATATTCGGGCCATTTACCGGGCTGTAAAAATAAGGTAAAATCGACATATGAAACGTGTTTATCTGGAGATCACCGATGCCTGCAATCTACGCTGTCCTTTCTGCACTTACGAGAAGAAAGATCATTTCATGCCGTTACAGCAGATCGATGATTATACCGATCAGATCAGGCCTCTTTGCGATTACCTGTATCTGCATATTTTAGGAGAGCCGCTGCTTCATCCGGATTTTTCAAAGATCCTCGATCTGCTCGATGAGAAAGGCTTCAAAGTGCAGCTCGTAAGCAACGGGACATTACTGCACCGATATCCGGATCTTTTATCGCATCCCTGCTTAAGAAAACTGTCGATCTCCCTTCACAGCTATGACTATTCTTCCAAAGATCCGTCCTATTTCAAAACGATCGATGAGCTCATTGAAAAAGATTCGAATGTAACTATCGAATTGCGTTTCTACAATAAAGAACATTTAAGCAAGCAACTCATAGAATACCGGGATGCTTTGATCGAACGCTTTGGTATAAAAGCGACGAAACGCAAAAACTCATTTTGCCTGAAAGAAAACGTCTATCTTTATGAAGAAGAACTCTTTGACTGGCCGAAGATCTGCGATCCCGTCCTTTCGGAAGAAGGAACATGTCACGGAGGCATCGATATGATCGCTATCAATCATGAAGGGAAAGTCGGTCTGTGCTGCCTGGATCCCGTACCGTGCAATCTGTTGGGTGACTTAAATAAAAAAAGCCTTGCGGAGATCTTACAAGGCAAAGTCTATCTTGATATCGTTGAAGGATTTAAGAAACGCAAAGTGATCGCTGATCTTTGCAAACGCTGCAGCTACCGTCTGCGTTTTTGATCGTAAGCTTCTTCCAGGATGATCGAAGAACGTATGGACAAAGAGATCTCTTTATCGGAGTCTTTCATCAAAGCGATACCGCCTTTCATATGATCGAGCGAATGAGGATCCTGGCTTATCAGTAAGCCGAACGGTTCATTAAAGATGACATCTCCTAAGAGCGTATCCGAAGAAGAAACGAACGGATAGACCGTATGACCGGGATAGGCATCGGCATAGTCTTGAAGCGTATCATAACGTTCGAGACCGATATGGAAGATCGAACCCATCGATGCACGGATGCAGCGCGGATCGAAGATATCGATGTCACTGCCGATCAGAACGATGTCGCTGAAATCGAATGCGACCGCCGAACGCAAGATCGTTCCGAGCTCGCCGAAATCGTTGAAGCCGTACAAAAGCACATGTCTTGGACCGCTGATCTTCGACTTGAACTTGTCAAACATACCGATGCAGTAACAGTTTTCCTTGACGGAGAGCTTTTTTATGAATACCTCATCGTAACGATAAGCGATGCGATGCTCATCACACAAACGAAACAGCAGATCGAGCTGTGAATTCTTGTTGGCTTTCTGCGAAAGGATGACTTCTTTCATGTGAGTGGGCTTGTGCATAAGAGCTTCGATCGTCAAAGACATCCCCAAAGAATAAGAATATGTCAGATCTTCTCTATATCTTTCCATAGTTCCATATTAGCTCATTGGCAATGCGAATGCCATCCAAGGCACAGGACATGATCCCGCCGCCGTAGCCGGCGCCTTCTCCCATCGGATATAGCCCTTTGGTATTGATCGATTCATAGTGTTCATCCCGCAGGATGCGGATCGGACAGGAAGAACGGGTCTCAGGACCGACCATGATGCCTTCATGTATGAATCCGGGGATCTTCCTGTCAAAGTCCAGGAAGGCTTCTTTCAGGATCTTTTTGTCTCTTTCATTAAAAAATTCATTGAAATCATAAAGGACCGTGCCTAAAGGATATGTCGATGCAAAACGGAGCGGACTGTTGCTTCCATTCATGAAATCTTCGATGTTTTGCGACAGCGCTTTATAAGATCCCGAGATATCATAGGCTTTCTTTTCCAAGGTATGCAGAAATGCATAACCGTCATTAAACTCTTCTTTGTATACCTGAATGAGGATCGCCGCATTCGCGATCCCGGAATCTCTTGCCGAATAGGACATCCCGTTAGTGACGATCGAACACTCATCGCTCATCGCCGGAATGACCATGCCTCCGGGACACATGCAGAAAGAATAGACGCCCTTCTCACCCTTGTAGCGTAAGAAATATTCATTTGCCGCTTCGATCTTGTTTCGTGTCTGTCTTGCATCGATGAAATGTTGAGGATGTTCGACCCGGAAACCGATCGAAATATCTTTATCTTCAATATGGACGCCTTTTTCTTTGAGCATCTTTACGCTATCATATGCGGAATGACCGATGCCGATCAGCAAAAGATCGCAAGCATGATCTCCACTCTTTGTCCGGATGCCTTTGATCTTTCGTTGTTCATCCAAAAGGATCTCTTGCATTTCTTCTTCGAAATGAAATTCAACGCCTCTGCCGATCATCTCATCGGTGATCGAAGCGATGATCTTACGGATCTCATCCGTACCGATGTGGGCATGATTCTCATAACGGATCTTAGGATCGGCACCGTGTTTCACAAAGACATCAAGGATGTAATCGATGTATCGGTCTTTGATGCGGGTCGTCAGTTTGGCATCGGAAAATGTTCCTGCACCGCCTTCACCGAACTGTACATTGGATTCTTTGTTCAAGACACCTTTTTTAAAGAACAACTCTACATCTTTTTCTCGCTCGCTGATCCGTTTGCCTTTTTCAAAGACGATCACCTTATAGCCGGCTTCCATCAGCCGGTAGGAAGCAAAGATACCGCTTGGTCCGTATCCGGCAACGATGACCGTCTGATCACGTTGATTAAATTCGGGATGCAGGTCCTCAACTTCGTACAATGTGATGTCTTTCGACAGATAAGATCTTTCATCATCGATCTCGACAAGGACCGAGTAAACATAAAAAGGCTCTTTTCTGGCATCCAAAGAGCGTTTTTTAACGGTATAGCTTTTTATCTTATGATGCAGCTTCTTTTCGATCTTTCGCTTGATCGCCGCATCATCGTGATCGATCGGAACTTTGATCTGATGGATAAGTAACATGGCTACCTCAGGGAATTGTCATCCAAGACCATGCGGAAGAAAGAATTGAGATATGCTCTGACGAGCTTGAGAAGATCCCGTATGTCGAGATCTTCTGCGGCAAAAAGACGGCAAAGTCCCTCATAAACGGCAGATGCATAAGCAGCGGAAAGAAGATCGACCTGCCGTTTACGGTCGCTCAAAGAATAACTCTGCCGCATGAGATCGCCGATCGTGTTCTTGAACCATTCCTTGAAGGTCTTGCATGAGTTTTCATCTCTCAAAAGGATATTGAAAGATGTGCCTTTTTTCTGATACAGACTACACAGGGAAAAAGAGAGATCATTGACCATCTTTTCCAGCTGCAGAGGATCGGATTTCATTTCAAAGACTCGCGGTTCTTTCGATAAGTGCTCGACTTTCAATGAATTCAGAAGCCTGCTGATATCGTCCGACGTCTCAGCAACGATATAGGAATTGAGTTCTTCTTTATTCTGAAAATAGCGGTAAATATTTCCGACCGTGATATTGGCTTTGGCGGCGATATTGCGCATCGAGGCATCTTCAAAACCCTTTTCCAGGAATTCTTCCTTGGCAGCTTCAACGATCGCTTTTCTGGTCTCTTCCTTAAGTTTTTGTGCCATATTAGTAAACCTTTGTTTATTTTATTTTAGCACAGAGGACAGACATAAAGAAAAGCAGGTCGCCCTGCTTTGGAAATCTTATTTTCTTAAACCTAACTTCGCAACGAGTTCTCTGTATCTGTTGGTGTCAGATCTCTTGAGGTACTCTAACATATTTCTTCTCTTACCGACCATCATCAGCAGACCTCTGTTGGAATGGAAATCTTTCTTGTTTGCCTGCATGTGGACAGTCAGTTTGTTGATGGAAGCAGTCAGTAATGCGACCTGGACCTCAGGGGAACCCGTATCGCCTTCGAATCTTGCGTAGTCTTTGACGATCTGCGCCTTTTCAGCTTTTGTTAACATTTCTTTTCTCCTTTATTTTTTTTCGATTGTAACCGTGTAAGGATCCGGAGTAGGTCCTAACTCAGTAACAATGCCTAATAAATATACCATGTATACAGTATCTTTTCAAGCGAAAAAGCCCTATTTATCACTTGTTTTCTTTGTTTTTTCTTTTCTTGAACGGCCGAATGTCTTAGTATACAGAGCGATCTTTTTCGCCAGTTTGGCATCAGCTTCCCCTTTCAGCATCCGCCACTTCCAGTTGTTCAATGTACCCGGTGCATTGATGGTCGCTTCCTTGCCCAGTCCCAGATAATCCTGCATCTGGCAGATGAACAGATAGGAGACGCTCGACATGCCGCCGCGGATGAAACCGAAGTTGTAGCCTTCCTCTTCGTTGAGCCCGTAATAGCGTTTCGCATAAGACAGGATCTTCGGTTTGGCTTCCTTCAGGAAGCCCATGATCGGAACGTTGTCATGTGTCGCGATGTAGCAGACACAGTTTTCATTCTGCATATGCGGACAATGACTGGATGAGCCGTCTTCATCCATGCCGAATTCCAGGACGCGCATGCCCGGGAACGTCGATTCCTTCAACATCTTGATGATGTCATCGGAAATGACGCCCAGGTCTTCGGCAATGAATTCGACATTGGAGAACCAGTCGCGCAGGATGGAGATGAAACCGATCGAAGGCCCTTTTTTCCATTTGCCGTTGATGGCTGTCGTTTCACCGTACGGGACAGCCCAGTATTCATGGAAACCGCGGAAATGATCGAGACGGATGACGTCGAAAAATTCCGATACGCCGGCAACGCGGTCGATCCACCACTTATATCCTGTAGATTTCATATAGTCCCAGTCATAGAGCGGATTGCCCCAGAGTTGGCCGTCTTTGGAAAAATAATCCGGCGGTACTCCGGCAACATTTTCCGGAACTTTGGTGTTCTCGTTGAGCTGGAACTGTTTCGTATCGCTCCAGACATCGCAAGAATCCATTGCGACATAGATCGGCAGATCGCCGATGATCTTGATGCCGTTGAGATCGGCATAATCCTTCAGTTTCCGGTATTGTTTGAAGAACAGATACTGGATGAAACTGTAAAAACCGATATCATCCTTGAGTTCCTCTTTATATCTGTGCATGGCTTCCGGCTTACGCTGACGGATATCAGCATCCGGCCAGGAGAGCCAGGCAGCCATTTTAAAGTGTTTTTTCAGCGCCATGAACAAGGCATAATCGTCCAGCCATTTTGCGTTTTTCTTAAGGAATTCGGCAAATTCATGCGAGAAAAGAGTCTTCCCCTTCTCATAAGCTTTATATAAGACCTTGAATCTCGTCTCATAGAGATGCCCATAGTCGACATAGCGTTCCTCTTTGATGTTCAGAGACTTTAGATCCGCTTTTGCCAAAAGTCCGTCTTCCACCAGCATATCCGGATCGACGAAATACGGATTACCGGCAAAAGAAGAAAAGGACTGATATGGCGAATCGCCGTAGCTTGTCGGACCGATCGGCAGCACTTGCCAGTACGTCTGATCGGCTTTCACAAGAAAATCAATAAAACGGTATGCCTCTTTACCTAAAGTTCCGATGCCGTATTTCGATGGCAGTGAGGAGATCGGCAAAAGGATACCTGCACTTCTGCTTCTTGACATATTTACCCCTTCAGATTTCACTATATTTATTCTACTGCAAAAGTTAAAATAGTATTGAATAATAGTTGTAAAGAATCTATGGAGTACAAGCGATGAAGAAATTATTGATTGTTTTGATCTTATTGATTTCTCTTTCCGGATGTTCATCAAAAAAAGAAACAGATCTGACAAATGACAATTACAGAGTATTTTATGAGATATTTGTCGGTTCTTTTTCCGACAGCAACGGTGACGGCATCGGCGACCTGCGGGGCATCATCGACCGTCTCGATTACCTGAATGACGGAAACGTTCTTTCAAAGGATTCTTTGGGGATCCAAGGTATCTGGCTCACACCGATCTTTTATTCGCCCTCCTATCACAAATACGATGTCATCGATTATTACCGCATCGATCCGTCGTTTGGAACGCAGGACGATCTGGATGAGCTCATCAGTGAATGTCATAAAAGAAATGTCCTGGTCATCCTGGATATTGCCTTCAATCATACGTCTTCTCAAAACGAATGGTTCAGATCATTTGTCGAAGCGCACCAGAACAATGATTACAACAACAAGTATTATGATTTTTATACCTATGCATATAAAAACGATTCCCCAAGCGGAAGATCGTTCTGCGATATTTCGTGGACCGATCAAAACTATGAGTGTAACTTCTCTTATGACATGCCGGAATTGAACTTCGATAATCCGGAAGTCAGGAACGAAGTTTTGAATATCGCCAGGTTCTATCTGAATAAAGGCGTCGACGGTTTCCGTTTCGATGCAGCCAAATATCTGTATCTGACCGATCGCAATTCGACGGAAAACTTCTGGAAATGGTATACGGAGGAATTGAAAAAGATCAAAGAAGACATTTATCTCGTCGGAGAAGTATGGAGTTCGGAAGCGGAAGTCAACGGATTCATCGATGAGCTTAACTGTTTCAATTTCTCGATGCCGCAAAACGACGGTATGATCGCAAATTGCGTCAAAAGCTCAGATATCGGCCGCTACACAGCTTATATCGAGAATTATCAAAGCACATTAAGATCGATCGATGAAAAAGCAATGCCGATCCCCTTCCTGTCGAATCATGACATGGACAGATCGGCTGGCTATCTTAATGTTTCGAATGGCGAAGCATATCTCGCCTCCGATCTCTATCTGCTTTCTCCCGGCTCCCCTTTCATCTACTATGGTGAAGAGATCGGCATGAAGGGTTCCAGAGGCGGGGCGAATACCGATGCCAACCGCAGGCTGAGGATGCTCTGGGGAGATCAGGATACGGTCAGCGATCCCGAAGGAAGTACTTATGAGCTGAAAAATCAAGTCAACGGGACCGTGTCGGAACAGCTGAAAAATGAGAAGAGCTTGCTTAAGAACTATCAAAAACTGATCTATTTGAGGAAAAAATACCCGGGGATCGCAAGAGGCACCTATGAAAAGATATCGTTCGATCAACCTTCGTTGGGAGGCTTCAAAGTAAGCTATCAAGACAAGACCTTATATGTGATCCATAACTGTTCCAACGAAGAGATCAAAATCAATACCGATCTGTTCACTAAATTATTGGACCATGCCGGATTTGCCGACTCCTCCTTTAAAAATAACGAATTCACTGTAGGTCCCTACAGTTCCGCGATCCTTGAATAAGGACATACAGTTTGATCCGCTATCATCGATAAAGAAAAAGCTATGCAGAGGCATCTTCGTACTTATGCATAGCTTTTTAATTTAATGAATTGTCTCTTGATCAGCCGATAAGATCAGCCTTTGACTGCACCGGACATGCCTTCCACATAGAATCGCTGCATGTAGATGAATAAGATCGCGATCGGGATCGAAATCACGACTGCCCCTGCAGCAAAGCATGTGTACCATTGATAGATGTACTCTTTCTGAAGCATGTTCCACAGGCCGATCGCAACGGTAAACTGATCCGCATTAGCTCGGCAGATGACTTTTGCAAAGACGAAATCGACCCACGGAGCAATGAACGAGGTCATGACCGTATAGATGACGATCGGCTTTGAAAGCGGCATCGTGATACGGGTAAATACCTGCCATTGTGTTGCACCGTCCATTACGGCAGCTTCATCGATCGATTTCGGGATCGTATCGAAAAAGCCTTTTGCGATCTGGAAACCAAGGCCAGTACACGCGGAATAAACGATGATGAGGCCGATCCGGATCATCGATCCTTCCGTCAGACCCATTGCTTTCAGAATGAAGTACTGAGCAACCATAGCCATGAAACCCGGGAAAAGACCGAGGATCATGGCGATATTCATATACGGTCTTCTGAATCCGAAACGCATCCTGCTCAACGAATATGATACGGAAAGCACAAAGAATGTACTGAAGATGCAAGTAAAGATCGCTATGATGAGCGTATTTAAGAACATCTTCGGGAAATTCAGAACGTTTCTGTCCGTAAAAAGCTTTATGTAGTTGTTGAACGTATAGCCTTGCGGAAGAAATGTATTTGTATAAGCGCCCGGTTCAGCTCTGAAGCTTGTCAGAATGATCCAAAAGATCGGAAGCACCCAGATGATCGCCAAAACTGCAAGCAATAAATGAACCATAAAATTCACAAACTGACGTTTTGGACTCAGCTTATTTTTTGCGACTTCATTCATCACATGAACGCCTCCTCATTTTTATAAGAACCGGAATTACGGTACGTGACCAAGGTGACGATGGTAAGAATGACGAATGTCAAGATACCGATGACAGCACCCAGATTGTAATACTGCTGGTCGATCGTCAGTTTATATAACCACGTAACGAGCAGATCGGTCTGGCCTGCCGTATCTCCGACATAGGTCGGACCGCCGCCGGAAAGCAGATAGATGACTCCGAAGTTGTTGATATTTCCGACGAAACTGGAGATCAGATACGGAGTCGTAACGAAGAGCATGTATGGCAAAGTGATCTTAAAGAAGATCTTAGTCGGTCCTGCTCCATCCATTTTTGCCGCTTCATATAATTCGGCCGGAATATTCTGCAAGATACCGGTGATCTGAAGCATCGTATAAGGTATACCGATCCAGATATTGATGACGATGATCGTGATCCTTGCCCACATCGCATTCTGCCAGAATGGCAGCGGAGAAGAGGTCAGACCAAGGTTCTGCAAAAGTATATTGACTGCTCCGGAAGGCTGCAGCATGATGTTCATGATCATTAAGGTGACAAACTGTGGAACAGCGATCGAAAGGATGAAACAGAATCTCCAGAAGCCTTTCCATTTCGTATCCTTTCTGTTGATGACCATGGCAAGGATCATGCCGAGGATATAGTTCAGGAAGGTCGCAAATATTGCCCATATGATCGTCCATCCCAATACATGCCAGAACTGACGTCCGATATTTCCGTTCATGTTGAGGACACGCGAAAATTGATGCAGACCGTCCCAGTCAAACAACATCAGATGTTCATCTTCCTTTGAATATGTCGTAAATGCCATCGAGATCATGTATACCAAAGGAACGATATTGAAGATCAGGATACCAAGACACGGCAAAGTCATCAAAGTGATATGAAGGTTCTTGTCGAACAGGCTTCTTATATCTTCTTTGAATGTCGGAACTTTTCCTTTTTCTTTCAGCTGAAGTTCAAGTTTATATGAGTACTTCATCTGAATGATCCACAATACGATGATCGCCGCAATGACGAAACAGGTGATCACACCGGCAAGCAGGATCTGCTGAGAATTATCGCCTGCTATATATTCATAGATCTGCTTTGCTTCATTCCAGACTTTTTCCTGTGCCCTTGTTCCAAGAGAAGGCATCATCGAAAGAGAATGGATCCCCGTTGAGATCATGTAGAATATGAAAGCGATCTCGAACAAGAATACAAAACAGCCTTTTATGATCTGCTTATGGCCGATCATGCCAAGACCCATTACAACAGCAGAGAGCTTTGTAAATATGTCTCCGTGCAATAATGCGTTTTTGACGGTTGAACGATTATTTTCCATAAATAACCTCCGAAGGAAAGCAGAAAACCGCAGTAGATCAAAGATAAACTGCGGTTTTCTAAAATACTAATGATTACTGAACAGCGGAAGAATTCATAGAAGCATTCATAGCTTCTGTCTTTTCTGCTGCATTTGCATGAGTGACCGAACCGGCAACCAGTTCATCGCCCATCGACTGTGCAGGAGTCCAATAATTACCCATATCTGCCTGTAACGGCTGAACGATCGAAGCATAAGACATGGTATCCATCTTCGCTTTTGCCAGAGCGTTGTCACCAACGTTGATGTTGACATCTGTCGGGATGACTTCTCTTGAATCAAAGTGAGCCTGCTGTGCTTCTGTACCGCCCAGATATGCAGCTAAAGCAACGGCGATCTCAGGATGTTCAGCATAAAGAGCGGTCGTCGGGTTGACGCCGACAGCTTTTGAACCGGCAAATGCTCTCATCTGCTTCAATTCACCGTTCAAAGTGTAGGAAGGAGAAGCAGCGATACCGAGGTTGTCACCGTATGCATCTTTCGCTTTCTGGTAGTCCCAGTCACCGGAGAAGAATGCGCTGATGTCAGTTCCGGTCGAAACATCACCATTGACAAAATTAGGATTTGCAACGAGATCAACAAGGTAATCTGTAACAGCTACAGCCTTGTCGCCGGAGAAATCGAATCCGGCAGCTGCATCGCCGCCGTCAGGTCCGAACAGTGTGCATCCGTTTGCTACATAGAATGCAGCGATATACCAGGAGTTGTTCAGCGGGAAAGCGACCTTTCCTTTTTCGAGCATCGCATCTAAAGATTTGACATCTTCATCGGTGAAAACGCTCTTGTCATAGAACATGAACCAGGTATTTCCTGAATACGGGGCACCATAAACAGAACCGTCATATGTGACAGTGTTGACTGTTGTTGCAGAGTTGTTCTTCTTGATCGCATCAAGTGTAGAACCGCCTAATTCAGCGATCGCACCGGCCTTCAGAAGGTCAGGGATCTGGTCGTTTGCGTACATGTAGACATCTGCTGCTGCTGCTGGGTCTGTTGTGACGTTCGTCTTGGCATCGCCTTCAGAGCAGACACCATAGTTGAACGTGATCTCCCATTCAGGATGTGCTGCAGCAAAATTGTCGCACATTGTCTGCAGCCATTTGCCGTTATCCTCAGACTGGTCTTCCTGAGGTCCCCAAACAGTAACGGTAACTGCGACTTTTTCTTCAGCAGCCGGAGTTTCGTTTTCGCTTGGTTTAGCTGAGCATGCCGTAAGCATTCCGATCGCCATCAGAAGCGTCAAGCTCAGAGTTACTAACTTTTTGATACTCATTCCAATTTAATCCTCCTTGATAATTTTATGTTCACCGGTATAGACCGGTAAGCACCCTATTACAGATATTCCAGATTCTTGCCGCTTTCTTTGTCGAACATGTGAACGACATTCGGGGCAAAGGTGAACGGTACGACCGTACCGATCTTCGGGAACTGGTCACCCAATTCCAATGTCGGAACGATCACGATGCTGTCTGTTCCTCCCGCATTCAGATGCAAGTGAACGGAACTGCCCATCATTTCGGAAACGTCGACGACACCGTTGATCATCGCACCTTCGGTCTTTTTCAGAGAGATATGCTCCGGTCTTGCACCGACGATGATCTCCTTCTCCGGCGTATTTCTTTCTTTCAGTCTAGCTTGTTTATCCTCGGAAGGAACGATACGTGCACCCTGTACTTCGATCACATAGTTCCCGTTCTCTTTTACGAGCTTTCCGTCATAGAAGTTCATCTGCGGCATGCCGATGAAACCTGCGACGAATGTATTGACCGGTTTATTGAACACTTCCTGAGGCGTGCCGATCTGCTGGATCTCACCGTCTTTCATGATGACGATACGATCGCCTAAGGTCATGGCTTCCGTCTGATCGTGTGTGACATAAATGAACGTCGAATTGATCCTTTGTCTCAGTTTGATGATCTCAGCACGCATCTGATTACGCAGTTTCGCATCCAGGTTCGATAACGGTTCATCCATTAAGAGCACTCTCGGCTCACGTACGATGGCTCTGCCGATCGCGACACGCTGTCTCTGACCGCCGGACAAAGCTTTCGGTCTTCGATTGAGATATTCGGTGATGCCTAAGATCTCAGCAGCTTCATTGACCTGTTTGTCCATCTGATCTTTCGGGACTTTTCTCAGCGTAAGAGGAAATTCCAGATTCTGACGTACCGTCATGTGCGGATAAAGCGCATAGTTCTGGAAGACCATGGCGATATCTCTGTCTTTCGGCTCGATATCGTTCATCCGGACGCCGTCGATGTACAGATCACCTCTCGTGATGTCTTCCAGACCGGCGATCATTCGAAGTGTCGTGGACTTTCCGCAGCCGGAAGGACCTACGAAGACGATGAATTCCTTGTCAGCAATTTCAAGATTGAAATCATCGACAGCGACGACACCTTCCTCCGTAACTTTCAGATTGTTCTTCTTTTTGGAAGGATCATCCCCCCTTTTCTTCCTTCTTTCCTGAACGGCAGCATTAGGATAGATTTTTTGAATATGCTGCAAACTGATTGTAGACATAATCTCCTCCTTTTTATGATTTGATTCGAGTAAAAACTGCGTTTTTGCTGACAAAAAGATGTTTGATCGGTTTGATATTGAAATTTTTCAAATACAGGTCAGCCGAAGAAAACCTTTTCTATATTTAATTTTATGGCACCGGTATAAAAATGTAAACGCTTTTACAAAAAATATGTGACGATTTTGTGAAATCTGTTTATAACATGAAATCCAGCAGGACATGATTGAGGATCTCGAGATCTTTGCAGATGAGACGGCCGTTTTCGATCCTGACCGTCGGATTTTTGACCCCTTTTTCATACTTCTTCAAAAGATCGGTATCATAGAGCTTGTTAAAGCTTTCGATATCCAGACCGTAGATCGTCCGCAAAGACATCATCAGATGCTCAAATTCCCTGTCTTCTTTGCTTAAAACAAGATCTTCATCTTTGTCATTGAAATTTATGAAGTAACGTTCAAAACTGCGTGTATTAGTATAACGGCGATCGCCGATCTTGGATGACGCACCGATCGAGATGCCCAGAAAATCTTCATAGTTCCAATAAGAGAGATTATGTTTGGACTCTTTTCCCTTTCTGGCATAATTGGAGACTTCATAATGGATGTAACCGGCATCCGTCAGCCTTTTTTCGATATATTCATACATATCCGCTTCCATATCTTCATCCAATGGTTCTACCCCTCTTTTTCCGAAGACGGAATTCTCTTCGATCGTCAGGGAGTACAGAGAGATGTGTTCCAGATCCAGGGAAAGGATATCGTCGATGGTCTTACCCAGCAGGACAAGGTCCTGGCCGGGCAAAGAATACATCAGATCGCCGCTGATATTCTCAAATCCATTCTCTCTTAACATTTTGATCTTCATTCTTACGTCTTCAAACGTATGTTTCCGGTTCAAAGACCGCAACAGATCATCATCGGAAGACTGTATCCCCATGGAGATCCTGTTGACTTTGTGCTTCATGAGGATCCTGATCTTTTCTTCATCCAGGGATTCCGGATTGACTTCGACCGTATATTCGATGACATTTGAAGAAAATGGATCGATTATATTTAAAAGAGTGTCCAGTTGAACACTCGATAAAGCAGTGGGCGTCCCACCGCCGATATAGATCGTCTCATAGCCGTCATGGCATTCCTGTTCGATCTCTTGTTTTACTCTTTGCAGCCAGCGATCCGCCAGTTTCTGTTCAAAGATCCGATGGGCAAAGTCACAATAGTAACAGATCGAGCGGCAGAACGGCACATGAAGATATAAATGCTTAATTCTTGTCGTCATCTAAAGCCAATACAGCCATGAAAGCTTCCTGAGGTATTTCTACACTTCCGACGGCTTTCATGCGCTTCTTGCCCTCTCTTTGCTTCTCCAGGAGCTTTTTCTTACGGGAGATATCACCTCCGTAGCATTTTGCCAGGACGTCTTTACGTAAAGATTTGATGTTGGTCCTCGCCAGGATCTTATTGCCGATGGCTGCCTGGATCGGGATCTCGAACTGCTGCTTCGGCAAGATCTCTTTAAGTTTAACGGTGATCGCCTGCCCACGTTTGTATGCGAAATCCTTATGCACGATGATGCTCAAAGCATCGATCACTTCTCCATTGATCAAAATATCCATCTTGACCAGATTGGATTTGCGGTAGCCGATCAGTTCATAGTCCAGCGAGGCATAGCCGCGGGATACGGATTTCAGCTTATCAAAATATTCAAAAATGATCTCGGACAGCGGCATCTCATAGATCAGCTGATTGCGGTTCTCATCGAGATAGATCATCTCTTTGTAGATACCACGTTTGTCCTGTGACAGCTGCATGATCGGACCGATATATTCATTCGGTACCATGATCGTTGCCCGTACATAAGGTTCTTCGATGAATTCGATGAGATTGGATTCCGGCATCAGCGACGGATTGTCGATATATTTGACGGTACCGTCAGTCAAAGTGACCTTATAAATGACGGAAGGTGCTGTTGCGATCAGATTCAGATTGTATTCTCTTTCCAGACGTTCCTGAACGACTTCCATATGAAGCAGACCCAGGAAACCGAGACGGAAACCAAAACCCAGAGCCTTGGAGGATTCGGCTTCAAAAGTCAACGAGGAATCGTTGAGCTGCAGCTTTTCCAAAGCATCCCTGAGATCGTTATATTTGTTGTTGTCAGTCGGATACATGCCGCAATAGACCATCGGGTTCATCTTGCGGTAACCCGGCAAGGCTTGTTCACAGGGATGATCGGCATTGGTGATCGTATCGCCGATATGGATATCCTGTATCGATTTGATCGAAGCGCAAAGATAGCCGACTTCTCCTGCCGACAAGCTGTTACGTTTGACTTCGCCCGGTGTCTTGACACCGACTTCCGTGACTTCGAATTCCGTGCCCGTCTGCATGAAACGGATATGATCACCGACTTTTACTTTTCCTTCTTTGAGACAGACGAAAACAACGACACCGCGGTAAGAGTCATAATAGGAATCAAAGACCAGAGCCTTCAAAGGAGCGTGTTCATCCCCTTTTGGGGCCGGAAGATATTCGACGATGCCTTCTAAGACATCCTCGACATTCAGACCGGTCTTTGCCGAGATGCACGGCGCATAGGAACAATCCAGGCCGATGACATCTTCGATCTCCTTTTTGGTCCGTTCGATATCGGCGCTGGGCAGATCGATCTTGTTGATGACCGGCAAGATCTCCAGGTCGTTGTCCAGGGCAAGATAAGTATTGGCCAAAGTCTGGGCTTCGATGCCCTGCGAAGCATCGACGACTAAGATCGCTCCGTCACAGGCAGCCAGAGAACGCGAGACTTCGTAGGTGAAGTCGACATGTCCCGGCGTATCAATCAGATGGAAGATGTATTCTTCTCCGTTTTTGGCGGTATAGGAAAGCTGAACGACATTGAGCTTGATCGTGATGCCCCGTTCACGTTCCAGTTCCAGGGAATCCAGGATCTGATCCTGCATCTCCCGTTTGGAGACCGTATCTGTCAATTCCAAAATGCGGTCGGCCAGCGTCGACTTTCCGTGATCGATATGTGCGATGATCGAGAAATTACGAATATGTTGCTTATCCAAGTTTTTCACCCTTCAAAGATCGGCCGGCACCGTTATGGAATGCCTTGGCATCCATTGAATTCTTTCCTTCCGGCTTGATCTGATAGACTTTGATGAATCCGTCTTCGCAGTCGATGCGAAGATAATCTTTTTCCAGTCCCTGAAAGACACAGGGATCGGAATCCTCACATTCTTCGAAAAAGACCTTTTCCATCTTGTATTTCTTTCCTTTGCATAGGAAATATGCGCCAGGCGCATCTAAGAGTCCGCGTATGTGATCGTAGACTTCCCTGACCGGATGATCGAAACCGATCTCTTCGATCTCTTTTTCCAGGTTCCAGGCATAGGTCGCTTCGTTTTCGTTCTGCGCTGCGGGATGAACATCGCCGCTAAACAGCTTCGGCAAAAATTCCAGAAGCATGTCCAAAGCCAGATCCGAGAGTTTGTCAAACATCGTCGAATTGGTATCTTCGATCTCAATGGGGATGCTTCTTTGATATAGGATCTCACCCTGGTCCATCTTCTTTGCCATATACTGAATGGTGATCCCTGTTTCCTTCTCCCCATTGATGATGGCACGCTGTATCGGTGCCCCGCCGCGGTATTTCGGCAGCAAAGAACCGTGGGCATTGATGCACTTGTATTTCGGATATTCGAGGATGACCGATGGGATGAATTGACCATAGGCGGCCGTGATGATCAGATCCGGCTCATAAGACAGGACCTGTTCATATTCATCCTTGATCTTAACCGGCGTCAGGACCGGAACGGAGAGCTCTGTTGCCATTTCTTTGACTTTGGAAGGCGTCAGGATCTTCTTACGTCCGACCTCCTTGTCCGGTTGGGTCACTACAGCGACGATTCTATAACCGGCCTTGTAAAGGCCTTCTAAGATATGGGCTGCAAACTGCGGTGTGCCCATGAATACGATCTTCTTGTCTTCAAATTCCATAACATCAATATTATACAGTATTTATTGCATTTTTCGGGTGATTTGAATATAATAAGAAAGCGTAATTAGGTAAGGAGGATCTATGGCAAATATTAAGTCTCAGAAGAAGAGAGCCCTGACGAATGCCAAGGCAAATCTCAAGAACCGAGCTGAAAAGTCCCAGTTGAAGACAGCCATGAAGAAAGTGAATGCCGCTATAGCCGCTAACGATAAAGAAGCTGCTGTCAAAGCATTCAACGATGCGAACTCGCTTCTTGACAAAGCTGCGGCAAGCCGTTTAAAACATAAAAACTATGTTGCTAGGCAAAAAGCTCGTTTAGCTAAAGCCGTCGCAACTTTAGGTTAATCTAAAAAAATCGCATCTGCAAAGATGCTTTTTTTATGCCCTTTTCCACAATAACCATCCACCAGCCTAGCTGGTGGTTTTTCATATACGGGCATAGCCCTCACCTGCAGAGCTGCGCTTTCAGCGCTGCTGTGGTCTGCGACGAGCACTATCTGTTTCTCTTCCCGGTGAACGGATCGAAAAGTTCAAGTTCCAGCTGTTCTGAGATCTTGTCTTCTTCCAGCTGATTCCTGATGTACTCTTCGATCTTCTTGGAGTTCTTGCCGACCGTGTCTACATAGTAGCCACGGCACCAGAACTCTCTTGAACGGAACTTGAACTTTGCGTCTCCCCACTTCTCATAGATCATCTGGCTAGATTTGCCTTTCACAAAGCCCATGAATCCCGAGACAGACATCTTCGGCGGTATCTCCACCAGGATGTGGATGTGGTCGGGACAGGCTTCGCCCTCGACCAGAGAGACGCCTTTCCATTTGCTTGAGATCGGAAATGATCTTTCCGATCTCCAGTCTTCTTCCTTCGTAAAACACTTTCCTGCGGAACTTAGGCGCAAACACGATATGGTATCTGCAGTTCCATTTGGTGTGAGAAAGGGAATGAAGATAATCAACTCCCTTGGCTTTTTGTGTCATAATTTAGTTGCCTCCTTTATGCTTCCTCTATTGATGTTGTTTGTAGTTTCGCAGACCACAAACCCATTATAGATGCATATCGGAGGCAACTAAATCATGATCACTCCGCTGAAGCTTATCCTGACCACTGGCCTAGCCAGTGGTTTTTTGTAGATACAAAAAACCGATGCCTTCCGGCACCGGCGTTTCGTTTAGTTGTTGAGGACCTTGATCGAATCGATCGCATGACCGAACAAGAGGATGGCGGTCTGAATGCCGACCTGGCTCATGTATTCTCTGGTCTTGAGTTCCAGGTTCTCGTCTTCGATGATGTCGGCGATCCTGACCGGTTCGACGCCATAGAGCAGTGCGGACTGGTAATAGACCTTCTCGTTCCTGGTCATGACGATGATCGGTGTCTTCGGTTTGATCTGGGAGACGACCGCCGGCGATCTTCCGGTGTCGGTATAGACGATGATCTTTTCGACGCCCAAGACATCCGCCAGGTCGCAGGCCGCCTTACCGACGATGCTGCGCTGGGAATCGTCGACCGCCTGATAGATGTTGTGCAGATGCTTCTCAGTCTCTTCCGCGATCTTGGACATCATCTTGACGGATTCCAGAGGATACTCACCGGCTGCCGATTCGCCCGAAAGCATCACGGCCGTCGCACCGTCGTAGACCGCATTGGCGACGTCACCGACTTCCGCTCTGGTCGGACGCGGATTGTGCGTCATCGACTCCAGCATCTGGGTCGCACAGATCGTGATCTTACCGGCGGCATTGGCCTTGGAGATCATCTGTTTCTGAATATACGGGACCTGCTCCGGCGGCAGTTCGACACCCATGTCGCCTCTTGCCACCATCAGACCGTCCGCCGCTTTCAGGATCTCATCGAGGTTCTCGACGCCCTGAGTCGATTCGATCTTGGCGATGATCTTCATCTTGGATCCGGAGAAGTCCAGGATCGCTCTTACCGCTTCAACATCTCTTGCCGTACGTACGAACGACAGAGCGATGTAGTCGTAATCCTGTTCGATACCGAAAAGGATGTCCTTGCGGTCCTGTTCGGAAATGAACGGCATCTTTAATTCCGCGCCCGGCACATTGATGCCTTTATGATTCAAGATATCGCCCGGGACCAGGACTTTGGTCTTGATCTCCGTGCCTGCGATATCGGTGACCTGTAACTGTATGAGACCGTCGTTGACTAAGATCATCGAACCGATGTGCACATCGCCCGGAAGTCCCGCATAAGTGATCGAACCGCGTTCGCTGTTACCGAGGAAATCCTGCGTCGACAGAGTGAATTCCTGGTTCTTGGTCAGCGTGATCTTGCCGTTTTCAAAATCGCGGAAACGGATCTCCGGACCCTTGGTGTCCATCATCGTCGCCACGGCGGCACCCATCTCTTTTCTGACCTTGCGGACCAGATCGAGATTGGCTTTCTGCGTCTCATGGGAACCGTGAGAGAAATTGAAACGGGCGACATCCATGCCGGCCTTGATCATTTCTCTGAGCATCTCTTCATTGTTGGAAGAAGGACCGATCGTACAAACGACTTTTGTTTTTTTCATATTATTTACTCTCTTTCTCCGACCTGATTATATCACCAAACAGATATACCTTAAGCGCCGATCAGACAGACGGCTTCCGGCACTCCGATGCGTCCGCATTCATCTCCGATCCGGCCGTCTTCTTCGATCTTGAAACAGACGGCCTCATCACTGAAACGGTTCGCACAAAGAAGATATTTACCGATCAGAATGAAGTCTCTCGGGTGATCCCCGCCGCAGTCCGCATTCTGCAAAAGCTTCGCCTTTCCCCTAACGTCGATGACCGACAGGACATTCTTTCCTCGAGTCGAGGCATAAAGGAAAGACTCCTCTTCATTCAGACGGACGGCCGCCGTGCCTTCGACATGTTTCTCGCCATTCTCCAGCAGAGCGATCTGTTCGCAGATCTCCATCCTCTTTGGATCGATCACGAACAGTTCGTTGGACAGTTCCGATACCAGATAGAGCTTGGTGTGCTCTTTGTTGAAGACGCCGTGTCTGGGACCGCTGCCGCTTGGGAAAACGATCTCACCGGTCAGATCCAGATCCTCATCGAAGACCAGTACCTTATCCAGAAATAACGCAGGCACCAGGATCTTATCCTCATGGAAGAGCACCTGATGACAGCCTGCCTTGTCTTTGATCAAAACGGTCTTCAGCAGTTCGAACTTGTCCTCTTTTATCCTTAAACAGGACAGCGTCCCGGCATGATAATTGGCGGTATAGACTTTATCCTCGTGGACTGTCACGTAACAGGATGACGGTTTCTCAAAAAGAACGGTATCCAGTATATTTCCCTTCTCGTCGATCAGAGACAATCCGCTTTCCTCTTCTTTGTCACAGATCGCAATGATCTTGTCTCCGTAGGCACAAAGATACTTGGAGCTATTGATTGCACAAAACAGTTCCGGATCCGAAAACTTCCCATCCTCAAAATCAAAACGGTAGATCCCCTTGGAATCCTTGACCGTATAGGTCCCTGCATAGATCTTCATCTTGCCTTCTCCAATAGCAGCTTCAACAAGCCTTCCCGATCCGGTACCTCGAGTTCATACCAGTTCTCCTGCATCCTGTCCATACCTTCGAAAGACAAAGTGATCCTTTCCGGAGAGTCCGCATCCAGGACGAGCAGATCGGGATCATCCACTCTTCTTCGTACGAGCTTTCCCTGTTTCAGAAAAGCTTCGATCTCATCCCAGTCTTCCTTCTTCAGCTTCTTCTCGAATTCCTTCAGCTTCTCATTTCTGACATAAGACCCGTAACAGGAGATCTCCCCGTCTTTCACCCGGACATTCATATCCTGCAGTTCGCCGATGTACATCCCGTAGACCATCGTGGACTTCCTCGCCGAATACGAAAAGGAAGTGATCGTTTTGTCTTCAAGCGCGATCTGTTGTTCTTCCGGGAAAAATTCACCGGCGGAAAAAGACTCGCTTTCCCCTGTCAGCAGGACCTCTTCGCTTCCCCGCTTCATCGCCTCCACCAGAAAAGACGCTGTTCCGTAATACTCGTTTTCCTGCGCGGCATAGGCGATAAGATCAATGGCGTTATAAGAGTCGAAATCCGTATGGGCATATGCCAGGTTTTTACCTTCTTCGTCATGTACGGTCACTTTGAAGATGAGACCGGGTTCATCGATCTTGTTCCATTTCACATAGAGGTTTTTAAACGACCTGGTCAAAGAAACATCGAGTTTATCAAGTTCCATGAGCTGTTCTCCTTTATCTTCCGGTACGTCAGTCACTTCCTCTTCCGGCTTCGGAGTACATCCGGCAAGCAGAAGGATCAGCAGTATCCATACGAATCTTTTCATGATCTGTCCGTCTTTTCTTACTCTAATCATACCAAAAAGAAAACGCGGCATACCCCGTTATTCGACATCATCGAACTGCATCTGAACAGGTGCCTGTTCCTCGATCTCTTCCACTTCTTCTTCGAAGTTGTCCATATACGTTTCGACCTTGGATTCCTTCGGCGTATTGGAACTGATGTGTCTGCTTCCGATCTCCTTACGGAGCTCTTCGAGGACATCATCATCCATCTGCAGAAGCTCTTCCGCTCTGTTCAGCGGGATCGTCACATCCTGAAATCCCGTAAACGTGACCTTCAGACTGTTCCTCTCGATCCCCGAGATCCTGCCCGTCAGACCACTGGCCTTTGATACGATCTTCTTACCATTTAGGCCCATATCTTCCTCCTTGTTCGTGTATATGATATGCATATATACCGCACAGGTCAACCACTTTCTTTCTTTTTCGTCGGCACTTCCGAAAAAAACAGGATCCCTTCTCGAAGATCCTGTCTGTCTATTCGTATCCTGACCGTTCTATCCTATTCCACACCGGTCTTAGGTGCCCGATATGCGGGCTTCGTATCTCCGGACGGAACGCTTTCTTTTTCCGTGACGCTGAACTTCGCCTCTGCGCTCAGACCGTCTTTGAACAGAGCCGTCAGCGTATGGTCACCGACGGATAAAGTATTCAAGAACGCCGTAAGAAGAAGACTGATCATTGCAGTGATCGGTTTTTTCATATGCTGACCTCCCTTGATGATCTTAAGATCATCTGATATGCACAAAACAATTATGCCTTCCCATCGGTCTGCCGTGACCTAAGAATTTAAAAAGCCGATCTGCTCGGCTTGATAAGTATACTGGCGGAGACGGTGGGATTCGAACCCACGGGCCGCTTTTGACGACCAAACGATTTCGAGTCGTTCTCGTTATGACCACTTCGATACATCTCCGGATGGTTCCCTATTATTATACATGAATTGTGATGAAACGCTCCATTTTCTTACCGTGATATAATCCTCATAGAGGTGAACCCTATGAAAAAAATAATGATCGAAGATCTCTACAAGTTCCGTTTCATCGAAAACCTTTCCTTTGACCCGTCCGGAAAGAATTATGCCTATCATCTGGCGAATGTCGATAAGAAAAAGGATTCCTACTTCAAAACCGTCTATGTCAATAAGAAAGCCTATAAGTCCGACAAGAACACGTCGATCCTCGGCTGGTACGATGCGTCCCGTCTGATCATCAGCGAAGAAAACAAAAACAAGAAAGCGCTCTACAACAAGTACCTGCTTCTCGACATCAAAGACGGCAAACGAAGGAATTTCTTCTCGACGCCGCTGAGCGTTTCTTCCGTCAAAGTCGTCGATGAGAACACGCTCATCTTTGCCGCCTTCATCGATGCCAATGAACCGGATGTTTACAAGTACTCGAAAGAGAAACTGCAGAAATACAAAGACGGTCTCAAAAAAGAGGCTGACTACGAAGTCCTCGATGAGATCCCGTACTGGATGAACGGCGCCGGTTTCACCAACAAGAAACGCCGTGCCCTCTTCCTCTGTCACATCAAGCCATTCTCGATCGAAAGGATCAGCGAACCTTTATTCTCCCTTGGTTCGATGGAACTGCAGGGAAGGACACTTTACTTTGCCGGAAGCACCTATGCTTCCAAGATGCCTTTATATGAGAAGATCTATGCCTTGGACATCGATTCCAAAAACATCAGCTGCCTCTACGATAAAGAAGACTATGCGGTCTCTTCCCTGTTCTGCTTCAATGACTCGCTCATATGCATGGCCACTGACGGAAAGCGCTATGGCCTCAACGAGACCAATCGCTTCTATGAAGTCAAAGAAAACGAACTGAAGGAGCTTGCCTTCTTCGACCGTTCCTTCTACGATTCTGCCGGTGCCGACACGTCTCTCGGCGGCGGCAAAAACAAAGTCGTCAGACAAGACGGCATCTACACTTTAGTCACCGAGAAAGACCACGTCGAGATCTGGAAGATCGACAAGAAGTTTAAAAAACAGAAACTCGTCGCGATGCCTAAGATCAACTTCTTCGATGTGAATGAAGACAAGATCGTCTTCTGTGCAAGCAATGAAAAAGCGCTCCCCGATCTTTATGCCTACAGCTTCAAAGATAAGAAGGTCAAAAAGATCTCTTCCTTCAACGAAGCTGTCCTGAAAGGCAAATATGTCGCACCGGTCAAAGAGATCAATTATACTTCGCAAGACATGGAACTCAACGGTTTCGTCCTGCTTCCGAAGGACTACGACAAAAAGAAGAAATATCCGGCCATCCTGGATGTCCATGGAGGACCGCGGACGGTCTACTCCAAGGCCTTCTTCCATGAGATGCAGGTCTGGGCAAGCGAAGGCTATTTCGTGATGTTCACCAACATCAGAGGCTCCGACGGACGCGGCGATGCCTTCGCCGATATCCGAGGCAAATATGGAGCAGATGACTTCGTCAATCTGATGGACTTCGTCGATGAAGTCCTGAAGAACTATCCGGCCATCGATGAAAAGAGGATCTGCGAGACCGGCGGTTCCTACGGTGGTTTCATGACCAACTGGATCATCGGCCACACCGACCGCTTCTGCGCAGCCGCATCGCAAAGAAGCATTTCCAACTGGCTGTCTTTCAACTACCTCTCCGACATCGGCTTCTACTTCGCCACCGACCAGAACGGCACGGACGATATGATCAGAGACTATCAGAAGCTCTGGGACCGTTCGCCGCTGAAATACGCCGACAACGTCAAGACACCGACGCTGTTCATCCATTCCGACCAGGACTACCGCTGTCCGCTGCCGGAAGGCATGCAGATGATGCAGGCGCTCGCGGAACGGGGCGTCGATACCCGACTGGTCCTGTTCCACGGCGAGAACCACGAACTGTCCAGATCGGGCAAACTGTCGCACCGCATCCGCCGTTTGACGGAGATCACAGCCTGGTTCAACAAGTACGCAAATGTCATATAATGAAACTATAAGGAGTGAATAAATAATGAATCAGAATACAGACAAGATCTTGAATGCGATCGACAACGATCCTGCCCTTCTTGAACAGCTTCTGAACATGGATGAAGCACCTCTGACCAGAAGCGGCCAGAGAGCCAACCCGCTGCTCAGCATCGTCGGCAACAACGTCACCAACGACGATGTCGAAACGATCAACCGGGAACTCTCCGACAACCCGGTCATTCAGCTGTACTCCGCAGCCTCCGGATCCCTCGATGCCAAAGACCTGCTTTCTTATGTCGGCGGTACCAGAGCTACCCGCGCCAACAGCGATCCGGCAGTCAGAGCCTTATTTGACGGCCGTCTCGACCTCAAGGACATCATGCTGATCATCGTCCTGCTGAAACTCTTCAAGAGAAAGAACGCCCACACCTACAACAATTCGGCGATCGGCCTGCTTGGAACTCTGCTGGGATTCAACAATTCCAACAGCTACAGCAATACCGGCAACCTGTTCTCCACCCTCTTGGGCGGAAACAACCACTACCAGCAGTCCTACAACCTCTTCGGCGGCAATTCCGGACTCTTCGGATCCAACAACTACGGCTACAATACCTACTACGGAAACAACAACGGCTTAGGTTCCTTCCTGGGCCTGACCGGCAACAGCGGCTTCTCCAATAACGGCCTGCAGAACCTGCTGGGCTTCGTCAACGGCAACTACAACAACAATCCGCAATACAGCCTGCTCTACAATATCCTGTCTCAGGCAGCCGGCAGCATCGTTTCCGGAAGCGGCAACGTCTCCGCAGGCGGACTGTTCTCCGTATTGAATCAATTACTCAAATAAGCATTACGAAAAGATCGGCGGATCGACCGCCGGTCTTTTTTTTATTCTCAGAATCGGATCTCTTTCGGTGCTTCCGTGAAGGAAGAGAATGTCGCAACGGCATCCTTGAGATACAGAACGATCGTATTGTCATCGTTCTCGTCGTACATCCTTCTAAGACCCGGATTCTTGTCCAGCATGTCTTTCTTTGCCTCGACGCGCTCATCCGGGATCAGTTTGCCGGCGATCCTCAGCCACTTGCCGTCCTTGAAGCAGCAGATCTCCGCGTTGGGATTGGCCAGCAACTGCTTGTAGCAGTCCTTCTTCTTGCCGGTCTGGATAAAGAGCTTATCTTCAAAGATCTCCGCCGTACCGAACGGCCTGACTCTCGGCTGATCGCCGTCCACCGTCGCCAGATAATATGTTCCGCAGTCTTTCAAAAACTTCCATACTTCATTCATGATCTTTACCTTCTTTCTAAACTCAGTATAACACCCCTTTTCTTCTCCCCGTATACGGACGCCCTTGATGATACAATGAAGAAAAAGAGGTACATATCATGATCACAACAACAGTTAAGGAGATCTCCGTCTACCGCAACGGAGCCTATATCACAAGACTGGGCAATGTCGAACTCAAGCCCGGCAAACAGAATATCCTCATCGAAGGACTTTCCGATTCCCTTGACCCTTCCACTTTGACCGTCTCTTTGCATAAGGAGGTCAGCGGTACCGACTTCCGCGTGGAACACTACTCCCCCGAGCAGCAGAACGAGCTCAAAAAAGAACTGCTGACCTCCTTGGAAAAAGTCCAACAAAAAGAAGCGATCCTGAACGATCAGATCGAACTCTTAAAAAAGAACACCGACTTCACTGCCAAAGAAAACATCTCCTTAAAAGAGATGGGCGACTACATCGATTCCCTTCCAGCCAAGACGGAAGCCCTCTACGATGCGATCCGGGAACTGAAAGAAAAAGAAAAAGAACTGCAGAAGAAACTCGAAGAGAAAAACAAGGAAGCACGTGCCTATATCGTGAAGATCGACCTGCAGACGGAAAAAGAAGGAAACTATCCGATCAAGCTGCGCTACTTTGAACGCAACGCCTCCTGGAACCCGAACTACGAGATCCGCACGGGCGAAGAAGAGTCCGCTTCCATCCTTTTGAAAGCCGACATCTATCAAGGCACAAGAGAAGACTTTAAACAGGTGAAGATCACGCTGTTTACCGGCGATCCGAGCACCTCGGCGCAGATCCCCGAACTCTATCCGCAGGAACTCGGTTTCCATCAGCCGCGCTTATACAAGAATTCCATGATGATGGGCACTGCGGCAAGAGGCATGATGGCTTCCGCCGCCCGGGAAGATACGGTAGCCGACTATGAGGCGGATGAGATGACGGAAAGCGCCACGGAAGAACTCCATTACGGATCGGCGCAGGCAAACGAGAACGACACGATGAGAGAATATGAACTCGACGGTCTCTACGATCTCTCCAACAAAAATCCGCTGACTCTCGAGCTGACGAGCCAAACTATTCCTTGCGAATACCACATCGTCGCGATACCGAAATCCGATCCGTTCGGCTACCTGGCTGCCAAGGTCAGGATCGAAGATATCAACGATGTCCTGAACAGCTCCGCCAACATCTTCCATAAAGATACCTATCTGGGAAACATCTTCCTTTCGCCCGATCCTTCCAAAGAGACCTACGACATCTCCTTAGGAAAAGACGAAGGCATCCGCCTCAAACGGACCCAGAAGAAGAAATACCGTTCCAATGTCTTACTGAAAGGACAGACCAAAGTCGAATTCGAATACGAGATCGAGATCGCTTCCCGCAAATCCAAAGCCGCCCAGATCACTCTGAAGGATCAGATCCCGGTCTCCCAGGACAAGACCATCCAGGTCGAAGTCAATGAGATCAGTCAGGGAACGCTTGATGAAAAGACGGGTGAACTCAGCTGGGAATTCGTCCTCGAAGCCGGAGAGAAAAAGACCTTCCCGCTGTCCTACAGCGTCGCCTGGCCGAAAGACAAGGAACTGTATCTCTGACCGGTCATTCAGTCTCTATAAAAGACAAAGCGGATCGTTTGATCCGCTTTTACTGTGCTTCGTAAAGTGCCGCAAATTCCTCCAGCAGATCGCGTATCCGGATGTGCTGAGGACAGTTGGCTTCGCACTGTCCGCACTTGAGACAGTCCGACGCCTTGCCGTGGTTCATCGAATAACGCTGATAGTACATCCCCGTCTTGCTGCCGGTCACCGCATAAAGATTCAGAAGACCGAAATACCCCGGCATATTGATGTTCATCGGACAGACCTCGAGGCAATAACGGCAGCTCGTACAAGGGACCTTGATCGTCGATTTCAGGATCGCCGTGATCTCTTCCACCAGCTTGTATTCCTCTTCGCTCAAAGGTTTGAAGTCTTGCATATAGTCCGTATTGTTTTCCAGCTGCTGCAGATCGGACATGCCGCTCAAGACCGTCATGACATTGTCCAAAGAGGCCACATAACGGATCGCCAGGGAAGCCGGTGTCACCTTTTCATCCTTGTAGAAGGCATTGAACTTTTCCATCGCCTTTTCCGGCAGCTTCGCCAGAGTGCCGCCCTTGACCGGTTCCATGACCACCACCTTCTTGCCATGTTTTTTGGCGACCGCATAGCACTTGCCCGACTGGGCGACCAGCGAATCCCAATCGAGATAGTTGATCTGCAGCTGCACGAAGTCGACTTCCGGATGATCGCTCAGGATCTGATCCAGGACGTCCGCCGTATCATGGAAGGAGAAACCGGCCTTGCGGATCTTTCCCTCCGCCTTCTTCCTCATGATGAAATCGAAACCGCCGAACTTCTGCGTATCCGGATAACGGTCTCTGCCCAGATTATGCAGAAGATAATAATCGAAATAATCGACGCCGCAGCGCTCCAGCTGTTCGCTGAAGATCATCTCATAGTCTTCGCTCGACTTCACCTTATAGACCGGCATCTTGTCGGCGACCGTGAACGTATTCCTGTCGAAACGCCTGACGACCGCTTCCCGCAAAGCCTCTTCCGACTTTTCTCTATGATACGGATACGCAGTATCAAAATAAGTAAAGCCCCGTTCCATGAAGATATCGGCCATCTTCTTGAACTGCTCAAGGTCGATGCTGGTGGGATCGTCGCTCTCCAGCAGAGGCAGACGCATCGTACCGAAACCGAGTTTTCTTTCTGACATCCTGTTTTCCTCCATTCAAATTATTTATCTTGTTTTTACGACTGTATTATCTCATATCCTTCTTTGACGAATGGTCCATGAAACTCTCATCCTTTGTGGGATAATGAGACTATGGCGATCACCAAGACCGATTTTATGCGCGGCATGCAATGTGAGAAGATGTTATGGCTCGACAAACACAAGCCGTCTTTGAAAGTGATCCCGGAAGAAGTACAGAAGCGTCTGGACCAGGGCAACGAATTCGGCGATGCGGCGATGGGGATGTTCGGCCCCTATGAAGAGATGACGGTCTACCGTCCGGGCACACAGATCCCCGACAAGAAAGCGATGGTCGAAAAGACGAAGGAACATCTTGAACTGGGCACACCGGTCCTCTGCGAAGCGGCCTTCAGTGATTACAACAACTACTGTGCGGTCGACATCCTACGCAAGACGGAATCCGGCTACGACATGTACGAAGTCAAGAATTCACCGGAAGTCCATGAACAGTTCATCAAAGATGCCGCCTTCCAGTATTACATCATCCGGCGTAACAAACTGAATATCGGCAAGATCTTCATCGTCATCCACGGCGAAGATGAAAACGATCCTTTCGAGCCTGTCGAAGTGAGCGAAGAAGTAAAGAAACTGTATCCCTGGATCAACGAGAACATCTGGCGCCTCAACCGCTCCCAGAAAGAAAAAGAAGAACTTGATATCCAGCCGGGAGACCAGTGTCTTCATCCTTATGAATGCTGGTACTACGGCTATTGCCACAAGACAAAAGAAGAAGACAAACAGGAAGAACAGCTCACACTTTTGTAGCTGTTTTTTTGGTGTCCGTTTTCAAAAATATGGTCTACAATAAAAAAGAAAAAATAAGGAGTACCAAATTCATGAAAAAAACTGCAGGATTTTTAAAATTCGCATGCTCGCTGACGATGTTTTTCGAAGTCATCGCCGGGATCTTCGTCGCTTTCGTTTTCGGTGTGATCCTTCTGATCAAAGACTTCTCACAGTTTTCCGACAAGACCGGCGGAGCCATCACGTTCTCCGGCGAAACACTGACCCCGGAACAGCTCAACGCCTTGAAGCCGAACCTGCTGGTCGCCTTCGGTTTCAGCCTGGCCGCCATCATCCTTGCCTTCTTAGGAACATCCAAGTTCAGGAAAGCGCTCAGCGAATGCAAGAAAGAGACACCGTTCTCCAAAACGTCCGTTGAAGCCATCAAAGCATCGGCCCGCTACGAAGTCATCGGCGGCATCGTCGGTATCATCGGCGGCATCGTCACCTACATCATGGGCTCCGGTATCCAGATCAACGGCAACTCCATCGTCTCTTCGATGAACACGATCCATTTGTCCTTCCTGATCTACGCATGTCAAAAGTATCTGCTTTACCACATCGCCCAGTACGGACATTCCCTGGAAAAACAACAGTAAGACAAAATACATCCGCAAGGATGTATTTTTTGCATAAGAAAGGCATACGCTTGAAGCGTATGCCTCTTTTTTGATCCACATTTACTGCACAGCCGTGATCATCGCCATGACGGCTTCTTTGATCTTTTGATTGACCTCCAGAGCTTTTTCTCTGGATTCCTGATCGGTGTAGAAGTAGAACTTGATCTTCGGTTCCGTTCCCGAAGGACGGACCGCGAACCAGCTGCCGTCTTCTAAGAAGAAGCGCAGAACATCGGAAGCCGGGATATCCTCATAGCCGTTGATGTAGTCGATGACCTTCTCGACCTTGATGCCGGCGACTTCCTTCGGCAAGTTGTTTCTGACATAGGCCATCATCCGCTTGATGCGCTTTGCTCCTTCGATGCCTTCCAGGATCAGGTTCGGCTCATCTTCGGCATAATAACCGTATTTGTCGTAGAGCTCCATCAGGACCTGGAAGAGCGTCTTGCCCTGTTTGCGGTAATAGGCTGCCGCTTCCGTCACCAACATGCCGGCAGAGATGCCGTCTTTGTCACGGATCAAAGGAGAAGCCGCATAACCGACCGACTCTTCATAACCGAAGAGATATTCATATCCGTTCTTCTGCAGATACGGGATGCGTCCGCAGATGTTCTTGAAACCGGTCAGAGCTTCAAACATCTTCACGCCGTACGACTCCGCGATCTCGGTCGACATCGTCGAGGTGACGATCGACTTGACCATCGCTCCGTTGCTCGGCAGCGTTCCGGCATCCTTCCTTCCTTCCAGAAGATAATTGACTAAGAGGTAACCGGTCTGGTTACCGTTGAGAGGCACGTATTCGCCTTTATCGTTTCGCAGTTCGATCGCGAAACGGTCCGCATCCGGATCGGTCGCCATCAGCAGTTCCGCACCGACCTTCTTGCCCAGCTCTTCCGCCAGTTTGAACGCCTTCGGATCTTCGGGATTGGGATAACCGACAGTCTTGAAGTCGGGATCCGGATCCTTCTGTTCCTCGACGAAATGCCAGTTGCGGAAACCTCTTTCCTTCATCATGGCCTCAAACGGCTTGGTGCCGCAGCCATTCAACGGAGAATAGACCATCGGGATATCCAGATCGAGCTCATCCCCTTCGTGGATCGCCAGCGACTTGACATGATCGATATATTCCCTGTCATACTTCTCATCCAGGACGGTGATCATTCCCTTTTCCAGTTCTGCCCGGTAATGACCGTTGAGGACGTTCTTGAACGGATCGATCTTGTCGATCTCCGCCAACATGCCGTCAGCGACACTGCTCGACACCTGACAGCCGTCCTCCCAATAGACTTTATAACCGTTGTAATCCTTCGGGTTGTGGGAAGCGGTGATATTGATGCCGGCCTTGGTCCCCAGACGGCCGACCATGAAGGCCAGTTCCGGAGTCGCCGTCAGATCTTTGAAGATGAACGCCCGGATGCCGTTGGCCGCTAAGATCGCCGCCGTATGTAAGCAGAATTCCCTGGACATATGACGGCAGTCATGAGCGATCACGACGCCCCTGTCCATCGCTTCCTGTCCGAAACGCTTGATGTAGTTGGCAACGCCCTGCGTGGCTCTGCCGACCATATAGTAGTTCATACAGTTGGTACCGACGGAGACCTTGCCGCGCAAGCCCGCCGTACCGAAGGTGATGTTCTGATAGAATTTTTCCTCGATCGCTTTCGGATCGTCTTTGATGTTCAGAAGTTCCTGATACAAAGGATCGCTCTTATCGAGCTTCTCCAGCCATTCATTATATCTGTCTTTTGCATTCATGATATGAAACCCTCTTTCAATTAATATTATAGACTACTCGACCGATTTGAGCGATTCGACCATTTCGATCTCCCGCAGGTGTTTCTTCATCACCAACATCACCAGTAACGTGAACAGTAAAGTGATCGCCAGCGAGACCGAGAAGCTGAAAACGGAGATGTTCATGCCGAACATCATCATATCCATATTGATGACGTTCATGATGAAATGATGCTCCACGACCCCCAGCGGCAGTCCGGCAAGACCGCCGATGATCGTCAGTAAGAAGACTTCCTTGAAGATGTAGGAATTGACCTCCTGATCGTGGAAACCCAGGACCTTCAAAGTTGCGATCTCCCGGATACGTTCGGCGATATTGACCTGGATCAGATTGATCAGAACGACCAGTGCCAGCGAACCGGCAGCCACGATGATGACGGCGATGATGATGTCGAGTGCCTTGATCATCGTCTCGAACTGTTCGATCAGACCCGAGAAGTCCACCATCGAAACAAAATCCTCCAGCTCTTCGCAATCTTTCTTCAGCCCTTCCTTATCATCGGTCGAAACGGCGATGCAGTTGGCATGGACGTTCTCTTCAAAGACGCTCTCATAGTACGACTGTGAGATGAACAGATAATGCTGGAAGTAGAACTCACAGATCCTGGCGATCCGCACTTGACGCTTGATCCCATTGAGCGATTCGATCGTCAGCGTATCACCTTCCTTCAGAGAGTGATTGATCGCAAACTTGTGCGAGACCACCACGCCCGAATTGTCGAGCTCGATCTCCGTCTTATGATCGGTCCTTCGTAGATTCAATACCTGCTTGGACTCTCTCGCATCGAAGACTTCGACATATAATGTATCATCCTCTTTTTCATTCAGATAAGCCTTGGTCGTATACGTCATGAACGGGACGACCTCCTTGTTGCTGAGATCGTCTTTCAGCAGATCCAGATCGTAGTTCAGATGATGGTCGTTCTCCAGATTGATCTGGTAATCGTACGCAAAGATCTGACCGTACTGGATCGAGACGATGTCGGAGATCGAATCCTTGATGCCGAAGCCTACGACCAGTAAAGCCGTACAGCCGGCCACGCCGATGACCGTCATCAAAAACCGCGCCTTGTAACGGAAGATGTTCCTGGCCGTGATCTTGGAAGTGAACGGAAGCCGCTTCCACAGGAAACTTATCCTTTCCAGGATGACCCGCTTGGACGACTTCGGTGCCTTCGGACGCAGGAGCTGGGAAGGCATCTCGTTCAAAGAACTGCGCGTGACTAAGAACGTCACCCCGCCCATCAGCAGGCTGAACGCCAGGATACAGATGAGCACATAGCCCAAAGGATAATAAAGCTTGATCGGCGGCAAGACATACATCAGCCGCCAGGTATTGTAGATGACTGTCGGGAAGACCGCCTGACCAAACAAGACACCCAGGAACGATCCGCCTAAAGAAGCCGTCAAAGCATAGACGACATACTTGGAGATGATCTGTGCGTTGGAGAAGCCTAAGGCCATGAAGATGCCGATCTGCGAACGCTGTTCGTCGATCAGTCTCGTCATCGTGGTCATACAGACAAGGGCAGCCACCAGATAGAACAGGAACGGGAGGGCATAGCCGATCGCCTTCATCTGCGAGATCGTATTCTTGAACATGTAGGAAGAATAATGCTGATCACGGTCCAGCAGGACCCAGGAAGCATTCGGCAGTGCCTCAAGCTCTTCTCTGGCCTTCTTGAGTTCGTTCTCCGCCTTCTCGATCTCGTCGTTGAAGTTCATCAAGCCTTCTTCATAGTCTTTCAGACCCTTCTCATATTCCCGCTTGCCGGCATCGAGCTTGGCCTGCGCCTCATCCAAAGCCTGCTGACCCTGCACCGCCTGTTTCCGTCCGGCTTCCAGTTCGATCCTTGAATTCCTCAGTTTTTCTCTTCCGTCATACAAAGTCTTGAGCTGAACGAACGTCGACTCCACGGAACCGCCGAACTGATCGTCGATCGCCTTCATCATCTCTTCCTTGGACTGCTGCATGTTTCCGGAAGCATCCTGCTCATAGGAACGGATCGTCTCATCAATGACCGTATTGCGGATCTGCAGACCCTGCTTTTCCACCTGCAGGGCAGCTGCTTTGTCCGCGTAATCTTCCGCCAGCGGATCGAGGGCTGCGATCTCGGCATCGATCGCCGCGATGCGGGCGATGTTGTTTTCTTTTTCTTTTACAAGTTCGTCCAGGATCCGGTCGGTCACGCTGCCTGAATCGAAGTTCGATTCCCGGATCATGATATAGGAGGTATAGGCTGCCGAAACTTCCGTATATAAAGTGTCGAAATCCATGCCGCCCTGCGCTTCCGCCTGACGGATGCCGTTATCGACCAGTTTTTCGTTCTCTTCCAGGACCGCTTCCGCCGCATCGAGCTGCGACAGCGTCGTCTGCAACGTGACCCGGTTGGAATCGATCAGGCTCTGTGAAACGATGAGTTCGATATTGGCATCATCAAGCTTCTTCTTTGCCTCGTCGAGCTCGTTTTGTCCTTCTTGTTTGCCTTTCAAAAACTCCGCTTCCCCGTCCTGCAGTTTCTTCAGGTTCTCGTCGTAGATCTTATCGCGGAGATAGCCTTCCTGTTTGTTTTTGGTCGCTTCGATCGAAGCCGACTTCTCTTCGATGAAGTCCTCATACTCCGGTGTATACGACATCTTTTCATCCGCCCCTTCGATGTTCAGGTAGAGCGTCGTATAGTAATCGAAGATGAAGTTCTTTTCCGGGATGAAGAGGATCGCATCGAGGTCCTGGTTCTCACAATTGGAAGCTCCGAGGATCTTGGCGGTATAAGCCGGCGAGCGGCAGGTGCCGACGATCTTGAACTGATCGTTCAAAAGATAGTCATGCAGATCTCCGTTATTGAGATAGACGCGGACATAGCTGTTCAGATAGGCCTCGGCAGTATCGAGCCCTTCTTCCAGCAGCAGGACCTCATAAGAATTGCGGGGCAGCCGGCCGGAGGTCAGCTCGAACTCATTGACGCTCCTTTCCAGTTCTTCCAGACGGAAGACGATGGCGGGATGCTCCCCGATCTGCCCGTAGGCATCGACGAACTTCGAAGCGAAGACTTCCTTGACGTCTTCGTTCTGCCGCAAAGCCTCGATATCTTCCTCACAGAAACCGTAAGAAGAATAGATCTGCAGATCTTGCAGATGATACTTGTCATTATAGAGATCGACACTTTCCCGTAAGATCAGCGCATTGGTAAAAAGTCCCATCATGAAAGCCGATGCGACCAATACGATCATGAATAAAGACAGGAAACGGTTGGACGTCTTCCTGATCAGCCGAAAAGTATCCTTATTGAACATCAGTATTCGATTTCCCCGATATCGACCGGATCGTTGTGACGGATATCGACGACCTTTCCGGACTTGACCCGGATGATCTTCTGGGCCATCTGGGAAAGTGCCTGGTTGTGGGTGATCATCACGACGGTGATCCCGTTCTTGTAGCACATGTCCTGCAAGACCTTAAGTACCTGCTTGCCGGTCACATAGTCCAAAGCACCGGTCGGCTCATCACAAAGCAAGAGCTTGGGATTTTTCGCAACGGCACGGGCGATCGCCACGCGCTGCTGTTCGCCGCCGGAAAGCTGGCTCGGGAAGTTGTTCATGCGCTCTTCCAGGCCCACCATCTTCAAGACGAAGACCGGATCCAAAGGATCCTTGCATATCTGCAAGGCAAGCTCGACGTTCTCTTTGGCTGTCAGGTTCTGTACGAGATTGTAGAACTGGAAGACGAATCCGATGTCATAGCGCCGGTAATCGCAAAGCTCCCTTCTCGAAGCTCCCGCGATGTCCTTGCCGTCGATGACGACCGACCCCGCTGTAGCAGTATCCATGCCACCCAGGATGTTCAAGATCGTCGTCTTGCCGGCACCCGATTCGCCCAAAACGACCACGAATTCGCCCTTGTCGATGTCAAAAGAGACGCCGTCCAGCGCCTTGATCTCAACTTCGCCCATCTTATAGATCTTTGAAACGTCTTTGAATGAAATAAAACTCATAGTCAACTAAATTATAACAAAGCGATACCAAACTTTTGACACATCTCCTGCATATAAAAATGCCTGAAGGCATACCCTTCAGGCATTTTCTCAAACTATTCCACAACGAATCCGATCTCGATATCTGCGAGACCGTCCGCATGGATCTTCAGAAGGCCCTTTCCCTTATTTCCGATCGTCCTTACATAAGTCCCGGTCATGCCGCCTTCCGCGACGGAGACCGAAGGACCGACCAGTTCGATCGCGCCTTTCGTCTCATAGCGGACCGGCAACATACTGTAAGGTGCGATGTTGTCGTTGCCGTCCAGGACACGGATCCGGATGGCGGCCATATCGTAGGTCTCACCTTCTTTTAAGACCGTTGAGGAAGTCTTGACTTCCAGATGCAGATCGGCATTCGGACATAAGGTCTTTGATTTGACCACCTTGCCGTTTTTGACGGCATCGAAACGCCAGACCGTCGCGGTGCCGCCCCAGTTGCCCACATACTTGCCGTAAAGATCCGTGACATCTTTCAGCGACAGATCGTATCTCTTCATGTTCGCTGCCAGCTTTGCCTTGTAATAAAGCGGAAGCTTGTCGTAGCCGTGCTTCCTTGCCGCCTGCAGCAGATCATGGACCTCTTTGGCTTTCCGCTCATCGAAACCCTCGTTCTCTCTCAGCAGTTCGCCGATCAGATCGTCGACCTTGATCGGGGAATGCGGAAGAGCGCGGTAGCGTCCGCCCTTGTATTCCTTGACGAAGACGCCGTTCTTATACAGCTTCACGCTGTCGGCGTTGGAAAAGACGTAGATATCGGAGATGTTGGATGCCGGATAATCGCCGATGTCCATCAGCGAAGAGACCTCCAGGACATCTTCTTTGTCTCCCTGCATCGCATAGACATAGGCTGCCGTCTTCGGGTTACGGAAGGCATCCATGACTCCGTGGTAACAGATGCGGTCGCCCGATCCGAAGTCCTTGTGCGTCGCATAGTCGAACATGCACCACTGGAAGACTCCGGCATGTTCGCCGGAACCCAGCGCCGCATCCATGACCTTGGCATGACGCAGGGCATGTTCCTGCCGCTTGGACCAGGGATCGAAGGCCTTGGTCGGGAACATGTGCCCGTTGGCCTCCGAGATCAGCAGGGCTTTGTTCATATCGGTCATGACCTCTCTCTTCCTTCTTGCCCCGGGATTGCGGCCGGTGTGGGAGAAGTCGTTGTAGGCATAGACATCTTCCAGTAAGGAAGACTTTTGCAGATAGCGCACGCCCGAGGTCGGTCTCGACGGATCGAGCCTGCGGGCGATCGCATTGGTCTTCGTATAGAACGGATCGTCGTCCTGCGACTCGTTGATCCTGACGCCCCACAAGACGACCGACGGGTGGTTCCGGTACTGTAAGACCATCTCTTCGACATTCTTGCAGGCGACCTCCTTCCAGGCCTCATCGCCGATGTGCTGCCAGCCCGGGATCTCCGTGAAGACCAGAAGGCCCAGCTCATCGCAGGCATCGATGAACGCCTGTGCCTGCGGATAATGGGAGGTGCGCACGGCATTGCAGGAAAGCTCTTCCTTCAAGATCCGGGCATCCTCTTTCTGCAGAGAATCGACGGCCGCATAACCGATATAAGGGTAGCACTGGTGGCGGTCCAGTCCGCGCATCACCAGACGTTTGCCATTGAGATAGAAACCGTCCGCCTTGAACAAGACCGTCCGGAAACCGAAACGGACCGTCTTGTTTGCGCCGTTGGCCAAAGAGACTTCCAGCGTATACAGATACGGCGTATCGACATCCCAGGTTTTCGCATCGGCGACCTTGCATTCAAGTTCGGAATCGTTCGTATCGCTCTGATAAACAGCCTTGCCGGAGGCATCCCTGATACAGATGTTTTTCTTTTGTTTTTGATCGCCGTCGATGTCGATCTGGATATGGGCGGTGTCGGTCTTCGGCGTATAGACGAAGACATCTTTAATGTATTCTTTTTCCTGCACGTCCAGCCAGACGCTGCGATAAAGACCGCCGTAGGTCAGATAATCGATGACATAGCCAAAAGGCGGGACGGCCTTGTTTTCGGTGGAATCAAGTCTTACACAGATCACGTTGTCTTTGCCGTACTCCACATAGTCACCGATCTCGAAACGGAAGGCCGTATAGCCGCCCAGATGCGTACCGATCTGCTTCCCGTTGAGATAGACCGTAGCGATGTGCCCGGCCGCATCGAACTGTAAGAACAGACGTTTCTTTTTCCATTCTTCTTCAACAAAGAAAGTCTTCCGGTAACCCGAGATCATCTGGTAATCTTTATCGTCGCTGTAATGCAAAGGAAGCTCTTTGACGGTGTGAGGAAGGCGGACGTCTTTGCATCCCTCATCGCTTCCGTTCAAAAACGCTTCCGAAAAGATTTCCGTAAATTTCCAGTCATTATTCAAACAGATCATAATCTTACCTCTTACTCTCATTCTATCACGCGGGATAGGTCTTGACGGGATGGCAAAGATAGGATATACTGTTAGCAGTCTAAGCACTAGAGTGCTAAAGGAGGGCCAAAAATGAATTATACGATTCATGATGTGGATCAGGTCATTGAGAGGACCGGCTGTACCTATGCCCAGGCAAAAGAAGCCCTGGATTATGCAGACGGCGTTGTGATCGATGCGATCATCTACCTTGAAAACAAAGATCGTTCACCTTTCGGCTCATTCTTCAGAAGTTTTTCGGAAGATACGGAGAGAAGCGCTGAGACGATCATGGACAAGATCAAAGACATGATCAGGGAAGGTAACGCATCCCGACTCGAAGTCCGTGACAAAGACGGAAAGAAACTTGCCGGTGTCAGCCTCAACGGCGGCGCCGTCATCGGTACGGTCGCACTGATCTCCAACACCGCACCGTTACTGATCATCGCCGGTCTCGTTACGAGATTCGGCATGAACTGCCGTTTCGTCCTCATCCGTTCGGATGGTTCGGAAACGATCCTCTAGACCAAAGATCCGCAAGCCGCACAGTGACTCTGTGCGGTCTTTTTTGTTATATAATGTTGAATATGATTTGGAGGAACGATATGTCATATCCTAAAGTAGAACTGCACTGTCACATGGACGGTGCCATCCCCGAACGCTTATTCGTCAAATACTGTCGCGAAGACGGACTGCTCGACGAAAGGACAAGTGACCAAGAATGGATCGAAGCCCATGTGATGAGCGATACGATGACTCTGTCGGAATGCATGGGAGAATTCGCCCTGCTGACGGGACTGCTGCAGAACGAGGAACGTCTTGAAGAACTTTCCTTTGAACTGCTGAAGGATATGTATGAATCCGGTTCGAAACTCGTCGAACTGCGCTTCTCTCCCCAATCCCATGCCAACGAGCACATGACCATGGAACAAGCCGTTCAGGCCGTCCTGCGCGGAAGGAAAAAAGCACTGGAAGTCCATCCGGACATGGTCTGCGGCTTCCTGTTATGCATGATGAACCTCGGTCAGGACTTAGGCACCATCGAAAACAACACCAAGACCATCCTGCTGGCCAAAAAATACAAAGATCAGGGCGTCGTCGGCATCGACCTGGCCGGTGATGAACTGGCGACACCGATCGAAAACTACGAACCGCAGTTCGAACTGGCGCAGAGACTCGGCTTACACTATACGATCCACGCCGGGGAATCCGGTCCGGCATCCAACGTCGCCTTTGCGATCAAGCAGAAAGGCGGACGCATCGGTCATGGCATCCATTCGGTCGAAGATCCGAAAGTCGTCGATGAACTGATCAGAAACGACGTCCTGCTGGAGATCTCCGTGACCTCCAACTACTTCTCCCGCTGCGTCCCGGCTTTGGAAAAACATCCGATCCGCAAGCTCTACGATCAGGGCGTCATGATCAACATCAACACCGATGATCCGGGCCTCATGGGCATCTCTTTGAAACACGAATACGACGTGATCGCGGAGACTTTCGGCTTCAACGAGAAAGACTTCATCCTCTGCAACCTCTACTCCGCCCGCAAGTCCTTCTGTCCGGGCAAAGAAAAGATCATCGCCGAGCTCACCAAAGCTCTGCATGACTGTAAGTAAGATGGACAAGACCTTCAGCATCCACGCGGTCCTCACCGACACGGGACGCGCAAACAAGAAGACCCACCTGCTGGCGCAGGTCGATACGGTCAGAAATCACACGCTGATCTACCAGCTTTCCGATACGCTGATCGATGAAGACAAAGACATCGACAGCCAATTGCACGACCTGTTTCATGAGACGCCGGGATACAAGATCGAGATCCTTTCCGACCTGATCGTCAAGCTCACCGACAAGCTCGGCGGCATCGATCTTCCGGGCGGACATATCGACGGCCGACAGGCCTTGCAGAGCGTCTACGACGGTCATTTCGATGAAGTTATCGATGCCATCGGCAAGACCTTGGCAAAGAAGAACCTTCTGTTGACCGTACCGGGCTTGCTGAACGCGCTCAGCGATACCTACAAGACCGATCTTCCCTTGATGGAAGCCATCAAGACCTTCATCTCCGAGATTCCGGAACTGAACGACTGGAAGATCGAACTCAGAAAGATCGAAAACAAAGATCAGATCCAATGACCGGTACGCCGGTCATTTCTTTTTATGTCCGGGAACCCTGTAGTATACTGAAAAAAAACAAGATCGGAGACGGACTATGACAAAGACGAAAATGATCATCGACTGCGATACCGGTGTCGACGACGCCCTGGCGATCGCCTATATCCTTGCGGATCCGCAGATCGAACTCTTAGGCATCACTACCACCTACGGCAATATCGACCTGGATTCCGCCGCAAAGAATTCCCTCAGCATCCTGGAACTCTTCTATCGCGAAGATGTCGGGGTCTACAAAGGTGCGAAGCACGCCTACGGCAAAAGCTCCTACGTCCGGGGAAACAAGTCTCCAATGGTCCACGGTGATAACGGGATCGGCAACGTCGATCTGGGAACACCGAAACAACTGCCGCGCAAAGAAAACGCCGCCGACTTCATCATCGACAGCGCGAAAAAATACAAACAAGATCTGCATCTGGTCTTCGTCGGACCGCTGACCGATCTGGCCGACTGCATCCGCAAAGATCTCGATGCCCTGAAGCTCGTCGGAGACATCACCATCATGGGCGGTGCCCTCACGGTCAAGGGAAACAAATCGATCTACGCGGAAGCCAACATCGGCTCCGACCCGGCAGCTGCCAAAGAAGTCTTCGCTTCTCCTTTACATCTGTCAATCATCCCTTTGGATGCCACCCTGAAAACCTTGTTCAAAGTCTCCGACATCCGTGCTTGGCAAGGCCTCGGTCTTTCCGGAAAAGCCTTATACGAGATCGCCCGCTTCTACTATGTCCATGAGCTGGGCGGGGAAGAGACCGGCGGTGCCATGCACGATCCCCTGGCGGCCTATGCCTCCATAGATCCTTCGATCATCAGCAACTGGTTCTCCTGCAACCTCACGGTCGAAGAGAGCGGCCGGACCATCGGCAGTTTCGAAGAGCTCAATCTGAAAGAAAAACGTCACAGAGTCGCTCTGGACGTCGATGCGAAGCGCTTTACCGATGATTACATCAATAAAGTCACGGAATTGATAAAACGCTCTTAAAGAGCGTTTTTTTCATTTTTATCGAGATAATACTGCAAGATCCGCACCGCTGCCTGCTGGTCGATGACCTTCTTGCGCTTTTTCCTTGAGACGTTGGCCAGGATCAGAAAATCCTGGGAGTCCTTGGTCGTGTTACGCTCATCCTGCAGGACGACCGGAATGCCGGATTCCTGTTCGATGATCTCCCCGACCTCCCGGCACAGTTTCGCCTTGGGACCTTCGTCGTCGTTCAGCAATAAGGGATAACCCATGACGATCGTATCCGGCTGTTCCTCTTTGACATACTCCAGGATCTTGTCGATCGCCTCGTCGTAGTCATCCGGATGGAAACGCAGCGTCTTGACCGGCTGAGCCAGTCTTCCGGTATCGGACTTGGAGATGCCGCAGGTCACCGAACCCAGGTCGAGTCCGATATATTTCATTCGTCTTCTCCCAGAAGTCCGAAATGGATCAGGGCATTGCGGACACCGTCTTCATCGATGTCATCGGTGATGTAGTCGGCATCCTTCTTCAATAACGGCGATCCGTTGCCCAAAGCGATGCCGGTCCCGGCATACTTCAGCATCGTGCGGTCGTTCTCTCCGTCACCGAAGGCCATGGTCTGGCTCCTCAGGATGCCTTCCTTATCCAGGAACTTCTGAATGCCGGCCGCCTTGCCGCCGGTCTTGGCGATGATGTCGATGCCGGTATCGTTCCAGGAAGTGATGTGACAGTGATCCAGCAGTTTCTCCAGCTTCTCTCTGGTCGTCATGTCGACGAAAGCGATACACTGGTAGATCTTCTCGCCCTGGTATTCCCCGATATCCGGGATGGTCCCGTGGGTGGCTTCCTGTGTCCGGATGACGACATCGTCCACATAGTTGATGTAACGCTTTTCTTCACCGATCAGTACGAACGGGATCCTGCCGGCCTTGAAGATGGAGACCAGGACCTCGACTTCGCCCTGATCGATCGCATTGCCCGCGAACATCTTCTCGCTCTTATCGAGACAGATGTTGCCGTTGAGCGTCAGATAACCGTCGAAATTGATGCCGTCCAAAGGCAGCTTCTTCATCTCGACGATGTCTCTGCCCGTTGCGACGACGATCTTGATGCCCTTCTTCTGCACCTTGGCGATGGCATCGACGGCGCTTTCCGGTACCTTGCCGGTCTTGTGCGAAAGCAAAGTCCCGTCGATATCGAAGAAGATGACCTTGATGTCTTTCCTCGTATCCTCCGTGCGTTCGATGTGGAACATGTCGGTGAAACCGGTCATGTCGAAGACCTCGAGCACGTCGTCATTCACATTGATGATCGAAAAAGCACCGCGGTCGGAGATCTTCTTTTTGGCGGCAAGAAAAGCCCGCAGTCCGGAAGAGGAGATGTATTCGGTCTCCTGCAGATCGATGATCAGATTGGGATTTTCATCGATCGCTTCCAGCAGTGCGTTCTCGAACTCCGCCGAGCTCAGGGCATCGATCCGGCCGAAGGGGCACAGGATCAGGATATCTTCGTATCTCAGTTTTTCGATCTTCATAAATCCATCCTTAATAATTCTTCAGCAGATTGTTTCTCGTCTCTTCCGCAAATTCATACTGGGTCATATATTCCCCCTTGAACTGACGGATCGCTTTCTCATCGCCGTCCAGATACCTGTAGTAATCGCAGTCCACCATCTCGGTGTTCACGGCGATGCCGTTCTTGGTTTTGATGAAAAGGCCTTCCACCTGTATCTGTTCGAAATCCTTGATCATCTCGGAAGTCACCGTCCTTTGCAAAGACTTGAGCGACTCCGTCAGCGGCTTGTCCGCCCAGAGATTGCCGATGATCATATCGTTGGTGCAGGCTGCACCTTTGCGGTCGATCAGATAAGCGAACAGTTCCTTGGATTTGGAGCGGTGAAACAGCATCGGCGTATTGCCGACGAAGACTTCGAAATTGCCGAAACACTGCACACGCAGCGCAGACGTCTTAATTTTATCATTCTTATAACGCAGGTGCTCCAGCGACTTGCGCACATCATCCTCATCTACCGGCTTCATCAGATAACCGCTGGCATAAAGTTCGAAAGCATCGGGCATATACTCCTGATAACCCGTGATGAAAATGATGTTGATCTCCTTCTTGATCTCCTGCATCATCTTGGCCAGGGCGATGCCGTTGATCTTGGGCATCTCCACATCGACGAACGCAGCCGTCACATCCTTTTCCTTCAAGACCTTCAGCGCCTTCTCCGGATCGGTCGTTCCGATATGTTCGCCTTCCGGATCGATCTTATCCAGGATCCTCAGCATCATATTGACGACGGACCGGCGGTCATCGACAGTGATCGTTCTCATACGGATTGCCCTCCCATCACTTTGTTCATCGGCAGGATGATCCTCGCCTCCGCATCCTTTTCACGGATGTCGATCTCGTACGTCCCTTCACAGAAATACTTGAGTCTCGACTTGATGTTTTCCGTGGCAATACTGCGGTGCTTCTTCTGACCTTCCGTAACCGAACGTTTGCCTTCAAAATTGTTCCAGACCCGGATCACGATCTGATCGTTCATCCGGCGGGTGCTCAATACGACTCTTCCTTTCTCTTCCTTGCAGGTCAGGGCACCGTAGTTGATCGCATTCTCCACCACCGGCTGCAGCGTCAGCGTCGGGATCAGAAACTCCTTGACCTCCAGGTCATATTCCATATCGAAATCCCGGTCGGGATCCAGTTTCTCCAGACGGACATATTCCTTGATGAAACCCATCTCCTTTTCAAACGGGATCATTTCATTGATGGTCAGGTCTTCCATGTTGTGACGCAGGTAGACGGCAAAATCGCCGATACTGTCGGCCGCCATCTGCGGATCGGTATAACAGAGGTCCTGTATCGACATCAGCGAATTGAATATGAAATGCGGCGAGATCTGCCCCAGCAGCAAAGACGCCTTGATGTTCTCGTTCTCGACGACCGCCTTGACATTGCGCTCCGTCTGATCGAGAGCCATCATCATGAACATGAACATGCCCGCCAGGACCGTCGAAGCTACCAGGAAATCCACACCGTAGACGAAAGCCTGGATGATGATGCCGATGAACGGCGAGATCAGATACGCCCAGAAACCGACGATCTGTTTCTTGGACAGGGAACCGGTGTTGTCCAGGACCATCTTCATGTCCATCAGCAGCATGATCCCCGCCCACAGGAACGACAGCGGAAACATCGTGTTGCGGTGGTAGACATTGAATTCGTCGATCCGGTAATACAGGCCGGTAAACTGCGACACCAGCAGGATGAGGACGTGGATGCCCATCAGGATGTTGAAGACGTGCTTATATCTTTTGATCGATCCCTCATCTTCCAGCGTGATGTCCGCCATATAGTTGGACACCCAATATGCCAGCAAGGCCGAACACAAGAATTCTCCGAAATTGGAAATGTAGACGACGCTTCGGGAAAAAGAACCCGGCACGCCGCGGAACAGCAGAGCCGTCAGATTGGAAAGGATGTACAGCAGGTGCACGGCAAAAAGGATGATGAAATACCTCTTCACCAGATGATTGATCCGCGACGCGATGATCGATGCCAGAAGTCCTACGACACTGATCGCGACTCCGAAGCAGTCGATCGCGATATTCAGCATGAACTGTATGCCTGTCATATCTTATTACTTTTATTATAATAAGAATTTCCTGCGAACGATTCCCGCACAAAGAAAAACGATCCGCTAACGGATCGTTTTTGTCATTGTCAGAATGTTGTAACCTTGTTTCCTCTCATAGGAACAGGAATCCGTGGACTTCTTGATCATGAAGATGCCCAGTCCGCCGATCTTGCGGTCCTGCGCGCTGGCGGTGATATCCGGATCTTCATTGGTCAGCGGATCGAATTCCATGCCGTGATCTCTTAAAGTGACCGTTACCCGATCGCCGTCGAACGATAAGCCGACCCAAGCCTTGCCTTTCGGCATATTTTCGTAGGCGTAATGCGCCACATTGACAAAAGCCTCCTCCAGAGCCAGAGACAGTGCCATGACCTGTTTGGGACCGGCATCGTGTTTCTCCAGTTCTTCTTCCAGAAACGCCAGGATGGCAGGAAGCTCCTTGTCGTCAGCTTCAAACTCTCTTTCGATAAAACAGGCTTTTGTTGGATCGGTACCGATATTTTCCATTGCCTGTGTCATAGATCAGTCGTTTTCGATCGTCAGGATCTGTGTGAAACCGGTCATGCTCAGGACTTCCATGATCTCCTCATTGACATGACGAAGGATCATCTCTCCTTTGCCTGCCATCGACTTCTGCGCATTCAAAAAGACACGCAGGCCGGCGGAAGAGACATACTCAAGAGCCTTGAGATCCAGCACGAGTTTTCCGATATCGGCCGGAACTTCCTTCAAAGCTTCTTCCAGCTGTGGTGAAGTCAGGGTGTCCAGACGTCCCGTCAGTTCGATCGTACAGGTTTTATCATTCAAGATCTTATTGATTTCCATTGATTGATCCTCCTTACTGCATATGAGATCCATTGGATCCTCTTTTATTATAAAGTATTTTCTCATCTACGCAAAAACAGAACATCTTCGTTGACATTTCACCCAAATAAGAATACAAAAAGATTATGGATATCCTCTTTCTCATTTATACGATCCTCAAGATGATCATCTATCCCCGCGACCTCGCCGCCGAGGTCATCGTCATTTCCGCCGTCCTTCTCGGACTGGAATTTTACGGGATCTACCTGATCTTCCGAAAAGCCGGGAAAAAGCTCTGGAAAGCTTTTTTTCCTTTCTATAATTTAACGGAGATCTACGGCCTGTGCTGGGATAAGAAATATTCCTATATCTATCTGTTCTTCGGGATCCTCTCCGCCGCCCTGTCTTTTCATGACGGCAGGCTCTTACAGGACCCCGTGCTGGGCATTCCCTCGATCTTATGTTTCGTGATCGCCTATTCCATCCATGCCTCCATGAAACTCAAACTGGCGAGAAGCTTCGGCGGCGACATCTACCTGATCTACGGACTGATCTTCATGGAAGCCGTCTTCTTCTTCGTCCTGGGACTCAACGAAAACAAATACATCGGACCCTGCTTCAGCAACAAGAAGATCTCTTTCAAAAAACCCAAACTCACGCTTTCCCAGAAAGCGAAACGCAGCTACATGATCTCTCTGTACCGGAAGAGGAGCTACATCGCCCTGTTCTCCGGAAGTTTGCTGGTCCTATTGAACCTGCGGGCGATCTCGAGAGGATTGCTGAATCAATACCTGATCAAAGCCAACGATCAGTCCTATTCCTTCTTAAACTACTTCACGGTCAACTCCGCGCTCTTGTCTTCCTTAGGCGCCGCCTTCATGATCCCCTATGCGATCGAAGGCATCCGCAAGAAACGCTTCGTCTTACCCAAATGGGTCACCCTGTTCCAGTATGCCGGAGCCTCCTGCACGAGCGTGACGATGTCCTTTGCCTTTACCTTCATCTACCTGTCCTCCGGAGCCGAAACGGCCTTCGGCGGACCGAACTTCTGGATGCATGTGATCTGTCCGATCCTGTCCCTTGCCCTGTTCTTCTCCGTCGAGATCGACCGGACGCTCAGCGTCAGGGACTCGCTGATCGCCATGTCGCCCTTCTTCCTGTATGCGGTCTTCTACATGATCAATGCGATCTTCATCGGACCGGAAAACGGCGGCTGGAGCGACTTCTACAAATTCACGGAATGGATCCCGGCGACCTTCTCCTTGCCGATGGTCTTCATCTTCTCCTTCTTCATCGCCTCGGCGATCCGGCTGATCTACAACCGCCTGTCGAAGAAACGTACCGAACACTTCATCAACTCCCTGGGACCTGACATCTCCGAGATCGAGATCAACATCGAGATCTACGGCTTAGGCAGATACAACGGCCAGCGGACGGACCTGATGGACATGACCATCCCCTTCGACATCTTCATAATGCTGAACGAGAAATACGGCGTCGACATCGACAACCTCTCCGTCATCTACAATAAAGGCGTGATCGACGGCCTGAAAGAACGCAAGGACTATAAAAACCCGCATCTGCAAGCACTCTCCGATCTGATCGGCTACCCGGTCAAACAATAAAAAACATAAGCGATGCCTTGGCATCGCTTTTTCATTCCTTGAGATTTCCCTTCTTTATATGTTCCTGCAGGATCCGGTCGGTGACTTCAAAGAGCTTCTTTGATCCCAGCGCGGTCTTCTTCTGCCGTCCGTAGACGGTCGCCGCATTTACATCGTGATCCTTCCAGTCGCCGCCTTCATTGGCATTGTTCAGGATCAGCGGCTGCAGATTGTCCATCGCATGAGCGAACCTCGATTCCGCGCTCTCATAGTCTTCGAATTCATCGAATAAAGAAACGAGCTCCTTCTTCTGATCCTCCGGCAGCAGAGAAAAGATCCGCTCCTTCGCCTTCTCTTCCCGTTCCTTCTGTGTCTTGAGGCCCTCCGCATCATAGGCGTAAGTATCCCCGGCATCGATCTCCACGATGTCATGGATCAGACACATCAGCATCACCCTGCCGATATCCACTTCCTCATTGGCATATTCTCTCAAGAGATACGCCATGATCGCCATATGCCAGGCATGTTCGGCATCGTTCTCCGCTCTGCCGTGGCCGGACAAGTGGGTCTGGCGGAAGATGTTCTTCTCCTTGTCGATCTCCAAGGCAAACGCCAGCTGCTTTTTGATCCGTTCGTCCATCTCTTTTTCCTTCGCTTTCTTCAAGATCTCCTTAATGAAATCTTCCTTGCCTTTGGTATAAGAAGCCCTGTCCTCACCGAATTTCTCACAAAGCTCTTCCTTGAGCTTTTCATAACGCCGCGCATCTTCCTCATCTTTGCGCAGATGATCGCGGAACCGGAGGTAATCCTTCCATTTCTTCGAAGCACAGCCCACGACGTGGATGTGATGGCTTCGGGTATCTTTTTGAAGATCGCCCATCACCAGCAAGAGTTCCTCATCGGAAACGCTTCGTAAATAAATGCCCCTTCTTTCGAGCTCTTCCTTCTTGTCCGAAACATCATCAAGATCTTTTACGGCAACGGCCAGGTCGATGATCGGCTTGGCCTTGATCGAAGGCACCGCCGTCGAACCTACATGTTCGACTGCACAGATCTCATCCTTCAGGACCTCACGCAAAAGACCCATGGCCTCTTCGGCACTTTTTTCCCAGATGCTTTGATGTTCCTCCAGGACGACTGTCCCGCGTTTCAGACCGACCGTCATCTAGTTCCTCTTCTTCTTGTCGATATGGACGGTCTCGCTTTTCGAAGCATCGAAATAACGGTAGTCTGCCCGGCCGCCGTTGATCTCCAGCTTGTCTTTCAGCTCTTTGGCCATAAAGACATAGCGGAAGACCTCGTCGATGCTCCTGCCTTGGATGTCTTTGGCTTTCATGAAACCGCCGGCCATACACTTGGGGAAGTCATCGGTATTGTAGAAGAGCGACACCGAACATTTGCGGCTGCTCAAAATGTCGGAGATCTCCTTCAGCATCGCATAGATGTCCTCCTCATATTCCGGGATGAACGTCTCATAATTCCCGCCGAAATACAAGGAATATCGTGTCCCGTCATATTCGATGAACAAAGAATCCTCCTGATTCCCCGTCGCATTGACCACTTCCAAAGCATAGCCATCCGGACCCAGATACGCAAATTCCTTTTCCTCATATCGGTGGATCACATATCTTCTCTCAGCGATCTCTTCCAGTATTCTTTCATAGATATCCATTATCGAACCTCTCTTCGTTTCTTCTTTTCAGGCAGTTCTTCATACACCGCATCGAAAAGCTCCTTCAGAAACTCCCTGTCCTCGACCTCGCTCACCGCCAGCATCCCCTTGGCCCCTTTATAAGGCGGGACGGACTCCGCATCCGGCATGAGCCTTAAGGCAGACGGCGTCGGCTTGATCAGGAAACGGTCGTCGTAGATCCCGCCGATCACTTTGCCTCTATAGTAAAGGATATACTCTTTCATCATCGGACGGTACGTCACATCTTCAAGCAACGACAGCCGTTCAAGGATGAAATCAAGAAACGCTTTATCCGATGCCATAGCCATCCTCCTTGATCCATGCATCCAGGAACGCCATCTGTTCTTTCGTATGGAACCAATGTTCCCCGCCCTCCATGACGCTCAGCTTCGCGTGAAACTTCTTCGCAAACTCTTCGATACTCTCTCTCGATGTCAGATGATCTTCGCTGCCGTAGAGGATCTTCGTTTCGACATTCCAAACGATCGGGTGATCCCTGACATACGTCAGATATTCCCAGGACAAGTCTTCCCCGAATTCCGTAGGGATCCTCCCTTGTTCCTTAAGCATGGACTCACTGACACCGGCCATGGCCATCATGTCACAGATCAGCTTTTCCATATCGACGACCGGCGAGATGAAATACGCTTTGGAGATGCCCTCTTCGATCTGCGCATGCATCGAAAAATACGCGCCGATACTGTTGGCGATCAGGATCAGATCATCATAATCAGATCTCAGTTTTTTCACAGCTTTACGGATCTCTTCACTGGCAGACCAGGGCGTATCGCCCTGATATTCGATGCCGATGACCTCACACGAAGGGAACAGAGACCGGTAATGATCCGCTTCCCTGCCGTTTCCACCCTTCCCGTGGATATAAATGACAGCGTCCATATCTTCTTCTTCCTTTACTTTATCATCCGCAAAAGATCGTTCACATACAAATCCGGATGAACGATGGAGTATTCTCCGTGATGCAGTCCTTCCCTGATCTCCAGACAACTCTTGGGAAAGACCTCCTGCAGCAGCTTTGCCGAACCGATCATCTTTTTCTGTTCTTTGCTTCCGACGACGATCCGCAGATCAGCTGACGTCTTCTGAACGCTCCGGCCGACCGCATACGATGCACTTGCCTTTAAGAAAGCGATCATATCCTCTTTTTTGATCTTTGAAGTGTCCCGATAATACTCTTCGAACAGCTCTTCAGGGATACGCAGATAAGCCGCCTGCAGTTTGGCGAACCACCTTTTTCTGATCAGCCCGTAGCTCATGGAGAAAGCCGGTCCGATCAAGGCATCCGTCAGCCGGTCGGGGATCACCGACGCGCTTTCAATGATCGCATAGCGGCAGATGTCCCCTCGTCTTCTCAACATCTCGACCAGGATCTGGGCACCGAGCGAAAGCCCGCCGATGCATAATACATGGCCGCCGTATTCCTTATCGATGAAAGACAAAAGACGTACGGCATTCTCTTGAATGCTGACGAAAGCTTCATCGCTGTCCGCGTGTCCGTCAAGGACCGGCAGCACTACATGAAAACGGTCCGCCAGCGCCAGCGCCTCCGCCTTATGATCCCACCAGGAAAGACCGCCTCCGTGCAGGAAGAGGATGACCTCTTTGTTTTCTTTTCCGAATTCGATGATCTTCATTTTCCGTATCTCCGCAGGATCTGCGTATAAACGACCGGAAGGACCAATGCACCGAGGATGCAGACGGCAGTCAAAAACAATCCGCCCGCTTTGCCGTTCACGACGCCAATGGCCGCGGCGATCCACATAAACAAAGAATAGACGAGCCACAAGATGCCGTTTGCCCTATTATAGGCAGCGACATCACTGATCTTGTTTTCTTCCGTTTTCATTCCCGCAAAAAACCACATCGGACTCTTGCGTCTCCATGCATAGATACCGATCCCCGTGAACAGTGCACTGAGAGGGACCATGATCAGTAACCACGCGGTCTTCTCCATAAGTATTACCTCCTGAAGATCCCGATCTGCAGATCTTATTCTTCTTTAATAAAGCCTTCTTTGATCAGCCTTTCAAGAACGAGCGCTTCACGCTCAAACATTTCCGGATCATAGGGGCTTTCCTTCACGTTCCGGTTCTTTTTTATCGCAAGCACCGGATCGATGAATTCCAGATGATAATCTTCCTTTGCCTCATACTCATCCAGATCCTGAGAAGTCTTATCATCCCTGACCTCACAGAGATAATAGTAATTATCCTGGATGAAACATTCCGCGGGATCCATATCGCTTCTTTTGATCCGATGGACATATCCGTATTCCTTTACGCTCTCCGGGATGACGGTCAGTCCCGCTTCTTCTCTCGTCTCGCGGATCATCGCAGCGATCGGATCCTCTTTGTTTTCGATGCCGCCGCCCGGGAACTTGTAGTAATCGTATTTCCGGCTGTGGATCATCGCGACTTTCCCGTCCCGGAGGATGATGCTTCGGGCGGAATCGCGCCGAAAACTGCGGGTACAATCCCCGTAATCCTTTTTATCCATCGCAAACAAGATCCTCATAAGTCATCTCTCCGTTCCAAAGACATTTCAGAACTTTGTTCAGTCTTTATGCAGTTCCATATAGACCGACTTCCACTCTTCACCCTTGGATCTCAGGTGTTCCGGAAAGTCTTTCCGCTGAAAACCAAGCCGCTCATACAGTGCGATCGCTTTTACGTTTTCCGGGAGCGGATCGACCCAGAGCGTCTTCGCACCGTTTTTGAATGCTTCTGCGATCGCATGAGACAGACCGGCCGCCGCAATGCCCCGTCCGCGCGCAAAACCAAACAATTTGATATCCAATGCGGCACTTTCGTGTTCCGCATCGATCTCATAGTACGATTCCCCGCAGTATCTCCCGTCTTCAAAAACGGAATAATGATTCAAGACCGGCCGCCCGGTTTCGATCCATTCAAACCAGTCTATCATCTGTTCATCCGTCTTGATCAGGCCGTCGGGGAATCCGACATATCTCATGACATCGCCGTCCGCCCAAAGACGGCGGACATCGTCGAGATCATCCTTCGTCGTCTCTTTCACCTCGATCGTCCCGTGTCTTTTTTCCGCCGGACTTTTTCCTTCCAGATACGCCCGAAGCGCCGCATCTTCCCTTTGATAGATGCCGCGTTTTTCTTCGCTTTCGGCGGCATATGACGCATGTTTTGAAAATATACCGACCGCCTCTTCAAGCGGGATCCACTCCGGCCGGACACCGCGGTCTGACTCCGCTTCCGTAAGCTGCAGCCGTCCTTTGCCGGCCACTTCACAGACATAATAACGGCTGAGATACCGGTATTCCTCATAATATTCATTCAGCTCCAGAAACTGCTGCAGTGTCCTCACGATAAGGCCTGTCTCTTCTTCGATCTCACGCATGCAGCATCCTTCAGGCGTTTCCCCTTCTTCTCTGCCGCCGCCCGGGATCATCCAGCAGCCCGAAACGGTCTCGTGGCTCAGCAGGATCCGCCCGTCTTTCACGACGATGCCCCGGCTCGCCTCCCTGACCTTGGTGTATGTTTCGAAACAGTTTTCTCCGAAAATATCGATCTTCTTCATGACCATAACTTCTCCATGTATGTTGGTATCTATAACTCTTCATCTGCCGGTCACAGATCCTGTGCCTTGGAAGTCAGCACGGTGAGCTTCTCAGGGAAGATCTTTCGGCATATCCGTAGTTCCAAGACCTGCCGGTGCGAAAGGTGCAGCAGCAGGTCTTCGTATTTATGCAAGGAACGCTTCTTTGCGTAAGGCGAAGCAGCGAAGTATCCCATCAGCATATCGAACCACACCTCATTCCCGTCTTTGTCGACCCGTTCTTTCCGGACGGCATCCAGATTCTTTTCGATATCGGGTGTCTCGATATAAAAGATCTCATAGTCTTTGCCTGCAAGAGCAGACCGCACTTCTTCATAGAAAGTCAGGATGCCGTCATCAGACATATCCCGGAAAAGGATCATATCCTCCACCGCATTCTGAAGCAGCGAACACTCAAAGATATCGTTCTCTCCCTGCCAGCTGCGGTATCTGCTCAGGACGATCTCCTTATACTCTTCAAATGCCGTCCTGCCGTTGTAGATCTCATGATCCTCCAGCTGAGAGTAAAAATCACGGTCTTCGCTTTTTATCTGTGTATAACAGACGATCCGATGATCACCTTCTTTATAAGTCTTATTCAGGATCTGATCTTTCAGAGAGCTCCAGCGTTTCAGGATCCTTGAGTATTGAGCTTCACTCACCCGGGCACACCAGGCCAGTTCTACCGGCGAATGATCCCCTTCCCTAAACACCGCAGAGCCGGGATGTTTTTCCGCCAGTCTTCGGACCAGTGTGCTCTTGCCGCTCCCCTGCAGTCCTTCAACGAAATAATTCATACGATGCTCCTTCGCCGATCCGCCGGTCTGACCGGAACGCTCAAAGACTTACAGTTTCAGTGCCGCGGGGATCTCATCCCATCCTTCGGGCATCTTTTCCGCTTCGATGAAACCGAACGACCGGTACAGTCTTCCGGCGACCTCGTTCTCCGGCTCATAAGAAAGCCAGCAGTATTCCGCCTCACCGCACGGCCAGGTCCTGACGAAATCCAGCGCGAGCTTCATGGCGGTCTTGCCGTAGCCTTTCTTCTGCTGATCCTTGTCGATCATGAAACGCCAGATCAGATAATTATTCGTAAGCAAAGGATATTTCTCCCTGTCGGCTTCTTCGCCTGCGATGTCATATCCGATCATCAGAAATCCGACCGGTGTCTCTCCGTCGTAGATCCCGAAAGGCTTTGCATATCTTCCCTCTGCCGTATTCGCATAAGCTTCCGCAAGACTGTAGATGTTGTCGGCAACAAAATGCCGCTGGGCATCGGACGGCTTCAGACCGATCAGATCATCAAAATTCTGCGTGTCCACTTCGACAAGCCGGACATTCCTTGTATCCATATCCTTCCTCCTTCAGACCGTCAGATCAATGTCTCAGATATTCTTGTAAAGTTCGTAACAGTCGTGCCCCTTGGGAACATCCTTGAGTTCGCCTCTGAGCAGATAACCGTTCTTTTTGAAAAATCCGATGTTCCAGTCACCGGAACTCGTCATCATCACCGACGCGCCGTTTTCCTTTGCGTATCTTTCCGTTTCTTTCAAAAGACAGGTCCCCAGGCCCTGCCGTCTCAACGGCTCTTCCACAAACAGTGCATTGACAAAACCGTATGCATCCTTGTATACCTCTGCGATCACACCGGCCGCAAACTTTCCGTCTTTGTCTTCCAGTTTCTTATAAAAACCGATATTCTCATGTTTCGGCTCATAGATCCCGTCGTATTCGTCAAGCCCTTCCTGTATCACATCCGCATCATCTTCGCTGCCGAAGCAGATCTTGAAACGCGTACCGCCGTTATTTGACGGCACATAGTCCGGTGTGTCTTTATCAAGGTACTTGACCAGCGAATAATCGATATGGCCGTTTGCCTTTTTCAGTGTCGTAAAGACCGTGTAACCGTGCTTTTCATAGAACGGCCGCGCCATGTAACTCGCGGTACCGAGCGTCACGACCCGGCAGTCCTTCTGCCTTGCGATACGCTCGACCTCGCGGATGATCATGGAACCGATCCCCTGATGGCGATAGCGTTCATCCACCCAAAGCTCTTCAAGTAAGACTCTCGACCAGTGATATTCGTATGCCTCCGCGATACATCCGCCGATGATCTCACCGTCATCGTTCTCGACTTTGAGGACGAATTCTTCTTCGTCCGCATCCACTTCATGCGGCACGGTCTGATCGATCATTTTGCCGATATATCCGGCTTCTTCTTTCGTCAGATCCCCGATCCTGTGATCCATCGGTCCTTCTTTGCAGTCTTTCATCTTTTTATAAAACATCTCCCTCCTCCGGCTTATGATAAACGGAAGTGGTGCCTTTCTTTTGATATTATAAACAACATACCGTTTTTTCAGCTATCCGCTCTTTTCTTTGACCGTCATCATCCATCCCTTCCCATACAAAGACATAGTCTTTTTCTAAGGCTTAAGCAATACGGAAAACATCATAGTATTTTTTCAGCCACCAGTTTCGTCCAGCCATTGACATCCTTCTCCGCAATGACCGCAAATCCGTTTTTCTTCCAGAAATGAGTCGACTGCGGATTTCCTTCATCTATTCCCAGCCGGACTGCCCTCTTTCCGATCGATCTCAGATAGTCCGAGACTTCATCGATGATCGCTGATCCTATCTGTTTTCCCTGATACCTGTGATCCATCATAAAAAATCCGATGAATGCGATATCCGCATCCGGATATCCGTCGATCAGATCCATGACTGCCGCCAATGTTTTATCTTCGTAGAACCCCACATAATACTTATCAGACATCGGGATCTCCGGCGGTGTGATATGCAGATCGTTAAGGACCTGTTCCATCGTAGGCTTCGCTGCACAATATCGATAAAACTGTGCATTGCCAAGACAAAGATGCAGGATGCTTTCGGCATCCGCATCTTCCATTTTACGCACGACATACGTTTTACTCAGTTTTGCAATATTGATCATCGGTCCTCCTCACGCGATCCGGATCGGATCAGCTTTATCAAACCTTCAGTATCTTCAACGCCGCAAACGGTACGCTGACTCTGCGGCAGATCAACGGACCGGACCACGCCGGTCCGATCTGATGATCGAATAATATGCCATATCGACGATCCCCTGATTGTTCCTTCCGCTCTGACGCAGCAGCCCTTCAAACTTCATTCCGATCTTCCGCATGACACGTCCTGAATTCGGATTGTTCACATCATGCCCTGCGCAGATGCGGTTTGCGCCGGCCCGGTCAAAAAAGAGATCGATCAGTTTCAGGCCTGCTTCCGCCGTATACCCGTTTCCCCAATACTTTTTTCCGATCACCCATCCGAGTTCCAGACCATCGATCTCATCGATCACTTTCACAACGGAAATATTGCCGATCAGTTCATGTGTATCTTTCAACTCGATGCCCCACTGATAAAACGCGGGATCATCATATCCGTTGACGCAATACTCCATATATCCGCGGGAAACAGCCACGCTCTGATGTGTCGGCCAGGTGAGATATCTGGTGACCTCATCATCCGATGCCCAATTGGAAAATACCGATCCGGCGTCATCGGCGGTAAAACGTCTTAAGATCAGCCGGTCCGTTTCCAACCGGATCGTTCCGAAATGATTCATATGATCCTCCTTCGTTGTCCAATCCGGTCAATGTCAGTCTGCCGCCTTGAACGGATTCAGGACCGTATCGTACCTGTCGGCTTCTCCGCGGATGGCCGCTGCTCCGCCGGCGGTGCTGACGCCGCCGTCTTTGCTGAGTTTTTCCAGCATTTCCCCCCCCATTCCGCAATTTTCTCAGGCGTACACTGCTTTATCTGGCGCAGCCAGGTCAGTGTTTCATCCTGCGGCCTTCCGGTCAATGAAGCTTCTGCCGCCCCGATCGCGCCGGCGAGGATCCCTTTCGGCTTCGCCAGCAGCGAATATCTTTCCAGAATATAGCCGTTCAAAGTCTCCTGATCGATCTCTTCTTCTTTCAGCATTTCCGGAAGTCTGCCGATCACTTCGAATGTCTCGGCAATGTTGGGATCGTCATAGGAGAAGATATAGATGCCTCCGCCGCCTGTGTTGTCATTGGCACAGTACGGATCATACACGCCGTACATGTCACGCAGTATCGGTGTCAGATAGAAGTCGTTCACCAGGTGTGCCGCAACGGTCATCCAGCCTTCGTAATCATCACGTCCCATTGCTTGGTAAGTGATGCTTTGCATGTTGTACTGCACGCTGCTGTCGATGATCAGTGCCTCGTTCTTTTCAGGTACCGGCAGATCGTATTGCGATTCGTTGATCCGATCACGGTATCTCTATAACCGCGGCACGGAAATGAAATCCTTCTTTTGGCGGTACAAGCAGCATACCGTCTCCTCTAACCAGTCATTACGAAACATATCGACTGTGATTTGCGGTTTGATTATAGTCTTTTCTGCAATTTGTACTTGCTGTACCCGTTCGGGTAATCTTCGAGTGTGCAGTACACCGTATAGCCGAATTTCTTAAAGAATTCCACATTCCAGTCGCGGGCATCGATCATCACAATACAAGCACCGTTATTCTTCGCTTCCTGCTCGATATCCGAAAGGAGCCTGGAACCTATGCCCTGATTGCGGTATGGCTCATCTACCAACAGCATTTCAACAAATGCGATATTCCAGAAATTCACGCTTGCAAATCCAGCGGCTATCGG
>JAIKXJ010000021.1 GCA_024684175.1 Erysipelotrichaceae bacterium
GGGTTATGATAAAGAAAAGCCTCTGTACATCGAGATCGGTATGGGCATGGGAGATTTCATCACCCAAAGCGCGAAGCAGCATCCCGGGATCTTTTATGTCGGTCTGGAAAGGGAAGCGACTTGTGTCGCCCGGGCCATCAAGAAAGCCAGAGAACTCGGGATCGCCAATTTCCGGGTCATTCTCGCCGATGCGATGAACATCACGGAACTGTTTGACGAAGAAAGCGTTTCTTTGATCTATCTTCATTTCTCCGATCCTTGGCCGAAAAAGCGGACACATAAGCGCCGTCTGACATATCCGAGCTTTCTGTCAAGCTACGAAAAGCTGCTGGATCGTGATGGAGTCCTGATCTTTAAGACGGACAATACGGACTTTTTTGCGGATTCCCTGGAATATTTTCAGACATCGAACTTCGAACTGCTGGAAAAGGACGAAGACTATTATCGGGAAGGTGAACCGATGACGGCTTATCAGGCCAGATTCCATGAAGAAGGCAAGCCGATCTGCTATGCGAAATATAAGATCAATAAGGTATAATGATATGCGTATGAAATTCATGAAAAAGATCATTTGCCTCCTGCTGATCGCCGTCTTGTGCGGCTGCACGAGTGCAAAACACTATACAGCTTATACGATCTATCCGATCGGTTATCTGCTCGGCAGGATCGGCGGCAATCGGATCGAGACAATCTCGATACAGAACCGTGGTCTGATCCAGTGCGCCAATCTGGTCGAGGATTATCAGGAGATCCTGTCCGATTCCATGGTCCTTTTCCATATCGGAAACCTTGAACCGTACATGGATCTTTATGATGACGAGATCAAAGCTTTGGGCGTCGATCTCAATGCGGGAGATCTGTCGATCCTGAACTGTCTTTACGAGTATAAGCGTTATACGCCGGTCATCGTCGACGGCAAAGTGTCTTTCGTCGAAGGCAATTATTATGAAAGTGACATCTTCAATGAGATCGATACGTATGATCTCGATCCGTTCATCTGGCTGTCGCCCAGCGGCATGTACTGCATGGCAAAAGATGTCTATGAATATCTGTCCAATAACTATGTCGAACAGTCTTCCTTCTTTTCCGAAAACTACAAACAGGTCGCCGACGACCTGATCGCACTGGATGCTTCCTATCAGTCGCTGGCTTCAAGACTTGTCAAAGAGAATAAAACGATCAAGTTCGTTTCCATGACCGGATCCTTCGGCTGCTGGCAGAAAGACTTCGGTTTCCAGGTCTATCCGGTCTGCCTGTCCAAATATGGGGCACTTCCTTCCGGCGCCCAGCTGGAGGCGATCAAGACCAGGATCAGGAATGACGATGTCCGTTTCATTGCTTATGAACCGAATATGTCCGATGAGATGCTGGCACTGATGGTCTCACTGGAAGATGAGTTGGGACTGAAGCGCATCACGCTTCACAACATCTCTTCTCTGACCGCTTCGCAAGTCGAATCCGGCAAGGATTATCTGTCTCTGATGTACGAGAACCTCTCCGTTCTTGAAAGCATCGCAACATCCTCGAACCAGAATCCTTCGGGGATCCAACATCCGGAAAGCGGAGGAGAATGACATGAAACTGTTATTGATCGACGGAAACTCCGTTCTGTTTCGGGCTTTCTATGCAACGAGTTACGGAAATATCATGAAAACAAGCAAAGGCGTATACACGAATGCGGTATACGCTTTTGCCAATATGCTCAATAAAGCCATCAAAACGATCGCACCGGACTATTGTGCCGTGGCATTCGACATGGGTAAGCATACCTTCCGCCATGATTTCGCTCCGGATTACAAAGCCGGAAGAAGGGAAACGCCGGAGGAACTGGTCGGACAGTTCTCACTGGTCAGAGAGATGCTGGAGGCATATAAGATCCCGTATTTCGAATTCGACACGATCGAAGCCGATGACATCATCGGTTCGCTCGCCAAGAAATACCAGATCGAGACCTGCGTCCTTTCTTCCGATAGGGACATGCTGCAGCTGATCGACGATACGACCAGCGTCTATGTGATGAAGAAAGGCATGTCGGAGATCGCCAAAATGGACGAAGCGGCACTCAAAGAAGAGTATGGCCTGAAGCCGTATCAGATCATCGACTACAAAGGCCTGGCCGGCGATAAATCGGACAACATCAAAGGCGTGGAAGGCGTCGGGGAAAAGACGGCCGTCAAGCTTTTGAATGATTTTGATACCTGCGAAGGGGTCTACGAACATATCGATGAGATCAAGGGAAAACTGAAGGACAAACTGATCAAAGACAAGGATTCCTGCTTCCTTTCCAAGCGCCTGGCGACCATCAAGACCGATGTCGACATCGAAGGTGATCTTGAAGACCTCAGGCTTTCCATCGACGAACAGGGAAGAAATGACTTCTTTGAAAAATACGAGATGTATTCGCTTATCCGCAAGGTGGATAAGAAAGATGTTTCAGAAGAGAAAAAAGAGATCCGGATCGTTTCGGCACTGAGTGAAGAACTGCTTGAAGATGCACTGGTCTACTTCGTTTCGGACGAATTCTCCTACTACCAAAGAAAGATCCGCGGCGCATGTTTTGCCAACGATCAAGGTGAAGTCTACATCAGCCTAGAGGATCTGAAGAAAGATGAAAAGGCGTTGGCATATCTGGCTTCGGACAGGAAGAAGACTTTCTTCGATCTCAAAGCCGTGAAACACGCCCTGGAATATAATGGGATCGCTCTGGGGCAGGGCAATGACGATGTCTGTCTGATGTGCTTCCTTTCCAACAATTACAACACCGATCTCAAGGCCATCCTTGCCAATTACGAATACGGACCGCTCAAAGAAGCCAAGGATCTTTTCGGCACGGAAAAGAAACCGCTGGAGCCGACGGTCCGGGAACTGGCGGAATACGGCACAGCTGTCGCCTCAGCTCTTTATCAGATCGCAAAGAAAGTCAAAAATGAGCTTTCTCAGAAACAAATGGACGATCTTTACGGAAAGATCGAACTTCCTTTGGTCGATGTGCTTTTTGACATGGAAAAACAAGGCGTTTACTGCGATGAGAAAGAATTGGACGAGACCGCTTCGGCGACCAAGAAAAAGATCGATCTGCTGGAAGAGAAGATCTATCTTTCTGTCGGCCATGAGTTCAATATCGCTTCCACCAAACAGCTGGCGGAAGTTTTGTATAAAGAACTGGATCTGCCGGATCTGAAGAAAGGATCGACAAGCGCCGATGTTTTGAGCAAGCTCGTCGATTATCATCCGGCCGTTTCCGATATCCTGGAATACCGCAAATATTCCAAGCTGTACTCGACTTATGCGGAAGGACTGAAAAAATACATCCGTGAGGACGGCAAGATCCATACGGTCTTTACGCAGATGATCACGGCGACCGGAAGACTGTCGAGCTACGATCCCAATCTGCAGAACATTTCGGTGAGAGACGACGAAGGAAGGGAGATCCGCAAGGCGTTCAAGCCTTCGAAGGGGAATGTACTCATCTCTTCCGACTACTCGCAAGTCGAACTGCGGGTCCTGTCATCTCTGGCGGATGAAGAAAAGATGATCGATGCTTTCAACAGCGGCATCGATATCCATACCAAGACGGCGATGGATGTCTTCGGTCTGAAAAAAGAAGAAGTGACCGATATCGTCCGACGGCACGCCAAAGCCGTCAACTTCGGTGTCGTTTACGGCATTTCGGATTTCGGTCTGGCCAATCAGACACAGCTTTCTTTCAAGGATGCCAAAAAGTTCATCGACGATTATTTTCTGACTTATCCTAATATCCGCGATTATCTCGATGCGCAAGTTGCCTTCTGCAAAGAGAACGGTTATGTGAAGACGATGCTGAACCGCCGCCGTTACATCAATGAGATCAACGACCGCAACTATATGATGCGGGAATTCGGCAAGCGGGCAGCCATGAATGCGTCCATTCAGGGTTCTGCCGCCGATCTGATCAAGATCGCCATGGTCAATGCCCATAAGAAACTCAGGGAAGAAGGGCTTTCTTCCAAACTGATCCTGCAGGTCCATGACGAACTCATCTTCGATGTTCCCGAAGAAGAAGTGGAAACGATGAAAAAGATCATTCCCGAGATCATGGCGAATGCCTATCCGATGAAGACGAGACTCGATTCTTCTCTTGCGATCGGCAAAGACTGGTATGAGGCAAAATAATGCCGGAACTGCCTGAAGTACAGACGGTCGCCGACACGCTGGCTCATCAGATCAAAGACAGCAGGATCGTTGACGTGAAGATCTTGTATCCCAAGATCATTGAAGGAGACCAGGACGAATTCGTGAACAGACTCATCGGTCAGCATTTCCGCTCCTTCCGCAGAAGAGGGAAGTATCTTCTCTTTGAGATGGATGACATCGTTTTGGTCTCACATCTGCGGATGGAGGGCAAGTATTTCATCTTCAGTCACTCGGATCCGTATCTGAAACACGACCATGTGATCTTCGATCTTGATGACGGAAGATCACTTCACTATAACGATGTCCGTAAATTCGGCAGGATGTATCTGACGGAGAAGAAACGGACCTACAGAAGATTCAGAGATCTGGGACCGGAGCCGTTCTGGAAGAGCTTCGATCTTTCTTATTGCAAGACCTATCTTTCCAAAAGAAAGGCACCGATCAAGGAAGTTTTGCTGGATCAGAGCTTTGTTGCCGGTATCGGTAACATCTATGCCGACGAGATCCTGTTTGCCGGAAGGATCCACCCTTTGCAGGCAGCGGATACTTTGCGTGAGGAACAGATCCGCTCGATCATCAAAAATACCAGGAAGATCCTGTCCAAAGCCATTCGGGCAGGAGGGACGACGATCCGTTCCTATACCTCTTCCTTGGGCGTGACGGGACTTTTTCAGATGTCCTTGCGTGCCCATGATCAAAAAAACTGCAGGACCTGCGGCTCCGCGATCGTCAAGATCCGGGTCGGCGGCAGAGGAACATATTACTGTCCGAAGTGTCAGAAGGAGGACCAATGAGGATCGCGATCTCGGGAAGCATCGGTTCGGGGAAATCGATGGTCGCAGCCTATCTGAGGGAAAAAGGCTACGATGTTTTCGACTGCGATGAAGTCAACCGCAGACTCTTGGAAAAAGGCGAAGAAGGCTATATTGAAGTGATGAAAGCATTTCCGCTTTGTTTTGAGAACGGGGAACTGAATAAAAAGAAGCTTTCCGCGCTCGTCTTCAATGATCCGCAAGAAAAAGAGAAGCTGGAATCGATCATGCATCCCCTGATCCTGAAGAAGATGTTCGAAAGGGAGGATGATCCTCTGTTTGCGGAAGTTCCGCTGCTTTTTGAGGCGGACTGGGAAAAGTATTTCGATACCGATCTGCTGGTCGTGACCGATGAAGCGATCCTGATCGAGCGGCTCGTTCTCCGCGGCCTCAGTCGGGAAGAAGCCCGGGAAAGGCTCAGGAATCAGATGAGCGTTGCGGAAAAGATAAAAAGAGCAGATAAAATCATTTATAATAATGGTAGTTTGAACGATCTGTATCGGTCGGTCGATGACTGGCTTGAAGAAGTGCTATGTTAGGAAAAGATCTCTGTAAAATCGAAGTCAATACCGAGCTTTCCAGCGAGAGACTGCGTTCTCTGGTCTTTTTTTATGGTCCGTTGATCGGAAATGAAGCGCTGGTGATGTATGAATATCTGGTCTTAAGAGGAAGCCGTATCGCCTTTGAAGAGATCAATGAGCTTCTGATGAAGCTGAATCTTTCGATCGACGATTTTGAATTCTACTGCATCAAACTCAACGAATACCGTCTGCTCAAAACTTTAAAACAGGAGAACCGCTATATCTTCGTCCTGAACGATCCGATGGAGATCAAGCAGTTCATCAAAGATGACATTCTGGTCAGAGATTTCATTTTGAAGACGTCCGGAGAATACTACCGTGAGCTGACTTCACAGATCTATACGGAATCCGACCATACGGGATTCGAAGATGTCTCGCAGACCCTTTCCCTGGATACTCTGCAAGACTGGCGGGCGGAAGACGAGTCGTATCTCAAGAAGAAAGAGACACGTCGTTATGACTTTCCGACGATGTTCAACGTCGATGTCTTCCTCAAAGATATCTCTGCCAATCTGCTGCCGATGCGTTTCCGTACGGCGGAGAATATGAGGGAACTGGCAACGCTGGCCGATCTCTACAATATCTCTTATGACAAGATGCGCACATATCTGCCGCGGGTCGCCAGGACCGATTCCAATCAGTTCGACCTCAAAGAGCTGCGTTATCTTTGTATGAATGCCAGGAGCGAGTACAAAAAGACGGATGGCGATCCGTATTCACAGCCTTGTCTGAATTTCCTGATGTCGCTTCAGGGCGGCAAAGAAGCGACGGATTACGATAAAAAGATCATCTACCGGCTCTCACAGCGCTATCATCTCGATGTACCGGTCATCAATGTACTGCTTGAATACGGCCTTAAGAACTGTAACAATTCCCTGATCGAAAACTATCTTTATGCGGTCGCATCCGATCTGCACAGGAACGATATCAAAACGGCAAAAGACGCTCTGGAAAGACTGAACGGGCCGTATGAAAAGAAAAATAAAAAAGAAGACAAGCTTCCTGTCTACGACACGAGCATCAATCAAAACATGAGCGTTTCGCAAGAAGAAGAACTTCTGAAACTGATGGGTAAAAAATGAACGAACTTGAACTGATTAAAAACGATCCGCATCTTTCCGGGATCTGCGATGACGATGCCTATATCAGAGAACATCTGCCGCAGTTTTTGCGCGTCTACGATTCCCGGAAACTGTGCAAAGACTGTCCCGGCCTTTTCGCCTGCCGGCAGAGGAATAAGGGACAGCGGCTCGATCTGCGCTATGAAGGTGTTTTGATCGAAGAGATCGAATACTGCCGCTATGCGTCCGCTGTGCGAAACGGCAAAGCGATATTGGAAAAGTATTCTTATTGCGATGTGCCGGAAAACCTTGCCGACATCGATCTGGAAAGCATCACCTACACGCCTCAGCAAAAGCAGCTGTATCTGCAGCTGGCAGCCATCCTGTATGAAAAGAGCGACAAAGGTCTTTATATCTGCGGTGACTTGGGAACGGGCAAGACCTATCTTTGTACGGCACTGGCCAATTCTTTGGTCAAGAAAGGCAAACGGGTGGCGTTCGTCAAAGTCTCCAATTTCTTCAATGAGATGAAGTCGTTCTTCGGCAACGATACCGACATGATCGACCGCAACATCAACAAGCTGAAAAAGGCGGACTATCTGTTTTTGGATGACATCGGCTCGGAGGCGGTCTCGGAATTCGTCCGGGATGACATCCTGTTCCGGGTGCTAGACTACCGCCTGGAGAATAAGAAGATCACGCTGTTCACATCCAATCTGTCTAAGGAAGAGTTACTGAAACACTATCAGTATGACCGCAAAGAAAAATCCAATCTTATGAATGCCAGAAGGCTCATGGAGCGGATCGATATATTGACCAATGATTATGTCCTGTCAGGAAACAACATGAGGAGGGAATCAAAATGTTGAGAAAAATCGGAATCCTTACTTCGGGCGGCGATTCGCCGGGCATGAATGCAGCCATACGTGCAGTCACCAGGACCGCACTGGCCAACGGTATCGAGGTCGTCGGGATCCATGACGGTTACAAAGGTCTCGTGGAGGGCTTGTACGAACCGTTCAACAGGCATTCCGTTTCCGAGACCATCGCAAAAGGCGGCACGATCTTAGGCTCGGCCAGACTTCCGGAATTCAAAGAGGAAGCCGTCCAGCTCAAAGGTGTGGAAAAGCTAAAAGAGAACCAGATCGATGCGGTCGTGGTCATCGGCGGCGACGGTACATACCGCGGCGCGGATGCGCTGACGAAACTCGGCGTCAACTGTATCGCATTGCCGGGGACCATCGATAACGATATCGAAGGGACCGATTACACCATCGGTTTTGATACAGCGTTGAATACGATCGTCGACTGTGTCGATAAGCTGCGTGACACTTCCAATTCGCATCACCGCTGTTCCGTCGTCGAAGTCATGGGGAATCGCTGCGGTGACCTGGCGATCTATTCCGGTATCTCCTGCGGTGCGGAGATCCTGATCACACCGGAGACCGGCTACGATGAGGAAGCCGTCCTGGAAAAACTGCGCTATCTGGAGAACCAGGGCAAGAACCATGCGATCGTCATCGTTTCGGAAAAGGTCTGTGATGTCAAATCACTGGCTGACAAGATCTCGAGAGTGACCGGTTTTGCCGGAAGGGCAACGATCCTCGGTCACATTCAGCGAGGCGGTTCGCCAACGCCGTCCGACCGTGTCCTGGCTTCCCGTATGGGTGCCAAGGCGGTGGAACTGCTGGTGGCTGGTGTCGGCGGGCATTGTGTCGGCATCCAAAACAACGAGATCGTTTCGATGCCGATCGAAGAATGTGTCGGCATGCCGCGAAGCAGCCGCAGACGCTTTTACAGATTATTTGACAGGCTCGTCTAAAGGATACGTAAAAGTATCCTTTTTTCAACCACTAAAAAAGCCCTGATGTTGAACTAGTCAACTAAAAGTAGACAATTCATAAAAAGGCCTAGAACCCCGTTTCGGTCCTGAACTGAAGCGGGGTTTTATAATTGAGTGAATAGGATGGCCGTTCGCTGTTGTAATACACAATGTATCTTTCGATGTCTTC
>JAIKXJ010000023.1 GCA_024684175.1 Erysipelotrichaceae bacterium
GGGTTATGAGCCCGACGAGCTACCAGACTGCTCTACCTCGCGATGTGACTGGCGCAGGAGCTGGGATTCGAACCCAGGCGCCACTTGCATGACCTACCGGTTTTCAAGACCGGACCCTTCAGCCACTTGGGTACTCCTGCAAACTGTGTTTTGGTGGACCCTGAAGGACTCGAACCTTCGACCAACCGGTTATGAGCCGGTAGCTCTGACCAACTGAGCTAAGGGTCCAAATAAGTGGTAGCGAGGGTGGGACTCGAACCCACGACCTACCGGGTATGAACCGATCGCTCTAGCCAACTAAGCTACCTCGCCATCATGCGCCTTAAATATATGGTCGGGATGGCAGGATTCGAACCTGTGACATCTTGATCCCAAATCAAGCACTCTACCAAGCTGAGCTACATCCCGAAACGAGAGATTATGTTGGATCCACTCAGCAGGATGTAACTGTTGAGCATTTGGCGCAGCACGATAATATTACGAAGAGTGGTGGGGATGGTGGGAGTTGAACCCACACGGTATTTCTACCAAGGGATTTTAAGTCCCTCGCGTCTACCATTCCGCCACATCCCCATTGCTGGAGGTTCCTACCAGATTCGAACCGGTGATCACAGAGTTGCAGTCTATTGCCTTACCACTTGGCTAAGGAACCGCGTGCGAATAATATTCCGTGCCTATTTATTCTAGCAATAAAGATTTAAAAATGCAACAACAAAAAGCTGTTACGTTTTTTTTTGAAACCATCTCTGTTATAATTTTTGTATAGTATGAATTTGGAGGTCTCCAATGAATTTTTTTGGCGGGAAAAAGAACAATGATGATCAGATGACTTCCTCAATGAGCATTGAGGAGCTTGATAAACTGATCGAGGACAAGAAAAAACAGATCAATCAGATCAACGGATCGATCGATGAGACGATGTCTGAGATCGAAAAAACAGATGCGGATTTTGAGGCTAAGATCGCTGCTTTGAACGCCAGACAGGATTCTTTTTATCAGGATCTGGAGAAGAAAAACAAGAAGACCGCCAAAGATCTTGAGAAGCTGCGCAAGGAAGAAGAAGAACTGAAACAGCTGCATGAAGATCAGGATGCGCAGATCCTTTCCAAGATCGATGCACTCAAGGCAAAGAAGAAAGAACTGATCGATTCGGAAGAAAAAGAAGACGAAGAATCGTTCAATAACAAGAGAAAGAACATCGAGAAGCGTCTCAAAGAACTCAGGGCAAAGAAAAAAGAAGAAGAGGAAGCATTCAATGCACGCATGGAAGCCATCAAGGCGGCACATGACGAACTCCTGGCTAAAAACGATGAGGAAGGAAATGAATTAGAAGCTAAGATCGCACAGATCAAGGCGGATGCAAAAGCGGAAAGCGGCAGGCTTGAAGCGGTCCTTGAAGATGAAAAGAAGGACCATGAAGATGCCATGAAACAATTGTCCGCACTGCAGAATGAAAAACTCAGAGCGGAGAAGGCTCTGCAAGAAGAGATGATCGCCGACCGGAAGGAAAAATTAAGTTCCTACAACGCCGAGATCAAAGCTTTGATGGCCGAGAAGAATGACAAGCTCCGCAAGCTCGATCAGTCGAAACTTGACCGTTCGAGACAATATGAAGACCTTGAAAAACGCTATGAAGAAGACAAGGCGAGAAGTCTTGCCGAAAACGAAGAACTGAATGCCGATCTGGCAAGAAGAAGCGAAGAACTTTCAGCGGATTCCAGAAACAAAGAAGAAGAATTCAAACGAAACAGCGAGATCCTCGACCGTTTGATCAAGCTGCTCAACAATACGAGAAACACGAGATACGATGTACTGCGTGCCAAGGTGGAAGAACTTGAACCGCAGTTCAGAGAGTCCTATGAACGTTATCTCGGCAAAGCGGATGAAGAATTCGCCGCTGCCAGAGAGAAGCGCAACAAAGAACTGGAGATCCTGACCTACAACCTCTCCAAGGAAGAGGAACTTTTGGCAAGCCGTCAGGAATTCCTGGACAACCGTTTCAAAAACCGCGATGAACAGTACCGTGAAACGGCAGCCAAGAGCGACGAAGAGATCCACAGACTGGAAGAAGAAGTCTTCTCTTTGAATCACGACTATGATGAAAAGCTCAGTGTTCTGAAACAGAAGATCGAGGATGCCAAGAAGGCCAATACGCAGATCATCCGCAATACCAATCAGAAGAATGAAGATGAACTTTCGTCTTTGAAAGTGGACTATGCATCGAAGATCGATGTCATCGAAGGCCAGATCGCCGAAGCCAAGAAACAGATCGGCGACATGAACAAACAGATCGCCCAGGTCCAGAAGCAGGCTGAAGATTACAACAGCGAATACGAAGACCTGAAGCTTTCGCTTGACGATGTCCACGAAAAGGCGATGCTGCAGATCAGCAACGACAAGGCAAAGATCATGGATAAAGCCAAGGCGTTCGAAAAGAAGAATGCCGATTTCGTCAAGCTCAGCAAGCAGCGCGATGAGCAGATCGAAGAGAAGGTCAGGACGATCATCGATACCAAGAATAAATTGATTAAAAAGGAAGAAGACAAGGAAGTCTCTGCTTTTGAACTGAAAAAAGAAGAGATGGAGACTTCGCTGAATAAACTCAGGATGACTAGGCATGATCAGGGCGATGCGTTCAATCAGCGTATGAGCGAGATGAAAGACCGCTATGAAAAACTGATCGAAGACAGAAACGGTGTCAAGAGCGATCTGGAAGCCAAAAAAGCGGATCTGATCGCCAAAGGCGACCGGCAAGTCGCGGAGCTCGAGAACAGTCTTACAGCCTTGAGAACAGACCACGAAGACCGGCTGAAGGAACTGCTCGCCGCGCATGAAAGCGACATGAACGAGCTCAGGTCGCAGGAAGATGACAAGGTCTCTTCCGTTCAGGCGATCTATTCCGGCTGCCTCAATGAACTGGAGTCTTTGAATCGTAAGAAAGATGAGATCCTTTCCGGCCTGGAAAAGGCAAAGGAAGAGGATCAGAGATCCTATCAGGATGCACAGGCCTCTTTTGATGCGGAACGAAACAGACTCTTAAAAGAAAATGATGACCTGGATGCGCAGATCTCTGGTAAAGAAGAACAGCTGGAACTCACGATCGATACGCAGAAGAAGGATTTTGAGAAGCAGAGCAGGGATCTCGATGATCTCATCGTATTCCTGAAGGATGCGCAGAATGAAAAACATGATGACCTCAAGAGGAACCTTGCGGCTTTGCGCAACGATCTGAAGGCGAGATATCAGCAGTATTTCGAAGACCTCGACCGGAAACTGGAAGAGGAAAGAGCAAAACGCCAGAACGATCTGGATATGCTGGATTCGCAGCTGAAAGAAGAAGAAAAACAGCTGGAAAGCCGTAATGCTTTCCTGAACGAGCGTCTGAGCAAACGTGAAGAGCTCTATAAGAACAAAGTCAAAGAAAACGAGATCGACATCGATAAGATCCGCAGCGAAACGGATACTTTGAACAAGAGATATCAAGACAAGTGTGCCTTATTGAACAAGGAATTCGAGGCCAGCAAGGCGGACAACGAGAAGCAGATCAAAGACCGTAAAGAAGATTACGAACGCAAGCTTGCACAGACCAGAGAAGAATACGAAGGGATCAAGTCGGATCTCGACGGCAAGATCTCGGAGATCAAGAATCAGATCGGTGCGATGAACAAAGAGATCATCCGTATCGAGAAAGATGCGCAGAATTACTACAGTGATTATCAGGCAAGAGTGCTGAATTTTGAAAAAGACAAGGAATCTTATCTGAACAACTGTGCACAGACCAAAGCACAGCTTTCCGAGAAGCTTTCCGCTCTTGAAGCAAAGATCGCCGAAAACGATGCGGCTTATCAAAACGCGATCGCTGAGATCGCCCGCAAGCGCGAACAGGCGCAGTCCGAATACGACAGCAAGGTGAAAGAGCTCGAAGAAGAGTTCTCCGGTCTCAGGGATCAGGCTGCTGCTGAACATGAAGTACAGCTGGGTCAGGCTCTCAAAGGCCATGAAAACGAAATGGCGAAGCTTCAGTATGACTTCGACGAGAAGATCCATGCCGAGCAGGCCGACTATGAAGAAAAGAAGAACTTCTATGAAGAACAGAAGTCTTCGATCGACGGACAGTTGGAACAGCTGAACAACGAAACTTCCGATAAGCTTGCTGCGCTTGATGAGGAAAGGAACAGACTTCTGGAAACGATCTCCCGTATCAAGGTGGAGACGGAAAACAAGGAAGCCGAGTTCAAAGCCCTGATCAAACAGGCGGAAGATGACCGCAATGAAAAGCTCGCTCAGATGGCTGCAAAGCAGGAGAGCGATCTTGTGAAGATCACGGAAGAATATGAAACGATCCCGTCGAGCCAATTGCAGCAGATCCGCGATGAATTTGCGGCAAAACAGCGCGAGTACAACGACACGGCCGCCAAGATCGCACTTAGAAAGACAGAGATCGATGATGCGCAGGCACAGCAGGTCGAAAGGAACGACCGGGAAAAAGCCGCTGCCGATGAAGATCTTAAACTTGCACAGGACCGTTATGATCTGAGCAGGAAAGAAGCGCAGGATCTTGAGAACGAACTGCAGAGCGAATATGAACGCCGTCAGCAGGAGCTCAAAGATTTCCGTGAGGATCTTTCCCGGCAGCTGCAGCAGATCAGAGATACCAATGCCATGGAACTCAGCAGACTGTCCGAGAAACTTCAGGCCGAATACGATGAAGCGGAGAGGCAGTATCGTGACAAACAGTCGGAGACCGAAAAGCAGTATGATGAAAAAGTCCGCGCTTTCGCCGATGAACTTCAGACCAAGAAAGATTCTCTGGATGCGTTGATCAAAGAGATCGCCATGCGCAAGCAGACGACCGAGAAGGAATGCATCTCCCGATACAATGCCGCGCTCGATCAGACCAAGAGCATACAGCAGGAACTTGACGAACTGGTCAAAGCCAACGAATTCAAACGTCAGGAACTGACTTTGACTTTGAACCGGAAAAAAGAGGCGATCGCTGCCGAGATCGAAAATCTCAAGAACGGCTATGCCAATGTGCTCGGTGAAAAGAAGAATGCTTATGAGCGTTACATCGGTGAAGTCAACGATAAGTGTGATGAACTGAGAAACGAGATCAACGATCTTGAAAACAAGAAAGCGATCGAACTTTCCAAACTCGAAACTTATGAAAACGAAAGAAAGACGGCTCTGGAAGATCTGACCAGGACGACTAGAGATTATATCGACGGTATCGCCGATAAGATCGAAGAGCTGCAGGGCAAATCTCTTGAATTGGAAGATGTTCATAATAAACGTGTCTACAACATCAAGACGCAGATCGCGGCAACGATGTCGGAGTATGATACGTTATTGAGAAGCAGACCGGAGCTCATCAAAGATACCAAACAGACCGGTGAAGATGATCTGGCTGCCAGGACGAAACTGTTCAGAGAAAAGATCGATTCTCTGGAAAAGGCGCACAGCGAGATCCTTTCGGGTCTGAATGCGAAACGCAACGAATCGATCGACCAGATCTCCAGGGAGATCGGAGAACTGCAGATCGACAGGCAGAACAAACTCAAGAAGTATGAAGAGGAGATCCAAGGTCTTTCCGAAGCCTACGATGCGATGCTGAGAGACGAGCGGGACCGTCAGAATTCTCTGAGTGCCGATATCCGCAAGGCGAAGAGCGAACAAGAGAAGTTCATCGACAACATGTATAACGAAGACCTCAGCGTCACTTCCGATTTCAAGGAAGAAAAACGCCGTCTGCAGCAGCTGCATGAAACGGCGATCAAAGAAAGCGCTGAGAGGTTCAACGAACAGTCCAAGGCTCTCAAAGAGAACTTTGACAGCCTGATCACGGACCGCAAGATCCTGAATGCCGAACTGGCAAGAATGGTCGGCGAATACAAGCGGATCGACGACGAGATCTCGGACAGGGAACTCAAACTTCGCTATGAATGCAACGAAAAGCTTCTGGAAGTCCGCAAGCTCCTTGAGGAGGAACAGAACCGCCGTAAAGAAAAGCTTTCGATCCTCGATATCCTCAACGACGATCCGGGGAACATCATCAGCTGATCATCAGGTACCTGAATTCAGGTACCTTTTTTATTGAACGCGAAAGAGGAAAGGCATAAAATAACATTAATATCATTGTTTTAAGGGGGCATAATGAAGAAAGAGAACAATAAAACCGTGGGTTTATTGGAAAAACTTGGTTTCATGAGCTTTTCCACTTCAACGAACATCGTTTTCAATTTTAAAAGCACATACTACAAGTATTTTCTGACGTCGATCCTTTTGATCGATCCCATCGCCGTTTCCAATATGGTCCTGATCGGCACGATCTGGGATATCCTCAACGATCCTTTGATCGGGGTCTGGGCGAACAACGTGAGATTCAAGAGCAACGAAAAAGTCAGACCTTGGCTGATCTATATCGCCGTTCCGTATGCTATGGGCATGGTCCTGCTGTTCACGGACTTCCATGTCAGTGAGCGCTGGGATATCATCTTGGGCATCGCCGTCTTCTTCCTGTATGAGATCGCCAACACGTTCCGCGGGATCCCGTATAACGGTATGGGTGCCCTGGCGTCTTCCGATGACGGAGACAGGAAATCGATCAACGCTTTCCGTTCGCTGGGTGCCTGTCTGGGTTCCGGGATCGGTGCCGTCGCAGTCCCGATGATCGTCCGGATGTTCGGCGGTCTCAAAGACCACAAAGTCATCAATTCTTCGGATTCACCGGCAGTCTTCAAGTCGGCGCTGTTCATGGGTGTTCTGATCGTGATCGGCTGTCTGCTCCACTACTTTACAACGAAAGAAAGAGTCCGTCAGGTCTCCGATGACGAAGAAAAGATCGGTATCGTTGAGACTTACCGGATGCTTTTCAAATGCCGTTCCTGGGTGCGCAACATGTTGTATGTCATGAGTTATGGCATCTCGACATGTCTTCTGACATCGTCCATCACTTACTATTGCGCCTATGTATTGAACAATTCTTCACTTTCGACGCCGATCATGGCGGCTTATCTGGTGGCTTCCGTCATCTTCTCGATCATCACGCCGCGCATCGATACCGTTTTAGGCAGGAAAAAGACGATGGCACTGGCGGCGATCTTGCAGATCGTCGGGAAGATCCCATTCATCTTTGCTCCGACAAAGGTCATCACCGCATTCATCAACGCGGCATTCACCGGCATGGGTCTGACGATGACATTCATTTTGTTCAACACCAACCGCAATGCGATCACCGACATCGTCGAAGTACAGAACGGCAGACGTCTGGATACGATGGTCTCGACCGGCGATACACTGGTCTCCAAGATCGCCGAAGCGGCTGTCGACAAGCTTTTCCTTGTCGCTTTGGCTGCTGCCGGCTTCTCGGCAAAACTGGCAGATGAAGGCATCATGCAGAATCTGGCAACGCAGAATACCATCAACGCTTTGCTGGGATGGATCCCGGCACTTGTCGCCGTCATGATGCTGGCATTTGCGATCGGCATCGATACCAAGAAGGAATATGAAGAGGCACTTGCTGCCCGAAAGGAAAACAACTGATGAATCCGCATGCATTCATTCAAGATCCGAAACACATTCAGGCGGTCGAATCGATCCGCAGAGTCGATGAAAAAGGCTATCTGTATCATATGGAAGCAGCTTACGACTACTACGATCTGCCGGAGGCGTTCCGGCAGGTGATCGATGCCGGCTGCTCGACTTTCGTCACGAAGAATCGAGAAGGGGAAGTGCTCCTTTGCCGGAATTACGATTACTCTCATTTTCAGAACAATGACCGCAGCAATCCGCGGACCGGCCTCAACGTCATCATCGAGGGAAGAAATCCCAACGCCCGCTACAAGTCGCTCGGCGTTTCCGATGCCTACTGGCTGGATTTCAAGAACGGAAGTCTCGCACAGGGGATGGCGGATGACGGCAAGACCGATCTTTCATCCTTCATCCTTTGTCCGATGATCTGTATGGACGGTATGAATGAACAGGGCCTGGCTCTGTCGATTCTGGCTCTGGCTGTCCGGGCCGACTGGCATGAGATTGATTTTGACTCTTATGAGGAAAAACTGAATAAAAACAAGACCAATCTCTTTCTGGAAAACAGCGGTGAAGTTCCCGATCCTTACTGGCTCTATGCGACCGTCGGTTCGATCGTCGTCAATCGGGCGGATAAGAAAGCCTGGATCGCTTCGATGGAACTGATCGAAACAAAGAATCCCGGGAAGCCGACCGTGTTGCATCCGATATTGATGCGGATGGTCCTGGACAACTGCAAAAATGTGAAAGAAGCCGTTGCTTATATGTCGAATTTCAATGTCAAGGCAGCGATGCCCGGTGCGGACTACCACATCATGCTGGCAGACAGAAGCGGCGAGCATAAGCTGATCGAATGGCTGGGTGACGAGATGACGGTGACCGATATCGATCACGCCACCAATCACTATGTCAGCAAGGAAGATCTTTTCTTTAAGGATGGATGCGGACGAGATGAGATCTTAAAAGCCGGGCTGTTCCGCACAAGAAAGGCCGGCATGTCGATGGACTATGCCGCAGATGTCTTGAAACTGGCGGTCCAGGATCCAAACAACGGCATCGACAGAGGGAAGACGCAATATACAGCCATCTATAATCTGGATGTGCTGACGATGCGGATCTATTCCTTCGGCGATATGAGCAGATACTGGGATTTTGAGTTATAAAAAGCAGGACCGAGGTCCTGCTTTGTTTTTGATGGTTCTATTTCAGTGCTTTGAGCATCAGTTCGGAGACCTGAAGGGCATATTTTGCCGGATCTTCAAGTTCAAGACCGGCCATCAGCAGAGCCTGATCGTAGAGCAGACTTGCGTATTCACTGATGTCGGTACCTTGTTCATCAAGTTTCTTGAGAACGGCGAAGAGTTCATGGTCCGGATTGATCTCCAGGATCTTGTTGGCTTTCGCTCCTTCCTGATTCATCTGTTTCAGGATCTTTTCCATCTCGATGGAAAGATTGTTGTCGGAGACCAGACATACCGGATAGGTCTTGAGTCTGGAAGACAGTCTGACATCGGAGACTTTGTCTTTCAAGATCTCTTTGATCTTGGAAAGGATGTCTTTGCTTTCTTCGTTCTTTCTTTCCAGTTCATCTTTTTCTTCCTTGCTGTCGAGATCGAGATCGCCTTTTAAGATCGATTTGAACTGTTTGCCGTCATATTCCATGATGATGGATGTCAGGAATTCATCAACTGAGTCTGTGAAGTACAGGACTTCATAGCCTTTGTCGAGGACTTTTTCCATCTGCGGCAGCTGCCTGATCTTGTCGACGGATTCCCCGGCGGCATAGTAGATCTCGTTTTGTCCCTCTTTCATGCGGGAGACATATTCCTTGAGCGTCACATATTTGTCTTCTTTGGAAGACTTGAACATCAGCAAGTCGATCAGCACGTCTTTGTTGGCACCGAAGCCGTCATAACATCCGTATTTGAGCTGGGAACCGAAGGCATCAAAGAATTTTTCGTATTCTTCTCTTTCTTTGTCCAGCATCTTTTCCAGTGTCGACTTGATCTTCTTGTCGACCGACTTCTTCAAAGCGTTCATCTGATAATCCTGCTGCAGGATCTCTCTGGAGATGTTCAGGCTCAGGTCATCGGAATCGACGACACCGCGGATGAAACGGAAGTAATCGGAGACGATCTCCTTGGCTTCATCTTTGATGAATACGCCTCTGGAATACAATTTCAGACCGAGCTTGTAATCGTTGGTGTAGAAATTGAACGGACGCTGTGAAGGAATGAACAGAAGGGCGGTGTAGGAGGTATTTCCTTCCACTTTATAATGGATGGTCTTGAGCGGTTTGGAATAATCGTAGTATTCCTGCATATAGAAGTTTTCGTAATCCTCGTCCTTGATGTCTTTCTTGTTTTTCTTCCAGATCGGCTGCATGGAGTTGACGGTCTCGAGCTTGGTCACTTTCTCGGATTTTCCGTCTTCCTTGTAGTCGTAGCTTTCGACCATCATCTGTATCGGATAGCGTATGAAATCGGAGTATTTCTTGACGAGGTTCTTGAGTTCCATCGTATCGAGATACTTGTCGTATTTCTTTTCCTTGCTGTTCTTCTTGATGTGAAGCGTGATCAGCGTGCCGGCATCTTCCTTCTTACCGGAAGAGATCTCGTAGCCGTTCATGTCGGAGTGCCAAAGATAGGCTTTGTCTTCTTTGACTTTTTTGGAGAGGACTTCGACCTGATCGGCGACCATGAATGCCGAATAGAATCCGACACCGAACTGTCCGATGATGTCAGCTTCCTGCTTCTCATCGAGATCTTTCTTGAATTCGAAAGAACCGGAGCGGGCGATCGTGCCCAGATTGTCTTCAAGTTCCTTCTTATCCATACCGATGCCGTTATCGGAGATCGTGATGATCCTGTTTTCTTTGTCGATGTCGATGCGGATCTTCGGATCGTCGAAGCTGATCTGATCGTCGGTCAAAGACAGGATGTGTCTCTTGTCCAAAGCATCGGATGCATTGGAGATCAGTTCTCTTAAGAAGATATCGGTATTGGTATAGATAGAGTTGGCCATCATATCCAGCAATCGCTTGGATTCGGTCTTAAATTCTTTAATTGCCATAGTATAGCCTCCTTAGCATGTTTTTAGCACTCTATATCATAGACTGCTAACTTAATATACCATTAAATAAAGTTCAAATCAAGTATAATAAAGGTATGCTGAATATCATAAACAAGACAAAATACGACGATCTGAAAGAGTATTATCCTCTTCTGGAAGAATACTACGATAAAACTCTGCAAGTCCTCGGACTGCATGATGATTATGTGCTCTCGCTGATCCTGTGCGGACCCATCACCATCCGGCGGATCAACCGCGATTACCGGCAAAAGGATGCCGTGACTGACGTCATCTCGTTCGCTTTGCTGGACGATGACGACATGGTCGAATATGAGGACAGGGTGGAGCTTGGTGATATCTTCATCAACCGCCGCCGTGTCTTATCGCAAGCGGAAGACTACGGTCATTCGGTAAAGCGGGAATTCGTCTTTCTGTTCGTGCACGGCCTGCTGCACCTGCTTGGCTATGACCATATGAATAAGGAAGATGAAGAAAAGATGTTTGCTTTGCAAAAAAAGATCGTCGGAGATCTCAAGTGAAAAAGTTTGCGGATTCTTTTTACGGACTGAAGACCGCTTTGAAACATCGGGCAGTGCTCGTTCAATGTGTTCTGGGCATCTTTGCGATCATCGGCGGTTTGATCATACGCCTGGATCATTACGAGTGGCTGGCGTTCATCATCTGTATCTTCATGGTCATTTCCGCTGAGATCATGAATACGGCAGTCGAACGGATCGGCGATTATCTCAATTTGGAAAAAGACCTCAAGATCAAAACGATCAAAGACCTCTCTTCGGCGGCTGTGCTGACGGCAAGCCTGGGGTCTCTGACCGTTTGTATCTTTTGTGTCATCAGGAGGTTGTTAGGATGAGTCATGAAGAACTGATCAAAGAGGCGTTCAAGGCAATGGACAATGCCTATGCGCCATATTCCAATTATCATGTCGGTGCCTGTGTCTTATGCAAGGACGGCACCACGTTCTACGGAGCCAATATCGAAAACGCTTCTTACGGCGGGACCAACTGCGGAGAGCGCAGTGCAATCTTTGCCGCCTATTCCAGAGGTTACCGCAAGGAGGACATCGAGGCGATCGCCATCGTCTCCGACGGTAAGAGGATCGGAACGCCTTGCGGCATCTGCCGGCAAGTCCTTTCGGAGCTGCTTGAGCAGGGAACGCCGATCATCCTTTCCAACGGAAAGGAGGTCATGGAGACCAACATCTTCAAATTGCTTCCGTTCCAGTTTTCAAGCGAGGATCTGGACGGATGAAATCGGGTTTCATTGCGATATTGGGGCGTCCGAATGCCGGCAAGTCCACTCTGATCAATGCTCTGCTGAAGGAAAAGATCGCCATCACCACACAGAAGGCGCAGACGACGCGGAATGCGATCCTGGGCATCCTGAATGAAGAAGACTTGCAGATCGTCTTCATCGATACACCGGGGATCCACGAAGCCAAGACGGCTCTGGGTTCCTACATGAATAAGGAAGCGATGTCGCAGGCAGAGGGGGCGGACATCATCTATTACATCGTTGACGGGCAGAAAGGCCTGCAGGAAGAAGACAAGCAGATCCTGAAAAGGCTCGAACAGTATGAAAGCCCGATCTTCCTGCTGGTGAACAAGATCGATGAACTGAGCTCTGACCAGCTGATCAAACGGCTTGCCTATGCCGGCGGCAACTACAAGTTCGAGGAGATCATACCGATCTCGGCGCTGAACAAAGAGAATCTCGATGAGCTCTTGCAGACATCGATGAAGTATCTTCATGATGATGTGCAATACTATCCTTCCGATGTGAAGACCAATATGAATCTGGAATTCAGGATCTCGGAGATCATCCGGGAAAAGATCATCCTCAATACCAGGGAAGAGATCCCGCATCTGGTCGCCTGCCGCATCGAGGAGATCAAAGAGAAGGCTTCCAAGGTACAGATCGAAGCGACCATCATCTGTAACAAGGATACCCACAAGGGCATCATCATCGGACGGAACGGTTCCATGCTGAAAAAGATCAATGATCAGGCATCCAGCGATATCGCTGGGCTCTTTGATCACAAGAAGATCATCCTTTCCTTATATGTAAAGGTAGAGGAAGACTGGCTGAATTCACAGAAACAGCTGTTCGATCTGGGATATTTCTCAGGTGACAGGGATGAATGACAAGATCACTGCTTTCGTTTTGAGTCAGGTCGACTACAAGGAGGCCGATGTGCTGATGCATGTCATCAGCAAGGAATATGGCCACCTTTCTTTAGTCGGCAAGGCTGCGAAAAAACTTTCCGGGAAGAACCACTTCCTGCCGATGTGTCTTTATGAGTTCATCATCGACTACAAGGAAGGCAAGGATATCTTTTCGGTCCACGGTTACAAACTGCTGGAAAATCATTTTGAAGATAAGGATATCCGGATGATGTCGTTCAAAGACCTGCTTTGCGAACTGACGCTGAGGAACAAGGATATCGATCTGTTCGAACCGCTTTGTTTCGTCTTCCGTCATCTGAAGGACGAAGAGCTTTATCTTCTCGGCTCGATGTATGTCTCTTACATCATCAAGCGATTCGGCATCATGCCGGTCGTTGACGGCTGTGCATTATGCGGAAACAAGAAAGTCGTCGCTCTTTCCAACCGCCACGGAGGCTTCCTTTGTATCGATCATCTGAGCGGTGAACAGACCCAAAGCGTCGATACGCTCAAGCGTTTCCGTCTGATCATCAAGGGCGAGTTCAAGGACTATGAAGTACTGAAACAGTTTGACTATAGCCTCAAGGACTTTTCTCTGCTGATGGATTTTTATCTTTCCAATACGGATCTGAAGCTCCGTTCTTACGATTTTTATAAAAAACTGGTATAGAAAATGAAAAAAGCGATCCTTCTTTTGATCATGATCTTCTTCTTATGTTCCTGTTCTTCAGGAACTTTTGAGATCGACTCGGACAAGATCAATGTCATGGATCTTGAAACGGAAACGATCGATGAAGAGCTCCATTCTCTGGAATATCTGGTCATCGATATGTCGGATCTTGATTTTTTGTATTCCTATAACAGTGACTTGCGCATGTATCCGGCATCGCTGACGAAGCTGGTGACATTGGATACGGTGCTGAGCCTGAGCGAAGATCTTGATGCGTATTCGACCGTGACTTACGACCAGGTGGAGGCTCTGATCGACGAAGATGCCTCGCTTGCCTATATCCAGAGAGATTATCCTTATACTTTAAGAGATCTGCTTTACGGGCTGATCCTTCCTTCCGGTGCCGATGCTGCACTGGCTTTGGAGAATTATTTCAACGACAGAGGTATCGATCTGGTGAAGGAGATGAATGCTCGCATGGAAGAGCTCGGTGCTGCCGATACGCATTTCGTCAATACCACAGGTCTTCACGAAGAAGATCATTATACGACGCTTGACGATCTGTATCTGGTCGTGATGGATCTTCTGAAAAGCGAAGAAGCAAGAAAGATCTTAAGCTCCGTTGAATATGTCATGGAAGACGGCACGAAGGTCTATACGACGATCGGTCTGGCGAGAAGAGACCTTGATTTTCTGGTCTTGGGCGGCAAGACCGGATATACGCCGGAAGCCGGGCAGAACATCATCGCCCTGTGCAAAGACAAAGGCAGATCCTACCTGATCATGACCGGCAATGCCTATGGCAAGTATGCACTGAATCAGTATTGGCACTATGACGATGTCGTAAAGATCATCAAATATATCAACACAAAATGACGCGTTTTGTTCTATAATGGTTACGTGGGGTGCCGAGAGGCTGAGATCATACCCGTAACCTGATCTGGATAATGCCAGCGTAGGGAAGGCACCTTTTATATGGAGGTGTTTTTTTATGAAAAAATCTGAAACCAGAACTTTGGCTCTGATGGCCATCTATTGCGCTCTGTTCGTCGTATTTGACCGCGTGTCTGACATGTTGAATCTGTTCAAGATGGCAAACGGCGGCAAGCTCAACTTCGGTCCGATCGCGCTCTTGATCTGTTCCTATCATCTGGGCTGGAAGAAAGGCACACTGGTCGGTATCGTTTCTGTTTTCTTACAGCTGGTCATCGGTTCCGTATCGTGGTACGGCATTGCCAGTTTCTTGTTGGATTATATGATCGCTTATGCGGTCTATGGCCTGGCATCGCTGTTCCCGAACATTTCGTATTTCTATTCCGGCATCTTTGTGACCAGTGCGATCCGTCTGCTGTCATCGACTCTGGCCGGAACGATCGTCTGGGAATCCCCGTTCTGGGCATCGCTCACATATAATGCTTCGTATATGATCCCGACGACGCTTTGTGCCGTCATCATCGTTCCATTACTTTGCGAACGTCTCAAGAAAATATGGTAAGATATCTTCATGTGCGAATTGAAGATAGGAGACAGCGTATACGTTCAGTCGTTCAAGCATAACGGTGCAGTGCACAGGACCTGGTCCAAAGCGCTGGTCGTGGATGTGCTTGAGGATTGTTATGTCGTGGTGACCGACCATACCTGGGTCGTGGAAGCAGATAACCGCCGCTGGCTCACCAGAGAACCGGCCATCTGCTTCTACTATAAGAACAGATGGTTCAATATCATCTCGATGGTCCGCAAGAACGGCATCTACTATTACTGTAATGTCGCAACGCCGTCCATCTATGACGGGGAAGCCATCAAAAACGTCGACTATGACCTGGATGTCAAAGTCTTTCCGGATGACACCTACATGGTGCTGGATGAGAATGAATTCGCATATCATTGTCAGAAGATGAATTATTCCAAAGAAGTGAAGGAATTGTGCATCAAGGCGAAGGATGAACTTGTCGAGATGGTCAAGGAAAAGAAGAAACCGTTTCAGTTCTCGTATATCAACGATTACATCATGAAGTATTTCGAACTGGTATTTGAAAAAGAATAGCGGATATGACTGGAGTCGACAAAAAAGTAATAAAATTATTAAAAAAGTTGTTGACTTCAGTCATGCATTCTGATAGTATAAATAAGCACCCCATAAGAGACATCCGATAAGGATGAACGAATGGAGATGCGATTCGATCTTTGAAAACTAAATAAGAAGCAATTAAACAAAACGTCAATTCATTTAAAATCAAGAACAAATTGTTCTTAAATAAACGAGTCATCAAACGGAGAGTTTGATCCTGGCTCAGGATGAACGCTGGCGGCGTG
>JAIKXJ010000011.1 GCA_024684175.1 Erysipelotrichaceae bacterium
GTCTTTACGTCATAACCCATAGTGTCCGGCTCACCGCCGCTTTCCTCCATCTTTTGTAAAATCGCGATTGAGGCGGGATCCTCGCGCAGCCTGTGCTCAACTTCAGACCACTCCAAATTCGGATGACGTTCCCGGTGTTCGAAAAATCTCGCTTTCAGTAATTCCAACATCTTACACACCTCCATAAATCCCGATTTGTCGGGATCATTTTATTTCGACAAACCGGAATTTATCCGCGAACTTGAAGAATATCGAGTGTATGATTGGACGCACCAATCAAATCCTGTCTTTCACAGGTTGCAAAGTGATACTCCATCCATTTGGAAAAAGTTTCACTATCCATGTTATCGATAAGTCCGCTCAGGTAATGAGCCGGGCCGTCAGTTGCGACCAGTTTGATTCTATCCAGAGGGAACTTTGAATTCAGTTGCGAGATATCTTCTGTTCTGACCAACTCAAATATTTCCTTCGGTTCGCTCTTACAATGCCAATCATCTGTCAGCATGTTCGTTTTTGTGATCTCTTCTAGATGACCGCCTAAAAATACGTACTGAATTATCGTTGGTTCGTTCATACAATAGGCAATCATGATATAACCACCTGGTTTTGTGACGCGAACCGCTTCTGACATAGCCTTCAGTTTGTCTTCCAATGTGTAAAGATGGTACATAGGCCCTAAGAGCATTGTCAGATCAAAGGAATTATCCCGGAATACGGACAGATCCAGTGCATTCCCCTGTATAGCCGAAATCGGCTCTGATCCATCCAACTTTGATTTTAAAATATCCAGATTGTGCTGAACCAATTCAACTGCTGTAACAGAGTATCCTTCCTTTGCAAGTGCCACACTATATATACCGGTACCTGCACCGACTTCCAGAATTTCGGGGGAATTCATTCGGAAAATGCACTCATGAATGAATCTCATTGTAGTCAGATATTCGACCTGTCCATGCTGTGACAAAAGTCGATTATCTTCATCTCTACTGTTATAGTATTCATCAAGTAAACTCATCTTCTACCTCCACAAATCCCGATTTATCGGCACAATTCCATATAAATATGTCCGTCTGTACGGCCGCATTCTTTGAAACCACATTTTTGATAAACATGAATAGCTCTGCTGTTATTGGGATCTGTTCTCAGGAACACTCTCTTCATTCCCAATCGATCTATTGCATATTCACTCAAAGCAATGACCGCTTCAGTCCCAAAACCAGAATTTTGCATTTTTGCAGTAATTGCGATGCCAAGCTCTCCTTGTGAATCTGTCGGATCCATAAGTTCAATGTTCCCGATAAATCTACCGCTTTTCTTTTCGATCATAGAGAAGACGAGAGCTTTCTCATCCAGTTTGTTCCTTACCCACTGAAGTTCTTGTTCCACCGTGAATGATTTCTTCTTACTGCCGATAAATCTGTTCACATTTTCATAATCATTGACCATAGTGAGGTAGTCATTCACTAAGCGTTCCGTAACCTCAACAAAGCTGATATGTTCAGATTCAAATATCTGTTTCATGCTTTCAACTTCATATTCCGGCTGAAGGCACGGATCTTTTGTTGCCATCTGAGAGATCAGTGATCCGAAATGTTCCAACCATGGTATCACGATAGCTGTGTCTGCCTCATAAGGCAGTTTCCTGAAAGTACTTTCTCTTTGAGCTTCTTCAGTCACGCGGGCGAGAAACTTGGCATCTTCCTTCAAAGTTGATGGCTGCCAAGGTATTTCATCCAGATCGAATCCGGCTGTTCCCGGAGCGATATCATTGATGTTTTTCCGGTCTCTCAGAAAAGATATCAATTCCTTCTGGTGATCGGACTTTTCAAAAGAATCTGCCGCAACGATCAAAAGATCAAGGAAACAGTCCGTTCCTTGGTTGGACATAACGATCCATTCATCATTTGCTGCTGCTTCATTCAAACGTATGATATTGCTCATAATGCCTCCGCAAAAACCGATCTAACTTTTTACGATCCAAATAACCGATTGCATCGAGCTGCTGCAGATATATACATCCTGCGATCCTGCAAGACCGGATCTGCAGATGTCGGATCCGTTCATCAGGAAAACGGGAAAACATAATGCCGGTACATTCAGTTCGATGAAAAACGGTTCATTGAGCACATTGTCCTTCACTTTTCGCTTCTGGCGATACGGAAAGCGATATTGCGCCAGAAATGTCTCAAGATACCGAAATCCCGATACAACGACTGCGGAAGCGTCGGGATCCTTTTCCCTGATGAGCGGGATGATCTTCTCACAATAATCCTTGATGATCGGCCAATCCCCTCCCGGTTCGTTGCAGCACTCATAGATCATGTTCGGACAGCTTCCGAACCGTTCGATCACAGCCAAAAAGAAATCAGCGGCCTGATCAAGAGATTCATTGGGGTCTTCATCGACCATGTCATGCCAGTCGACCAGAACGTACATATCCGCCTGAATGGCCGCTTCGATGCATGAAACAGGACATCCATGGTCTGCTGCCTGTGACCTTTGCGATATTCCGAGCTGTAGGCAGCCAGTCGGATCAGATTGCAGTCCCATTCTTCGGAAAGGTCTGCGAACAGTTTTTCATCAATGAATTCCGGATACCAGGTCAAGCCGTGGCTGCTGATGCCTTTCAGAACGACCGCTTCGCTTTTCTCATCGACGAGCTGCGTCCCTTCCACGTGCAGATGTCCGTTGACCGAAGGCCTTGCCGTTCCGGTCTCGGCCATCACTGTTAAAGGAAAAAGCCATTCATTCCCCGTGACCGATGCAGCAGCCGGTGCGAACAGATACTCAGACAGGACGAAAAAGATCATCAGAACGACCGTGATCGCCGGCAGGATGATGTTATATTGTTTGAATCTTGTTTCTCTCGTATTGGGTCTCATACGTACTGATAAGTTTATTGTAAAACAAATCAGCAGTACATCATATGATTTATTATTCCCCCGTATCCTTACGGAGGGTATTCATCCTTTCACCGGGAAGATCGGCTGTTTCATCAGATGATTATTCGCTTTGCCTCTTCCTGTCGTCATCTTCGCCGTTCTCCCATTCTTGCCTTGTGATCCTGTACACATAATGCCTGACCCCGTCAGGATCATCGTATTCACCGATCCTTTTCATGCCGTTGGATGCGGCTGTCGACCAGGAAGCGATATTACCGGCAGGCATATAGGAATACAACGCATCAAACGCCGTATTCCGGAAACCCCAGTCCTTTACGGCCTTAGCCGCTTCTCTGCCTAAGCCCATCCGCCAGTAGCGGCGGTCGATATGATAACCGATCTCCGGCAATATCTGTCCGTCGATGTTCTGCATCGAGATCCCGCAGTCGCCGATCATTTCCCCGTTTTCTTTCAATTCCAGTGCCCAAAGACCGAAACCGTATTTTTCATAGTTGCCAAGATTCCAGCGGATCCAGCGTACGGTCCCCTTTTCATCATAAGGTTCGGGATAATGTGCCATCGTGATCGGATCGGACAAGATCCTGTACAGCCAGTCCTGATCCTTCAAAGTATATTTCCTGAATCTGAGTCTTTTGCTTTCCATTTTTACTCCCCGCAGACATCGCCAAGATGTCAGATCTGCCTGATTCATAATAGAGATCATCATCCCGGAACGGTATCAAAACGGATCGGCAGATCACTTCTTCCTGATCGGGATCCACAGCTCGCAGAATATCTCCGGCCGGGTACCGTCGAAGTAAAGTTCATAGTCTGTCTTTTCGGAAGCTTCGTAGCCCATCTGCGGCAAAAACTCCTTATAAAACTTCACCCAGGTCTTGGCGATACAGTCACCGTTTTCACCAACACAGTCAAAGACCACATACGTACCGGGTTCAACATCCCAGATGCGGAAACCTTTTTTCTCCAGATCAGCCTGATCGAACCCTGCGGTATCCTCATCGATGAGGATACCGATGCCATATTCGAAGGTATCCTTTCCTTCTGCCGTCGGGCTGCAGAGACCGTAAAGGTCGCGCTTTCCATCCTCTCTCAGCATCCAGATCGGTGAAAGCAGCTGCTTGCTGTTGCATTCATCCCAGAAGTCCGCCACGTCGTGGTTGGCTTCATCATTGATGATCATATTGCTGAACTCTCTGACAAGGGCAATAAACTTCTTTTCTTTTGTCTGAACGATACGATAATCCATACTTTTACCACCTTTCACGGAAATAGTAATTGTAAGCGGATTGAAAAGCACCAGTTTTCCGGATTCTTCTCTGGCCTTTTTCGGTGCGACGCCGTGAAATCTTGTAAACGCTTTGGTGAAGCTCTCCGGCGTTTCGTAGCCGTACTTCATCGCCAGATCGGTGATCTTGACGTCGGTCTCCACGAGTTCTTTTCCGGCCATGGACAGACGGCGGTTGCGGATATAGGCGTTGGCCGTCAGGCCTGTCACGAAACTGAAGGTTCTGTGAAACTCGTAGCTCGACGTGTGGATCTGTTTCGCTACGTCTTCATGGTTGATCTCCTCGAGCAGATGCTCTTCCATATATGTGATGGCTTTCTGCAATGCTTCGATCCATTCCATGCTTTCGTCCTCCTTCTTACACATTCATTATGAATGTGTCTCAAAACAGGCGCATTTCCCCGTTTGCGAAGATTTGTCAGGATACTCTCTGATGTTACATGCTTTCAGCAGACCGTTTTCCAATACCGTCTTGTAAGAATGTCTTTTCCGTTTTCCGAAACAATGACTTTTTCCCCTAAGGTGAAACCGTTTTTTTCTATCACTCTCGCGGATGCGATGTTATCGTCGTCACAAGTGATGAGTACAGGCGAAATATGCATTTCTTTCGTCTTTTCCAGTGCCAGCTCCAACATCTTGGTTCCATAGCCGCGCTTCCATTCCGAATAACGGACGCCATAGCCGATATGACCGCCGCGTCGTTCCAATGCGCTGTTCAGCCGATGACGTATGACGATCTCCCCTATAAAATGCGTTTTTTCATCGTCCACTAGCCAGTATTTATCTTCTCCGACTCTGTCATAAGGCAGATCCCGTTCATTTCTGTAACGGTCAAATTTCGCCAAAACATCACCGGAAGACGGATCGGAAAAAAGATATGTCGAAACACCTTGATCGGTATATTCGTCATATGCTTCTTTGTAAGAACTCAGATATTCTTCACTCGGCACGATCAGTTTTATCATGACGACTCCTTGTTTCTGCTCTCTGCTTAAAACAGACAGCTGCGATCTTTGCGAATGATTTTGACAGACCATGCTTATGTACCGGTATCAGATACAGAGCCGTATTCAACGTATCCTTTCGATCACCAACTCCGTCGATCCTTCTTCCAGAGAATCATATGCATCATAATGGATATGATCTCCCGGTTCACCGTTTGCCAGCATCGTCAGCTGCTTTGCCAGCGACAGCAGCCCTTCCTTGTTGCCGGATATCACGACCTGATCCTTTTCGGCAGTGACCTTGATCTCAAAACCTTCGACCCATTCGATTTTCATGATCCCTCACCTCTCAATTACCGATGTATGTACATTCTTGTCAGCCTGTCCTCACCGTCTCCCTGCACCATGCAGAGAAACTGCCAGCCGTATCTTTCATAAAAACCGGTATGATCGCTCACCAGATAGACCGGTGTGATCCCTTTGCCTTTCAGGTCATTGACCGCCATATCGAGCAGATGCCCCGCAATGCCTTTGCAGCGGTATCCTTCTTCCGTATACACGGCGCAGATGTTCGGACTCAGGTCCTTCCGGTCATGAAAGTCGTTTTCAATGACGCCCAGTCCCGAAACGATCTTGTCCTTATCCATGCACAGATACCATCCGAATTCCGTTTCGTCGTTCAGATAATCCTCCATGCATTCCAGATACGCCTCCTTAGCTACACCCCATTTGTCATGGAACCATTCGGCTGCAGAATCTTTAAGTGCAGGATCTTCGCGAAGTGTGATATAGGTGTATTCTTCCTTCTCTGTCATCATAAATTTATATGCCTTTCGGCCGGCCGGCTCGAAAGACGGCATCGGCGCAGAAATTAGTCATCCGGCATTCGTTTGATACTCTTTGCCAACCTTATTGTAACAAGATGTCGGAGAATTATCATTTGATGTTTCGATGCGGCATTGCGCGCTTCCGTATTTCAAAACCGTTTTGCACCGGACGGATCCGGTATAAAAAAGATCTATCCGCAGGAATAGATCTTAGATAAAGCCTTTCTCAGGAAAGCAGAAGACCGCTGTCATCGTCTTCGATCCTGTCGATGAGCTCCAGAAGCCGGCTGCGCTGAACATCGATCTCAAGACGGTTGCCGTGATCCAAAACATCCTCAAAAAGACTCAGCTGTTTCTCGAGCAGTTTCCTGTCTCTGCTGCCGGCCTCCTCAAAGACCCGGCTCGCCTTGAGCAAAGCATACTCATTCTCCTCGTCTTCACGCGGATTCTGTTTCAGATACTCGATACGTTTCATGCGTTCCGCTGCTTCTTCTTCCGTCATCTTATGATCTTCATCCTGAATGAAGATCTTCTTTTCCAACCCGGTGGACAGGACTTTGGCCTTCACTTCCAACAAAGAATTGACGTCATAGGTGTAGGTGATCTCGATCGCTTCCTGTCCTTTCGGTCCGGCGGGAACTTCGATATTCAGCCGGCCGATCAGCAGATTCGCCGAAGGGATCCTGCTTTCTCCTTGCAGGATTTTGATGCTGACGGCTGTCTGCCCGTCTTTGGAAGTATATACTGTTTCGGTACGGCTGACCGGGATGACGGTATTACGTTCGATGATCGGCAGATACTGCAGTTCATCCGTAAAATCCCCTTCACCGGTCACGACTTCCGTTCCCAGTGTGAAAGGACAGACATCCGTAAGGATCACTTCACTGATCTCGCTGTTTCTTTCTTTCATCGCCGCAGCGATCGCAGCTCCTAAAGCGACCGACGTATCGGGGTCGACCGAATACTCTGAAAAGATCCCGGTCATCTTGCGGATATAGCTGCGGACCAGCGGAAGTCTCGTCCCGCCGCCCACCAGAATGATCCGGTCCAGATCGTTCAGGGTGACCCCGGCATCCGAGAGACTTCGTTCGATCGGACGGCGCATCCTCTCCAGAAGACCCAGACAAGCCGTTTCATATTCCTTAGGGTCGATCCGGCTTTCGTAACGTCTGCCGCCGATCACTGCGGACAGTTTGAGAGGTTCCTGCCCGTTAAAAGCACATTTGCACTGTTCGGCATCCTTATAGATCTGTGCAAAAGCTCCCAGATCCAGATCGTTCACCGAAAGATCGTTTTCTTTAAGAAACAGTTCGATCAGGGCAGTCGTAAAGTCTTCTCCGCCGAGACCGTTGTCTCCCGCCACCGCATAGACTTCGATGATGTTGTGATAATATTCAAGGATCGTCACATCGAACGTACCGCCGCCCAGATCCAGGACCATACAGCACTCGCCGATACCTTTTTCACCGACGCCGTAAGCCAAGGCGGATGCCGTAGGTTCACTGATGATGCGGTCGACTTTGAGGCCTGCCAGCTCACCGGCCATCCTGGTCATGCGGCGCTGCTTGTCGTTGAAATAGGCAGGGACCGAGATGATGGCCTCCCCGACTTTTTCACCGAGAAAAGCTTCGGCATCTTCTTTCAAGCTCCGTAAGATCAAGGCTGAGAGTTCCTCGCTGCGGAAGGACTGTTCTCCGAGGGCATAAGTCTTATCGGTCCCCATCGTCCGCTTGAAAAGCCTGGCTGTCCGGTCAGGATGTAAAAACCCGTATTCTTTTGCCGTCTCGCCGATCATCACGCTATGATCTTCACCGACGCTCACGACCGAAGGTGTCAGTTTCTTTCCCAAACGATTGGGAATAATCCTTATCGCACCATCATGAAAACAGGCAGCCAGCGAATTTGTCGTACCAAGATCGATCCCTATCAACATCTTTATTTCACTTTCTTTGCCAGATTGTGTTCCGCAATGATGAAGTCTTCTTCATCCGGATAAAGCTCTCTGCATCTCTGCGCGATCTCATAAGCTTTCCGATCATCACCGAAGATCTCGTACGCTTCCATAGTGAAGATGTCTGCATCTTTGCAATGATGCTCCGGACAAGTTTCACAGAACGGTGCCGTCTTGCATTCTTCCATCAGTTTCTCAGCTTCTTCCCGTTTTCCCAGGATCGCCAGGATACGGATCTTGCGGGCCATGAACAGCAGCTTGTTCGTTTCAAAGGAAGCAAGTTTTTCATCGACATCTTTCAGCGCTTCCAGGGCATAGCTTCGGGCAGCTTCCAGATCGCCCAGACGGAAACAGCATTGGGACATGGTCCCCTGCGGTCTCGAGAGATCGTAGGAACCGTCGTTTTCGCGCTGATCCAGCCATTTCCGGATCTGTTTCCGTTGTTTTTCATACTCTCCGAAATACTCGGAAATGATCTGATCGACTTCCAGATCTCTGTCTTTGCTCAGGTTCTTCGTCTTCTTTTTCCGCTGCTGTGCTTTTTCGAAATCATTGCGGTACATATCCAGAAGGATCAGACAGTCGGCAAGATCTTCGTTGTCCGGACCCGATTCCTGCCACTGCTGCAGATGCTGCTGCGCCAGATCGAGACGGCCGGATTGGGCATAGATCTGAAAGATAAGCCGGTATCCATATGGATAATCATATTTTTCCATCGCTTCCCGCAGAGTCTGCACGGCCTCATCGAAACGCTTCATCTTCCGTAAGACCGTTGCCTTGCGGACATAGTATTTTGCCTGGTTTCCTTCTTCATCCTGAACGATCCGGATGGTCTCCTCGGCTTCCGAGAGAGCTTCATCCAGTCTGCCGATCATCGCATAAAGAAAACTCAAACGGTACGGTCCGTCGATCGAATCGGATTCCTCTTCCTTCAATTTCAGGAAATGCATCTCCGCCTCATCGAACTGCGCCATATACAAATGGCACATGCCGGCATAAAAATGTCCCGAAACATCTCCGCCTCTTTCCAAAGACTTAAGGTAGTATTCCAGAGATCTGTCTGCTTTATGTTCCAGATCACGGTAATAAATATTGCCGATCCTCGCCTCGATCGCAGGAGAGTGGTTCGGATACTCCAACAGTTTCTGATAGATTTCCAGAGCCTGTTCATAATCCTTGGCCTTGTTTAGAAGCCAGGCTTTGTAATCAAGAAGACCGTAATGATCCGGATCGCATGCAAGACCTCTTTCGGTCAATCCCATCATCACTTCTCTGTCTTCCTCTTTGTTTCCGTCGAGTTTCCCGCCTTTCAGACAAAGGAGCCTGTAGAGCAGTTCCGTTCCGTATTCGTATTCTTTCTCGTGTCCGTTCAGCTGCTGACAGGACTTCTCGTAAAATCCGATCGCACTGTCATGATCGTTCCCGCAGTCTTCTTTGAAGATGCCCTGACAGAACAAGACCAGCGGGTCCTCGCTCAATCCGTTGTCGACGAGGAAATCGATGATCTCTTTAGCCCCGTCGGCTGCCTCGTTCCTCATCAGGATACGTGCTTTTAAGGCATAGACCGTGACATCGCTGCGGCACAGGTCCAAAGCGCGTTCAACGGCATTGTATGCCTCGCGGTCTTTATACTGCTTGAACAGGGCGAATGCCATCAAAAGATAGCCGCGATATCCGTCCGGATACTCTTCGACCAGTTTTCTGGCATACTCCATCGTTTTCCCGTAATCCCTTTTGTTCAACGAGATCTGCGCCAGATGGTTCAAAGCTTCGATTCTGCTTTTCGGATAAGCGAGAGCCCTGTCATATGCTTCGTTGGCTTTCTCCATGTCGTTTTTGATGAAATAACAATATCCGAGCCTGGTCAGCATCTCACCGGCCCGGGACCGGCGCTCTTTGTTTTCTTCCGTATCTTCCGGAAGTTCCTCTGCCGTTTTTATCAGCTGCTTCAGATAAGTGATCGCATCTTCATATTCTTCCAGCGTCATCGCCATACTGGAATGCAGATTATAGTAGTCGAAACGGTCCCCGTAATCTTCGGGAAGACGTGAAAGCATCTCTTTGGCTTCCTGGATCATGTCGTTCTCCAGATACGTCCAAGCAAGATCCGAAACGGTCTTTGCATCCTCCGGCCCTTCTTCCAGTTTCTGTTGAAGCTCGGCCATAACGTCCTTGTTCCACTCTTTCCGTTTTTCATCGAATTCATATTGCAGTGAAACGTTACCGACAGTGTCGCGCATCAGCCGGTTGAGGACCTTGACCGCTTCCTGTTTTCTGCCGGTATCCGCCAGACAGAACGCCTCATAGTACCGCAGATCGATATCCTTTTCGTCCGCCTTCTTGAGTTCTTCGATCAAAGCAAAACATCTGTCATGATCCTTTTGTTTCCACAGATGATAGAGGAGCCCGTCGCCGATGAAAAGATCATCCGGATACTGCTTCTGCAGATCGATCAGTTCTTTCAAAGCTTCCGTCTCGCCTTGTTCTATCCTGATCGAAAGATACCGGGTGCTGCCGTAAGGATGCCGCTCGGAAAGCGACATCAGTTCCCGGCCGATCTGCAAAGCTTCGCTGCGGTCGCTTTTTCCGGTCATCTGATAGTAAAGATTGACATATTTCTGGCATTCTTCCCCGTCCAGACCGGGAACGAACATCTGCAGCGGCAGATTGTCTTTGAAATTGATGCCGTTCATGATGACGTAATCGACAAAATCACGCGGATAGTTGTTATAGAGTTCTTCCTGCCGTTCTTTGAAAGAAAACTGTCGGTCAAGGTATACCCACACCTCATGCGGGATCAGGTAGCGGTCCATAAAAAACTTCAGCAGCAGTTCTTCACATTTCATCCTGGTATCGATCGACAGGCAGATCTTCTCGTTGAGCAGTTTCTGCCACTTACCGACATCCAGCCTGTCCGGAAAGCTTTCATAAAGCGCTGCCAGTTCATCGTTCCAGATCTCCAAAGGCGTTTTGCGTTCTTCGCTCCTGTTGGCATCGGCATATGCCAATGCCTGTTCATATGCTTCACGGAGCTGCTTGAACTCCTCCGGTTTATCCTCCGGGTTCGTCATGGCCAACAGCTTCCTGTATGCATCCCGTATCTCGGTCTTATTCGTCGTCGGTTCTATCTTCAAGATCTTCCAGAACATGATAAACTCCTTCCGCCCAGCGCCACATGCTGCAGCCTTTTATTTTGAAACCGCCGCACGTAACGGGCATCACATCTCTTTTATTATACAAAATGCACGAACGTATTCTCTTTCCTCTTCGGATCTTAAACTTCAGCTTCAAAACATACCGTTTTGATAAAAGATCCGCAATGAGAAAAGCGATCTGCAGATATGAAAAGACTGTTTCATCGCGGTGAAACTGCAGAAACAGTCATTCTCGGTCTAACGTCATTCTTATTTCCGCAGCGGCAACATGCGGATCGGTCTTTTCCATGCCATCCCTCACGAATCCGCATTTTTCATAGAAGCGGATCGCTCTTTCATTCTCTTTCAAGACCCACAGACGTACCCGCGGAAATCGCTCGATCTGTTTTAACCCGGCATCCATCAGCTTACGGCCGACACCTCTTCCGTAATACTCGGCCAAAACGTACAGGGCAAAGATCACACCGGCTTCAGGCGTTTCTTCCTTGCTGCTGCCGTATCCGATGAAGCCGATGACGCTGCCGTTTTCTTTTGCGATGATGATCTGATCCGCTTGGCTGAAAGCCATCTTTTCGCATCGTTCCAAAGAAAGCTTATCAAGATACTCGCGGTCAATGATCCCCGCATAAGCTTCATGCCACGACTTCCAATGGACATATGCCTTTCCCTTGATCTCTTCGACTGTCTCCATTTTTTTGATGATCATATCTGTACGGCCTTCTGTATGTTTGATTCTGTCACATCGATCCCTCACCTTAACGGAAGCCCGACACCTGCATGCTTTCGAAAAACGGCGAGATCTCCCTTTATTTGTCACTATGTATTTTTGATGATCTTACCTGTAAACGACTTCAAATTCCTCGCACACGACTTTTGTATCCTTATCGAACCGTTTATTCACTAAAGCCAGTTCATTTCTCAGAAAATCTTCGTGGACCCTGCGCCAGTATTCCAGTGAACGGTCACCTTCACCTTCCTTGAAGGCATGATCCGCCGAGACCTTATCGAATCCCGTCACATATGTTCTTACAGTCTTGATGATACAGACGGCTTCACCTTTTGAATCCAGGATCACACTGTGATCACCGGCTTTCGGAAGCGGTTCATTATTGATCCGATACAGATCGAACGCCGAACATGTTGCGGTCTTGACGCCGGAAACGACCAGTCCCGCCAGTTTGTCGGGAACTTCGCCGAAAGACCACGCCTCATAGGTCCCTTTCAATCCGGATCTTTCCCACATCTCTTCTGCCGTCATCTTTTGTGACCTCACTTTCTTAAGATCCGGTCTCATCTGCCCCGAAGCAGCTTGATCCCGTTTTCCTAGAACACCTTCATCGATTCCGGAACGAAAGAATTCTTCGGTTCCATGTAATCCCGCCACGGAAGAAGATGAAAGTGACCGGACTGCAGTGCAGTCCTGACTGTCAATAGTATCGATCGTCAGGATACCGACCGGACCGGGGCCGTAAAGACCGCCGACGAAATGAAATCGAACAGATCATATTCATCGATCGAAGCCAATGTGTTTGTGTAATCTTTATCCGTGTTTTCTCGGTCTCCGTCAGCGGAAACATAAAGCTTCTTTTCTTCTTCCGGAAGCAATAAACATCCTTATAAAGCTCAGAATGTCGGACGATATTCCTGTCATTCTCATTATTTCACAAAATAAGATGAGCTTGATAAACTGTAACCCAAAGAGTGGACACTGAAATAAAAAGGTGTCAGCCCTCTTTGGGTTTTTATATACTTGAGATCAGAAAGATCATCTGCAGCGGTTATAATAAGATTGTATGAAAAAAGATCAGGAACCCTTCAAAACATATTACGAAAGAAAGAAGATGCGAAAGCACTCTCTTTTCGTATCGACGATGAAGACTTATGTCATCATCCTGATCATGCTGACGGCCTGGTCCCCCTCCTTTATCCTGCCCTTCTTCGCATATAAGCTCGGCGTCTGGTGGTGGATCCTGCTGATCCTGTATTGCACATTGACGACATTTCTCATGTATGTCGTCATCCGATACCGCGATATCATGGGGATCCGGGGATACTTCGATGATGAAGGATTCGCAAAAGAATTCAAAAACGAGCTGTGGTGGATCAGGATCATGGACCGCATCGTCGGTTTCCGAAAATACCGCCGGCCATAAAATGAGCCGTCTTCAAAACCATTCCCATGGTTTTTTTCTGTAAACGGAACGATTTATCCTTCTCAGCGGTTGACCGACTGTGCCATCCTGCGGTAAGTATGCCGGACGCCGCGGATGACGATCGAATATGTCATGATGTTTTCCGGAACGGCGATCCCGGTATAGCCCGCATCGCCGATGTGATGGATATCGGCACCGGCCGTTTTGCTGTTGTAAGCGATCGTTCGGATCGTCTGAGGATCCGCACCTTCCTGTGAAGTTCCGATCGCCGTCATCGCCAGCTTTCCGAACGAATGAACGTAACTGATCAGTTCGTAAACGCGCTGCACCGTGATCCCGGGAACAGTTCCCGGCGCCGGCAGCAAGATGATGTCCGCACCGGCATCGATGAAACTCTTGATCTCTTCCTTGCTGATGATCTTTTCTCCTGCTTCGTCTGTCTGTCCGGAAGCGTGCATCTTCCCGCTGACCAGGATGATCTGCTCACCGAGCTCCTTACGGATCTGAGCGATCGAAGCGCAGATGCCTTTATTGCTCACATGATTTCCCGGATTGCCGGTCACGACGATGATGTCGGCTCCCTGTTTCTTTGCTTTGCGGGCATTTTCCGCTGTCGCTTTTCTTCCTTCGCTCATCTTCCAGATGTCGTCACCTTCCTCTTCCGTAGGTTCCAGATTGATGCCGATGATCCTTCCCGTCAGTTTTTTCAGAAGCCGGATGCTGTCTTCGTTTTTGTGTTCCGGCAAGCCGTTGATCAGAGGATCATTGACATCGTACATGTTCAGGATGAGGATATCGGCCGACATCGCTGCGGCAAGTTCGGCGTTGCTTACATCGTATAAAAGAGGCTGGACGGTCCCGACCGTTTCCGCTGCCATGACTCTGCCTTCAGACAGACGTATGCTTTCCAATATCTGCCTGCTGCTCAGTTTTTCGATCTTTGAAGCTTCTAATGAGATCAGTCTTGCCGCCATTTGTTTTCCTCCCGCCGATCTTTTTTATTCTAAAACCGGCTATGTTTCCATGCTTTCGTTCAAAAAGAAAAGCCGGCAGAGACCTTTCGGTCTTCAGCCGGGTATACATTTTAAGAGCGTGTATCTGCTAAAACAGCAGATGTAAAATTGAATCAACGATCATCAGGACCGCTGCCACGATGATCCATGGTGAAGAATAAAAGACCAGATTGGTGATCTTGTTGGATTTCAGTTTCTGTATGCGGATCCTTTCGTACCTGCCTGAAAGGATCAGATATGCCGCAACGATGACCACAGCCGTCAGACCGTAAGCCATATAACGCGTGATCGAAGAAGGAACGACACACAACGCATAGATCAGACCGTTGAACAGGATGTGGATGAAGATCGACGGAACGATGTTTTTATAGCGAAGCGTCGTCTTTCCCAGCTGTACGCCCATGAAGAACGCCGGAATCATCTCGGCAAAGCTCATGTGCGCCAATGCGAAGATGAATGCGGAAGCATACAGACCGAACGTTTTTCCGTATTTCGACAATGCCGACAGCAATACACCGCGGAAGGCGTATTCTTCGATCAGCGGCGTGACGAAGATCAGCATGAATATATACAGAAGATTAAAAAGATCTGCCTCATCGTAGCTGAAACCGATCGAAGAGATCAGCTTGGCCTCCATGCCCATGTAGGAGAACAGGATATTGGAGACATAAGTCAGAGCGATACAGATCGTAAAGAAGACGATCGCCTGAACGAACAGGTCGACGAACGTCGGATTGAAATTCCTGGTCAGTTTCCTGAACGGGATCTTGAAGACTTTACGCATCAGGAAGAACGGGATCAGTGTCCCGAACAGTATGATAATCAGATAGATGCCATAGTAGATGGTCGGATCCCGCATGATCGTAGCATCGATATCCGCCATATACATGTGGAAAAAGAAAGGAACGATCAAAACGGCCAGAGCATACAGCACCAGCAAAAGACCGATGGTATTGAAATTCCTTCTGGCATATTTCTTAGAGATACGGCGTTCCTTTTTACTCATATATAATCTGATTATATCTTTTTAAAGATGTGAAGTAAAATTCAGATGAAATTCACATTGAGGCTTTATAGTGATGATTGAGGTGAGGAAAATGAAAGTAAATCTTAAGAACATTATCATTATCTTTCTGGTTGCCTTACTTGGATCGGGACTTGGGACCTTCGGTGTCATGTCCCTGTACAACAAAGAACACAAAGGCAGCTCAGAGGCTAACGTCGTAGTTAACGAGGTCGAATACACCAATATCGAAAAGACCGATTATACCAAAGCGATCGAAAAAGCCTACAATACCGTGGTCGAGATCAAGTGTCAGGTCAGATCTTCCGTTTCTTCCGGATTCTTCTTCTTCGAACAAGCTCCTTCGACCAGCGTTTCCAGTGGGTCCGGTGTCATCTTCTCTTCGGACGGCTACATCGTCACGAACGAACACGTCATCGACGGACTGGTCGATGAATCCAGTATCGAAGTCAAGGCATACAACGGACAAGTCTATTCGGCAAAAGTCATCGGCTACGATACCAAGACCGATCTGGCTGTGCTCAAGATCGATGCCGAAGGACTTCCTTATGCATCTTTTGCGGATTCCGCACAGCTGATGCTCGGACAGGATGTCATCGCCATCGGCAACCCGTTAGGCTTGGGCATCTCCTGTTCCAACGGTATCGTTTCCGCACTTGAAAAAGAGATCGCCATCAACAGCGTCTATATGACAGTCATTCAGATCAACGCGGCAGTCAATGCCGGCAATTCCGGCGGCGGACTCTTCGACATCAACGGAAACCTCGTCGGTATCGTCAATGCGAAGAAATCATCCAACTTTACCGAGACATCTGTCGAAGGCATGGGCTATGCGATCCCGGCCAATACGGTCTCCCGTATCATAGAAGAGCTCATCACCAACGGCTATGTCAAAGACAGAGCAACGCTGGGTATCAAAGTATCGACAAGTTCGACTTTCTCGACGAGTGAAGGCGTATTGGTCACAGAAGTCATCGAAGGCAGCAGCGCCGAAAAAGCGGGCTTGCAGGCAAATGACATCATCACCGCTCTCGACGATACGAAAATCTCCGTCTATGCCGATCTGGTCAAAGCCCTCGAAAGCAAATCCGTCGGCGATGAAGCCAGACTCAGCATCCTGCGTGACGGTCAGGAAATGGAACTGATGATCACGCTTCAGGACGCATCGAGATCGTAAAGCGATTCAAAAAGACATAAAAAAAATGGAAGAGATCGGATCTCTTCCATTTTTTGTTGTTTCTTGATTAATCTTCGTCTTCGTCTTTTCTTTCGGCAGCGGTTGCAGCGACGACCTTATCGGTAACGTTCTGCGGAGCCGGTTCATATCTGTCGAAATCGATGACGTAAGAACCTCTGCCCTTGGTCATAGAACGCAGTTCCGTCGCATACTTCAGCATTTCTGCCATCGGGACTTCTGCGTCGATCTTGGCTTCGCCCGTATCTGCAGATCCGGTATCCAGGATCATGCCGCGTCTCTTGTTGAAGTCACCGATGATATCACCGGTATATTCTTCCGGACAGATGACCGTGACCTTGCCGATCGGTTCCAGAAGGATCGGTTTTGCCTTAGGAATACCGGCCTTGAATGCCAGCCTTGCGGCAGCTTCGAAGGAGTTCGGTTTGGAGTCGACCGGGTGATAAGAACCGTCATATAAGGTCGCTTTGACATTGACGACTTTGCATCCGGCAAGAGGACCCTTGGCCATGCAGCTTCTCAGGCCTGCTTCAACAGACGGGAAGTAGTTTTTAGGAACGGCACCGCCGAAGACTTCTTCGGCAAAGACCATTTCTTCGGAATCAGGATTCGGTTCGAATCTTACCCAGACGTCACCGTACTGGCCGGCACCGCCGTTCTGCTTCTTGTATTTACCCTGAACTTCGGATTTGCCCTTGATCGTCTCACGGTACTGGACCTTCGGCTCTTTGAAGACGATCTCGACTTTATATCTGCTCTTGAGCTTGCTGACGACGACATCGAGCTGCTGATCGCCGACACCGTATAAGACCTGTTCGCCTGTTTCGGCATTTCTGACGAAATTGAGTGACTTGTCTTCGATCAGGACTTTCTTCAAAGCATCAGACATCTTGTCTTCATCGTCTTTCGTCTTCGGAGAAACGGCGACACCGAGCATCGGACGAGGATATTCGATATCCGTGTACTGGATCGGTTTTTCTTTCGTGCAGAGCGTATCGTTGGTCTCAGTGACCAGCAGTTTGGTCAGGACACCGATATCACCGCAGGAGAGCTTATTGATCGGGGTCTGGTTCTTTCCGCAGATCGTGAACAGACCGCCTGCTTTTTCATTCTGTTCCTTCTTGGTGTTGTATAAAGCCGTTGTCGGAGTGAGCGTACCGGACAGGACTTTGACATAAGAGATCTTGCCGACGAACGCATCGACGACTGTCTTGAAGACCAGTGCGGAGAAGACTTCGGAATCATCCGTCTTCAGCGTGACACCGTTCTTATCCGTGACTGTGCCATAATCGATATAGACCGGGCAGTTTTCCTTGATGAAGTCCATGAGACGGTCGACGCCTGCACAGCCTGTTGCTGTGCCGCCGAATACCGGTTTGACATCGCCTGATTTGAGAGCGAGCTTGAGACCTTTTGCCGTCTCTTCCGGAGTGAACGCTTCCCCTTCGAAGAATTTTTCCATCAGTTCATCATCAGCGGAAGCGATCGCTTCGGCGATCTGATCGTAATGAAGGTTGGAAGGATCTTCAAGGACTTTGGCAGAACCGGTCATCTTCTTGCCTTCCATGACAGGGATCTCGAACGGAACCACGGAAGAACCGAATTTCGCTCTGAGCTCATCTACGGTCTTTTCGAAGTTCGCATTGTCATCGTCGATCTTGTTGATGAAGAAGACGACAGGGATCTCATTCTTCTTGCAAAGCTTCACTGCGCTTTCCGTACCGGATTCGATACCGTCTTTTGCGGAAACGACGACGACGGCCAGGTCGGCTGCAGCCGCACCGGAAACTTTTTCACCTTCGTAATCCAGGTAACCCGGAGTATCGATAAAGTTGATCTTAACGTTCTTCCATTCTATCGGAGCAACTGCCGTATAGACGGATACGCCTCTTTTTGCCTCTTCCGGATCAAAATCCATCGCGGCAGTGCCATCGGTCGTCTTGCCCATACGTGCGATCGCTTTGGTCTGGAACAAAGCAGATTCGACTAATGCGGATTTGCCGGCACCGGAGTGTCCGAGCAATACGACATTTCTTACGTCTTTTGCTGAGTATTCTTTCATATCTTAATTCCCTCTCTTTTCCTATTTTAATACATTCAGAAGCTCTTCGTTGCTCTGATCGCGCACATATTGCAGTGCGGTACGTCCGGCGTTGTCTTTGACGTTTTTATCTGCACCTCTGTTGAGCAGATAGATGGCAAGATCCGTGTAACCGCCGTAGCTTGCGCGCATCAGACAGGTGCATCCTTCGTTATCTCTCTTATTGATATCGGCACCTTTGGCTAAAAGATAGTGAATGACGTCGACCTTGAAGGCTGTGACCGATTCCATCAGAGCCGTTCTGCCTTTGGAATCGATCGCATCGAGTTCCGCTCCGGCTTCGACCAGTGTCTCAACGACACCGGATTCACCCTGGAAAGCAGCTCTCATCAATGCCGTACGTCCGTTGTTGTCATGCGAATTGACTTCGCAGCCGGCATCCAGCAGCATACGGCAGATATATCTGTGACCGTGTTTTGCGGCGCCCATCAGAGCTGTATCGTTGTTCTTGTCTCTCGCTCTGGCATCCGCACCGCTTTCCAACAGTTTCTTTACGATCTCCTCATAACCTCTCTTGGATGCCCTCATCAGACCTGTACGGCCGTCACCGTTCTTGCAGTTGGGATCCGCTCCTTCGCCGAGAAGTCTGTTGACCTCATCCAGCTTGCCGGAACTGCATGCATCTAATAAAGCATCGTTCATTGCTTGATCCATTATGATATAACCTCCTTATCAAACAAATAAAAAGTGAACGCAATAATACGTCCACTTAAAAAGTTTAATTTATGTCAAACACAGGTAAAGAGCCATTCACCCCTAAGATAGTATTCTCCCTTACAACTAATGTTCTCATATTATTAAACACCCTTTTTATATTAATCATTTTACCTTCTAAGATTATGCGTTTCAAGTCTTAAACCCATGAAAGTATTTTCATTGTTTTAAGCGTTTTGAAGCGTTTTTATACTCCGGCATATTGTTTCCGACCACTTCGTAGAACCGTTTGGAATGATTCGGAACGATGAAATGAGTCATCTCATGGACTATGATGTATTCCAGGCATTCCAGCGGATAATGGATGAGATAAGAAGAAAGAGTGATCTTGTTTTTCCTGGTGTAACAGACGCCCCACTTCGATGTCATGATCCGGCATTTCAGTTCCGGAACTTCTATATATCCGTAATCCCTTAAAAAAGGAAGATGTTTGCTCAACAAGACCTGCGCTTCTTTCATCAGCGTCTTATCCAGGACCTTGTACAGATACCGTATGCCTTCTTCGCTTTCGTCTTTATATGTCAGAATGATACAGCCGTTGGCTATACGGACATTGCTTCGTCCGATCTGACGCATCAGCTTATAAGGAACATCGAAGATATAAAAAGTATCTCCGCCCGTATACAGATTGCTGACACGTTTACGGGCAGCCTGTTTCACATAAGCCCTGTAGACCCAGTCCCGCTTGCTTTCAATGAAACGATAGACCTCATGATCCGCCATCCGCATCGGCGCACTTGCACTGATGACATTATCCTTCAGACGAAGGTAAAGATTTTTGATCTTCTTGTGCTCTATCCGGACTTCGAATCGGATTCCTTTGATCTCCAGCATATTTATAATTCTATCATTGAAAAAAGAATAATTCCTGTGTTAGAATAATAAGGCATCTGGCGGACGTGGTGAAGTTGGTTAACACACCAGATTGTGGCTCTGGCATTTCGTGGGTTCGAGCCCCATCGTTCGCCCCATTTGTTTATAAGACATCTTCGATCGAAGATGTTTTTTATTTTTATTATTTCTTTTTCCTTACTTTATGCCGCCGGAGTTACAAGCATCATATATAAGAATGATAGAAAAAAGGAGAAAAGAATATGTCAGAGAAAAAGATGTTTTATACGAGCAGAAAATTAAAGAGGATGAACTTGAAAAAGCTGCCGGAGGAATAGAGAAAAACAGAAAACAACTTCCATCTGCTTCAGGCGCTCACTTCCTCCTTTTCTCCGGTAAGGAAGACCTGTCTGTCTTTTCAAAAGCCAGACGCGGATCGTCATCTTCTTCCACGTAGATCGTTCCGCAGTGTACGAAACCGAGCTTTTTCAGCAGCTCCTGCATGACGGTGTTATCACCGTGCGTATCGATGCGCAAATGTCCGCAGCGATCGTATGCCCAGTTCAGGCAGAAAGTTCCGATCCCTTTTTCGGAATGATCGGACGCGATCCGATGGACGACGCCATAAGGACTCTCATCGATCCAGTTTCCTTCTGTGATGTTCTTATACGTCGGTTCGATCTGATCGCCGAAAACGAAAAAGAATGTTCCGATGACCGAGAGGTCTTCATTGAGACAGACATAAGAATTCCCGTTTCGGATATCGTTTCTGATCAGTTCCTCAGGCGGCCAATGCGTAAAGCCCCATTGTTTCGGATTGCCGTGTTCGGCCATAAAGGTCCTGGCATGATCATAGATCTCCATGATCCTTTTCAGGTCTCCGCTTTCCGATCTTCTTATCCTCATGGTCTTTCCTCCGTATCCTCATTTATCATAACATGAAGAAAACCACGGTCTTCTTCCTTCGGACGCAACAAAAAATCATCCGTAAGAGGCCGCGGAACTTTTGACCATGGTTCAGTACAGATACGATAATGGTTTATTTGTTAAGATTTTTAAGGATCTTCTGAAGCGTTGCTTCAAAACGTTCTACTTCTTTTGTCCTTAAACCTTTGTAGTATTCTTTACTTACTTCTTTTGAAACTTTTTCGATCACTTCTTTATAGCTTTTTGCTCGCTCATTTAAAGCGATGACCGTACTCCGCTTGTCGTTTTCGTTTTCTCTTTTCTCGATCAGACCCTGTCTTTCCATTCTGTCCAGCATAGAAGTCAGTGATGTCTTTGCCAGACCGGTGGCCTTCCCAATGTCTTTGATCGGCATAGGTCCATCACACATCAAAACGTAAATGATCGTGCCTTGTGCGCCGTTGAATTGACTTACATTCTCCTCCTTTAACAATTCATTGATGCGTCTGTTAGTCAGTTTGTTGATCTGCCCGATAAGATATCCGCCATTGTACTGCATTGTTACCTCGCTTTCCCAGGGGATTCCCGAACAAGTATGTACGAAAAAAGGCCGTTACTGGCCTTCGTAGCTAAAACAAAGGTTTTCGGCAACGTTCATGATGTGATCACCGATCCTTTCGATATCGATCAATAATTCGGAATACACGATGCCAGATCCTGCTTCATCCGAATTGTTGCGCATCCGATCGATTTCGATGCCGCGGTAGGAAAAACAAAGCTGATCGATAAGATCTTCGTTTTCCTTTATCTTTTCAAATAACGAATAGTCCTTATTGATGATGACCGATCCGATCATATCAAGTGATTCCAAAAGGATATCCGACAGATATTTCAGTTCATCATAGGCGACCAGTGAAAGCGACAAATCGTTCCTGGTCAGATCCTCACCGGCCTCGGCGATATTTACCGCATGATCGCTCATCCTTTCCAGATCGATGTTCATGGAAAATAAGGAGACTGCCTGTTTGGATTCTTCCATATTGGGGTTGCTGGCCATCAGAAGCGTCAGATTGCGGCTGATGCCTTTGTGGATCAGATTGACTTCTTTCTCGTTGCGGTCGACCAGGTCAAGTTCCGAATAATGTTCCAGAAGCGCCGTCATGCCTTTGCGGATACTTTCGGAGACCAGATTGAACATATTGACCATCTCGATATTGATCGAGAAGATATTGAATGCGGAGTTGTTTTCGGTCTTGGATGTCGGTTCGACCTCCGGCTGCAAGGTCTTCTTCGTACCCTGATCCGGGATCAGCAGATATGCGATCTTTGCCAGAGAATTCGCGAACGGGAAGCAGACCAGTGAAGTCACGACGTTGGTGAACGTGTGCATCAAGGCGATCTGTTCCACGACCCTTCCCGGAGCCAGCGTCTGATACAGCTTGTCGAACGGGAAGATCAGATAAAGCACCGTGAACAACAATGCGTTGACAAGGTTGAATGTGAAGTTGATGATCGAAACACGCTTGGCATCGCGGTTGAAACTCAAGGATGCCAGCATGGCTGTCGTGCAGGAACCGATGTTCTGACCCAGGTTGAAGAACATGACGTCCTTGATCTGGACCAGTCCGCTCTTCGCCAGTGACTGGATGATACCTAAAGAAGCGGAAGAAGACTGTACGATCGTCGTCAGAACGAAGCCGACCAGGATACCAAAGACCGGATTCTGCAAGCTTGTCAGGATATTGAGGAAGAACGCCGACTGACCCAGCGGTGCCAGACCGTCCGACATCGTGTCCATTCCGATGAAGACGAAGCCTAAGCCCATCATGATCTCACCGATCGCGTTGAGCTTGTCGTTCTTGACGAACATGATCAGGCAGACACCGATAAATGCCAGGAAAGGAGAGACCAGCCCTACGTCCATAGCCATCAAGTGACCGGTGATCGTCGTACCGACGTTGGAACCCAGGATGACATAGACCGTCTGGGTGACTTTCATGATCCCCGCATTGACAAAACTTACCAGCATGCTCGTGGTAGCACCGGAAGACTGTACCAGTGCTGTGACCAACATACCGGCCATCATGGCTATGAATGGTTTTTTCGTCAGCTTCTCTAAAACATCCTGCAGTTTCCCGCCGGCCATATGCTTGAAGCCGCTGCCCATGACCTCCATGCCATATAAGAAGATCGCCAGGCCGCTCAGTACCGATAAAATATCAGTGAACCTCATCGTATATATATAATAACAGATTCTTATTGATTAAGATATAAAAAACCCGCCTATGAGGCGGGTCATCGATCATTGAAGAGCTTTGCCGCAGTTCGGGCAGAATTTTGCGCCGGCCGGAAGCGGCTGCCCGCAGAACGGGCAGTATCCTCCGCCGCTTGGCTTCGGACCGTCGTTCTGCTGTAAGAACTGGGAACCGAGATTCGATGCCATGTTGACATTCATGAATCCGGTCGCAGCACCGTTGGCGTTATTGGCCGCATCCCTGATCGCATCGGCAGTTGCCGAAATGATCGTTGCGTTTGCCGTATCCTTGTCTTTGTTGACTGCCGAGAACTGGAAGTTCTTGATCCTTTCGGCATCGGCTTCCGGGATCGTGACGGAATTGACCGTCAGGGAATCGAAAGCGATACCTCTGTTTTCTTCCCAGCGGACTTTGAGAGCTTCTCTGAGCGCATCCTTGAGCTCGGAGGTGTGTGACGGCAGTTCGGAATAACGGATGCCGAGATCGGACAGCTTGCCGAAAGCCGGATTCAATGCATCGAGCATCTCGGATTTCATGATCGGAAGGATCTCGTCCTTTTCATATCTGTATGCCTTGTTGCCGGCAACTTTCTGATAGAACGTGACCGGATCGACGATCTTGAACGTGAATTCGCCGTTGCATCTGACGGAGATCTCAACTTCCGAACCGGTTGCCTTATCGAAAATGACTCTGAACGGGATCGGCGTCGCCGTACCGAAACGGTTGTCCATGATCTCTTTGGTATTGACATAGTAAACACGCTGTGACTTGTTGACCTCACCGCCGTATGTGAATCTTTCAACTGCTTCTTTGAAAGAATTCTTCAGTCCTTCGAGTCCTCCGTCAAAGATGCTCGGAGAAAGCGAAGAATCAAAAGTGTAGTTGCCCGGTTCCGCTGCGACTTCGAGGATATTTCCTTCCTCAACGACTAGAGCGCACTGGCCTTCGTTGACGACGATGCCCGAACCGTTGGTGATCACTTCACCCGATCCGCCGAAGCCTCTCTTCGTGCCTTTGACCATCAGCGTATCGTTATCGAGGGAATCGCAGACGAAATAGTCCTTCCATGTGTCTAAGGCGGTACCGATGACAGAACCTGCTAAAGCTTTAATTAAACCCATTTTTTTCTCCTCCTTTGATTTAATCGTTATATTTTCTAAAAGTGTCCGCCATGTCCGCCATGGGAAGAACCACTTGAAGAAGTATGGATACTGGAACCTCCGCCCCCGCCCATATGCGTCGGGCCGGAAGAGCGATGTGAATCGTCTCTTGTCGGGCGGCGGACCCTGGATACATGCCGGTTGACCAGCATATCCGAAGCGCCGGTGATATGAAAGGAATCCCGTACGACATAATTTCTCGCACCGCGCTGGTGTGCGGTATTTTTCATTTTGGAATGCATCGTCAGCGATGTGATCAATGAAGAGATCGCTCCGACGATCGCTGAGATCAGGACGTTGAACGGACCGAATGCCGGCTTTTTCTTCACTTCGTTATCGATATCGGCGATATCTCCGTTCATGCCGTTCACGATGTACTCTTCGACCTGATCGGCGTAGATCACGAAGGCTTTGTAATAATGCCCGTCGCTCAGTTCATCCGCCATCTCCTCGAAGATCATATCGATGCCGTAATCCGTAAAGAAATCATAGCCCCTGCCCTTCGTTGAAACATACCAGGTCCGCTCGCTCATATTCAGGATGAACACGATACCGTCATCCGAGTATTGCGAATAATCATAGAAGTCGTCCGCATAATCTCTCGCCGACATCCCGTTGAAAGAATCCGTCGTGACGACCACGGCATCAAAACCGTATTTGTCCCGTATCTTCTGCAGTTTCGCATTGATCTTTTCTTCTTCCTCATCACTCAGAAGATCCGAATAATCGTTGACCAGAGCCCGCTGCTGCGAGACCGGCGCATCCGATTCGTAAGTCTTCTCATTGACAAGCTTCACGACATACTGATAAGCCGATCTGATCCCTTCGGCAAACGCCGAAGGATCGCTGTCCGAGAGCTTAGAAGCTCTTGAGTAGAAACGGTCGAAGATGACTTCATCGTTCTTGATCACTTCACTTGCCGCGGCACCGCTTGCCTGGATGTAATAGAAGGACTCCGACATGGCGATGACGACATTGCTGGCAGCGGAAGCGTTTTTCGACAGGAAGTCTTTGGCAAACTGTTCGACCCCTTCTTCGCTGTCTTTGATCGAGGTATCGTAGACGAAATAGATATCGATATCGTAGTTTTCTTTGATCTGCGCAAGATCTTCGTTGAGCTTTCGGTAATCCTCTTCACTCATGAAGTCGCTGTAGTCCTCGAAGACGACATGCTGGTCCTGGGCAAAGACCATATTCGTGCACAGCAGGGCGAGCAGACCGATGAGGAGAAGTTTCATTACTTTTTTCATATCTTCACCTCACCATATACAGCACATACTGCAGGATGCTCATGGCTGCGCTGACACCGAAGAACACACTTAAGATGATCCTTATGAGCTTGCCCTTGTCCGTCGGCAGTTCACCGACGAATTTTCCCGTCTGTCCGTTCATCGCAAAACCGTAGATCTTACCGCCGTACTTCACGTTGAGCAGCCAGACCGGATACATGACATAATCCTGTCTTCCTTCGTTGATCGAGATCGAAGAGGAAGAAGGAACACAAGTCTCGTACATGCCTGTCGTCGATGAAAACAAGGAAGATGTCGAATTGGCGATCCTTGAATTGGCTTTGGCGACGGAATCTTCTGCCGAGATATCATACTTATCCGCATAATAGCCGGCGAGATAATTATCCGAGAACTCCTTGGCTTTGGATACATCGAACGGTTCGATCGATTCGGTCAGAAGATCATCGATCTTTCCCGATGCATCGACCGGCACATCCGCAAAACGGACCGAACCGGAACGGAACAGCTTATAGTAGCTGGTCTCCGTGCACATATATTCGCCCTCGTTCCAATGCCGGGTCCTGGTGGCATCGAACCACATCCGTGCATTCGCCTTTCCGCCGAAGAGCCAGAACGGAACATAGATGCCCTTGATCTCATCGATCGTCGACTCTTCTTTGAACGCATCCGGCAGGAGCGGTTTGCCCTTCAGAAACTGACGGTAGCGTTCCTTGGCCTGCTTTTTATCCAATAAGAAAGGGATGACCTTCTTCGGTCTGTAGATTCCCGAAACATTGCCGGTCATGACGACCGGGTTGCCGCAATACGGGCAGCTGCCGGCAGCAGTATCTTTATCCGCGATGATCTGCCCGCCGCAGGAACGGCAGGTATAGACGATCGCATCATCGTCTTCCCAGGTATCCGAAGTTACGGTATAGTCTTCTCCTTCATCAAAGATCTCGGGATCAAAAGTACCGTCACAATACGGACATTTCATTTTCTGTGTCTGGGCATCGAACTCTAAACGGCCGCCGCAGTTGGGACATTTAAAATCTTTCAATTGGCTCATAGTCGTACCTTTCTTTCATTATACAACATCAAAGAAGAAAAAAAGGAAGACTAGTGCCTTCCTCCCTGATGAACGAACGGATCGGACCGTCCGTTTTGATCGCCCGATCCCTGTTCGTTTTCTTCAAAAGAGCCCCACGGGCTTTGAGGACCCATGCCGCCCATGCCGCCGAATCCGCCCATCATCTGACCGGTGATCTGGTCGGTCTCAGTTCCGTTGACGATGATCGTACCGCCGTTTTTCTCGGCGCCGGCATCATAGTCGAACGCAGACTGTGCGTTGATCTCCAAAGTGCCGCCGTTGATGTAGATATAGCCGTTGGAATCGACCGCATCGGTATCTCCCTGGCCCATGTCGATCCTGATATAGCCGTCATTGATCTCGACCGTTGCCGTATATGCCGTCACGGTCTGAGAAGCATTGATCCCGTCATCATCCGCACTGATCGAAATATCTCCGCCGTTAATCAGCACATAAGTGGCCTCCAGGCCTTCGTGGGCATCGATCAGACATGTGCACTCATCGATCTGCAGCTTGCTGTCGGCGTGGATGGCGTCATCACTGCTGTCGATCGTGAAGCTTCCGCCGCTGATCAGCAGATCCCCGTTGGAATGGATGCCGTCATCCGAAGAATCGATCGTGAATGTACCGCCGGAGATCTCGATGCTGACATCGGATTTGATGCCTTTAGCGGAACTGCCGTCTGCGCTGACAGTCGTGATGTCGAATGTGCCGCCGGAGATATTGACCAGGTTGAGACCGTAGATCGCATCCTGTGATGAGCTGATGGTGAAATCACCGCCGGTGATATTGATGTATCCTCTGTATTCTTCTTCATCGTTGTCCGACTTCAGTGCATCTTTTCCGGCTTTGATGTCGAAAGTTCCGTCCGAGATCATCAGGGCATCTTTTCCTTTCAGAGCCTGACCGGCAACATCGATCTCATAGTTTCCGCCCGTGATCACCAGATCATCTTTTGAGACGATGCCATGATTGTATGCTGAAGACAGGGTCAATGTACCGTTGCCGTTGATTGTCAGATCCGCCTTGGAATAGATCAGAGCATCCACATCGTTTTCATCGATCTGCGTGTAGGTGCCGGAATCCGTGATCGTATTGATGCTGTTATCGGCCAGCGTGATCGTGATCTCATCGCCTTCCGCGATGTAGATGCCGGCAAAATCACCGGAAGAGATCGTGACATTATTGAGTACGAGCTGAACATCTTCATCCTTGGACACTTCCACGATGATCGAAGCGTCGTTCATCGTTCCTTCCAGGATGTATGTTCCGCCCTTAGTGATCTTTACGTCGGCATCGGATAAAGCGATATAGGTCGAACCGTTGAGAGAATAAGAAGCATCCTCTTCCGATTCGGTAAACGACAGATCATATGCGTCGGCAATTTCATTTTCTGCCGAATCCACATTATCGGATATGACTGTGTTGCAGCCGCACAGCAGCAGCAAAGCAGCCATGAAACAGATCATTTTTTTCATTATAGTTCCTCCCTGTTGGTCGCCGGTCTGCCGCACATGATCTCCAGGTTGCCGTTCCTCGTCCTGAGTTCATCGATCATTGCCTTGACTTTTGAACCATCTTTCATATCGATGGAATACTCGACTCTGAACAAAGAGCCCAGAGTCAGTGTCTTGATGCTTTCGAGTTCATAAGAATTTGTGTATCTGTCTAAGACATCGGTGAAGACCTCATCGTAATTGAGCGATTCCGGGATCGTGATCTTGAGATAACGGTCATTCTCCGAAACCTTGCCGAAGCCTGTCAGAGTGAGTGCCAGCATCACTGCACACAACAGAAGTGTGAAGATGCCGGCCAAAGCGACATAGCCCGTACCGCAGATGATACCGATGGTCATCGCGATGAACACGGCGACCAGTTCCCTGGCATTGCCTTTGACGGAACGGAAACGGATCAGAGCGAAAGATCCGGCTACGGAGAGTCCGACACCGAGGTTGTCGTTCACCAGCATGATGACGACGGTCTCAACAGCCGGGATCAGGACCAGTGCTGTGATGAAAGATTTCGTATATGTGTTTTTATGCATGAAGACGATCGATAAGATCAGTCCCATGATCATGGAAGAGACGATCGACAGCAAGAACTGACCGAGTGTCAATGAACCTGTGAAAATGCTTGAGAATATGTTTGTCATGGTCTTAAACTCCTTGTAATTCTTTCAGAAACGCATTGCCGACTTTGGAAAAACCTCTCGGATAAGCTTTCACTTCATCCAATATCTCCGAGAGCCATAAAGGCATCGCATCTTTGATCTTGAGCTCCATGACCGTCTTATCGGTCAGAAGCTTATCTTTTTCCGTTTTTCTCAATGAGAGATCTTCCATCCGGTAACAGATCTCTTTGTCGAAAGTGATCCGAAGATCCTCATCTTCCTTTCCCGTAAAGGAGGTCCTCTTGCAGCCGATGAAGATCGAAGGTCTCAATCCGCCGTAATGATCCGATGCATATAAGATCTCTTTTCCGACCTGGGGATCTTTGAACTGACATTTGTATAAGTCGTCCAGCAGCTGTACACTTAAAGCTTTCGTCCGTCTCTTATAGACGATCCCGTCAAACTTCTTTTTCAGTTCCACAAAGACCGTTTCATCGTCCGTCACTTCCTTGTAAGAACGTATCCGCAGCTTTTCCTTATACTCCGGTTTCTCGATCGAACGGCGGATCAGCTCATGATCATCCGTATCATAGTAGATCGAACGGATATCCGTTTCATAGAACTTATCTGGCAGTATACGGTCTTTCAGTAAGACCATCAGTCTGCGGTACTGCCGTTCATCAAGCAGATACTTCTTTTCAAAACGTCTGAATGTCTCCATCGCGTCCCTCCTTTCTTTTATGGTTCCATGATATTTTTTGAATGTGAACTTCATCTGAACATAGATTGAAGTGTAAATGAAAAAAGCCTCTCTTTTCAGAAAGGCTTCATCGCTAGATTTTGCCGATGCTTTATACGAATTCCGTATCGATATTGACCTGTATGTCTTTGTCCGGATAGATCCCGGAAAGATACTTTGTAAATTCCTCACAGGTCTTGAGGCGGTCGGCTTCATAGTCCACGACCAGATCGCAATAGATCCGATTGGTCTTTTCATCCGAATAGATCGCATGATAAGACTTGATGTGTTCCTTGGATTTGACGAAATCCGCGATCTCGCTGCGCAGTTTATGGGAATCCGGCGAATCGTTGTCCACAGCATAAATGCCGAAGACCATCGCCACACGGTATTTCTCCAGGATCTTTATCTGCAAGCCTCTGAGAAATTCATAGACGTCGCCGACGCTCTTCTTGTGATCAAGCTCAACATTGCAGGATCCCGTATAAGTATCCGGACCGTAGTTGTGAAGGACCATATCGACGGCATTGATGACACCGTCCGTACTGCGGATCTCTTTGTAAAGTTCCTTGACGAACTCTTCGTTCGCCGGCTGACCGAGCAGCTCCGAGACCGTATCCTTCATGATCTCGAAACCGGCTTTGATGATCAAACAAGAAGTAAAGACACCGGCAAAAGCATCGATGGAAAAATGACCCAGAAGATAGACCAAAGCGGAAAAGATCGTGACGACCGAAACGAAAGAATCGTTGCGGCAGTCAACACCGACGGCTTCCAGCGTGTCGGAACCGACTCTTTTTCCGGTCTTCATCGTATAGACGCCCATGACATATTTGATGACCGCCGAAACCAGGACAACGGCCAGAGAGACATAAGAGACATTGAGTTCTTCCGGTTCGAAGATCAGTTTGACCGAGCTGCTCAGCATCTCGATACCGCCGACCAGGATGAAAGAGGCAATGATCAGCGATGTCAGATATTCGATGCGGCCGTAGCCGAAAGGATGCTTGGCATCCGGTGCTTTGCCGGCAAGCTTCGTTCCGACGAGCGTCAGTATGGAAGAAAGCGCGTCGGTCGCATTGTTGACGCCTTCCGATACGATAGCAATCGAAGAAGCAATCAGTCCGACGATCACTTTCATCAATGCAACAAGAAGATTGACGATCACGTTCAACAAAGATGTCGCGGAAACGACGCCTTCTCTGCTGTCGGGATCGAGTTTGAACAGTTTATAGATCAGCGACATATGGATTCTCCTGAAACAATTATAAAGCCCCGTCTTGAAACGGGGCAAATAAATGATCTGCGAGTTTAAGCTTTGAACAAAGAATGCAGGTTGCAATAAGCGTAGACCGCTTCCACTTCGTCGTCTTCCAGCAGGGCAAAGACTGCTTTCGGCGCATCGCCCGGCTTCAGAGCCTTACGCTGGTTGCCTCCCTTGGTCTGAAGAGCGATCCATTCGATGTAGTGTTCTTCACTCATCGGGTGTTCTGCGGAACCGACCGTCACGTAGACTTTGTTGTCTTTGATCTCATAGACCGGTACGTGCTTTTCGACCGCACCGTCCGATTCGCCTGCTTTGATCTCCTCCATCGGTTCTCCGCAGCACATGACCGGACAGCCTTTCTTCTTGACGATGGCGACCATCTGGCCGCAGCGTTTGCAGCGATAGAATCTCATTTCCATATCATTGTTCTCCTTGTTTTTTCTTACTTATATTATATATGTTTATCCCATGAAAGTCCTAGAAGCTGTGGCCGCCTCCCCCGCCGGAGGATCCTCCGCCGCCTCCGGAAAAGCCGCCTCCGCCTCCTCCGGAAGAAGAGGAAGATTCGACATGTCTTCTCGAACGGGAAGCTGTGATCTTCTTGGAAAGGACCGAGACCCCGACGAGCGTCGTCAATGCCGGCTTGGCATTGTATATGATATCTTCATCGTCTTTTCTCTGGATCGTCAGGATGAAGAAATTGATCAGAAGCGCACTGACGCAGGCGATCAGGACATTGGAGATGTATTTCATCGGCTGAGCGATCCTCCCGCCTTTCAAAAGCGTCAAAGCCTGTTCAAAGACCTTTTCGGCACATTGATAATATTCTCCCCTTGAGGCATACCGGTAGACATTGTCGGTGATCGTATTGGAATAGGCTTTATCGATGCTTCGATAGATCGCTCCGTCGCAATAGATCCAGATGTTCCGTCTTCCCATATCGATCACGAAAAGGATGCCGCTTTCTTTTCCGAACAGTTCGCGGTACTTCGCTTTTGCATAAGAAGAAGTATTCTCGTACTGATTCACGGTGACGAATCCCGCATTGCCGTACGCCAATATCCCTTCCATATCCCGTTTCAAAGCAGCTTCTTCCTGGTCGCTGAGCAAGTCTTCTTCATCCTCGAAAACGATCCGGTAATCCGATGCGGCATAGACCGGGACAAGATCGGCGCATACGAAAGTCAGCAGCAGTGCCAGCAGCAGGCTCTTCATAAGATCACGCACGGTCGTTTCCTCCTTTCCTTTCATAGAACGAAGGCAAAGGCCTTGTCGAAGTTTCGTTGTAACGAAGGATCAGATCGATCGACATCGCGCTTGCCGACATCAGACAGATCAGGGCACCGAGATAATACCACCAGTCCTGTACCGGTTCTGCCGATGCGACTGCAAAAGCGTAGATGATGGAACCCAGCCCCAGGAAGCAGATGAACAGCGAGCGTTTGTTTTTCAGATAACGGGCAGCTGCGATCTGCTTGAAGAAACGCACGGTCTCAAGGACGAGTATGATGAAAGTCAAAGCGATGGCACCTTGCTGGGAGACCAGAAAATCATACATCTCTCCCAGAAAAGTGAAGAGCAGGAAGCAGAAGACCAGTCCCGATCCCATCAGGATAGCCGCCACATTTCCGTTATAAGAAGCAGCTCTCCTACGTAAACGGTCCCGTTTCTTTTCCGACATCGCCAGTTCTTTCCCGTCAGTCAGCAGATAGCCTTTGTCAAAGACATGATTCTCCCGGTTGCGGATCTGTTTCAGTTCCTGATGGTAACGGATGCCGACCAGGTAGACCAGAAGCGCCGCAAACCAGATGACGAAACGCGATGTCACAGAGACGAACAGCGTCAGCAAGACGAAGAGGATACCGGCACCGATCGCCGTATATCTGGTGAACGTGTTCATATCGGCCGGCAGATCGATGTGGATCTTTCCGCTTTGCCCGTTCACCACCGCATAAGCGACGCGGTCACCCTTCTTCCAGGTCAGGAACCAGACCGGAAGATAGAACGTATCGGCGCCTTCTTTTTTCGCCATCAGATAGTCCTGAAGCTTTTTCTTGCGGACCGGGATCTCGAGTTCGATATTACCCAAAGATGCTTTCATCTTCTCCACCGCCATATAGCTTGCCTTCTCCAGGACCTCTTTTTCATAGATATCGGCATCGACGTTCGGTGAATCGGCATACATGCCCGCCAGGTAACCCGGCTGATAATTGCGAAGATATTTTCGGGAAAACGGCGCGATGTGTTCGGCGATCGCATCGTCAAAATTGCGTGAAGCATCGTATGGGACGCCATAAGCGCTCTCATCGAGCTTGACACTGACATCGTAATCCTCAAAATAGTCATAGCCGCCGGCCGTATAATTCTTATGTCCTTTGAATTTCAATGGATCCTGACGGAACGAGACCCTGTACATCCAGTAGGGGATGAAAAAAGGACGGAAACGTTCAATGAAGTCCGGATCTTTGAATTCTTTCGGTACGAAGACCTTGGAAGAGACCTCCTTCTCATAGATCTTCTTGCATTGATCTTTGGTGACTGAAAACGGGATGATGTATTTCGGGCGTTTCACCCCTTCCATCTGTGACTGCAGCAGCTGCTGACTTCCGCAGTAGGTGCAGAAACTCACAGCTTCATCATTGGCACTGATCAGTTCCGCTCCGCAGTTTTTACAGGTATAAAGCCTGGCACCTTCGATGATATCTTCGGAAGCGGATGCATCTTCTTTATAATCTTTGACTTCGGAAACAGCACCGCAGCTTTGACACTTGAGCTTCTTCAAAGCGATATCATAGTAAAGCGTGCCTGAACAATTGGGACACTTCAAACGGTTTCACCTCCTTTACACACATGATGTTTACTGTTCTTCTATCTTTATTCTATCAAAGAAGCACAGGCAAAAGAAAAGCACCCTTTCGGGTGCTCTTGTTTTCAAATGGTGGACACTAAGGGACTCGAACCCCTGACCCCCTCCACGTCAAGGAGGTGCTCTCCCAACTGAGCTAAGTGTCCGGATACCTTATTAATTATATACTAATCATTTTCAGTTTCCAACAGTTTTTTTAAAAAGATTCTGCTTCTTCCCGGGAGATCTTTCTATATCGCAAGATCCAGATACCGAGCTGTATCACAAAAGCCAGCGTCCAGCTGAGCGGGAAACAGCCGTATAAGACCGAGGGCGTGTGATGTGCCGAAAAGACGGTATAGATATAAAACAAACGGAAACCGCAGACGCAGACCAGTGTCACGACCGTCGGCAAAGTGACCAGTCCCATGCCGCGGATCGAATTGACAATCACATCCAGCAGTCCGTTCAAGAACAAGAAGAACGTCACGAAAAACAAACGGTACATCCCCAATTCGATGATCCGTGTCTCTTTGACCAGAAAAGACAGAAAGAATCTTCCGTTGAGCAGGATGAAAGCGCCGATGCCGAATGCACCGATGCCGCAGATCATAAACGTCGTACATGTGATCCTGGCGATCTTCTTATAGTCCTTCGCACCGTAAAACCGTGAATTGAAACTCAATGAGGCCAGCGGGAAGGCATCGACGAAGACATAGACATACTCTTCGATCGCGTTGGCAGCCGTATTGGCGGCAACGAAATCCGAGCCGAAAGAATTGATGCTCGACTGGATGATGATGTTGCTGAAAGAAAACAGCTGATTCTGCAGCGCCGAAGGAATGCCGTAACGAAGCATTTTGCCGATCAGGGAGAGGTCCAGAAGATCCTTGTCCGCTTTCAGACGCAGACAGCTTTCTTCGTTGATCAGTTTCCTTATGATCAGGCATGCCGAAACGCATTGGGCAATGATGCTGGATATAGCGGCACCGACGATCCCCTGCTTCAGCAAAGCGACGCTCAGGAAATTCAAAACGACATTGCAAGCCCCGGATATCGCAAGAAAACGCGTCGGATCCTTGGTATTGCCGCCGGCTCGCAAGATCGAAGAACCGAAGTGATAGACCGCGATCGGCAGACACGCCAAAAAATAGATCCTCGTATAAAGACAGGCATCGGCCAGGATATCTGCGGGAGTCGACAGAAGCAGCAGCAGCTGTTCGGAGAACAGAAAACCGAAGACACCGATCGCCGAGCCGAAACACAGAGCGATGGCGATGGCCGAACATACAGCTTTTGGGATCGTATCATGTTCTTTCGCCCCGATCATCCGTGAGATCAGCACATCGGCTCCCAAGGAAAGGCCGTTGAGCCCCCAGGTAAAAAAGACGATCAGCGGTCCCGCCGAGCCGACAGCAGCCAGACCCTTTTCCGAAACATAATTGCCCACGACCATCGTGTCGGCAAAATTAAAAGATATCTGCAACAGGTTTGCCAGCATGATCGGCCAGGCAAAGGACAGGATATCTTTATACAAAGCTTTATCAAAAAGCGGTTCTCTTTTATCAGCGTCTCTCAAATGCATAACGTACAATACTCATTAAATCACAAATCGCATCCTTTTGCATTCACAAAAAAACTTGCCTTCAGGCAAGTCTATTGATCGATCTTGAATAATGCGAAGACTCCGAAAAGAAAACCGAAGATCACCGAAGGAAAACCGATGACACAGATCATCCATTTTACGGAATCGCCGAAAAGCTGTTTTCCGAAAGCGAACCACACGGCGGCACCGGCAAAGGCAAAAATGAGTGTACAAAGAAACAGATAGAAATACTGTCTGTGTTTTTGTTTCATATCAAACTTATTGACATATTTCCAGATCAGTCTGTACATCTTTGCCTCCTTTCTTTAATGAGAGATCATATAATCCTTGTCGTTGATATTGATCAGGTGGTCGCCGATCCTTTCGGTATCGGAAGACAGTTTGAGATACTGAGCACCGAGATTTGCCGTACATTCCCCCCTGCTCAGACGCTGTATATGGTTTTGCGCCATCTTTCTGGTCAGATCATCGATCTGATCTTCGATCTTGTACGCTTCCTTGATCAGCTTGCGCTTATTGGAACCGAAGATCTGCATGGTGACCTGATAGAGATCGTTGATCAGTTTCTGGACATCTTTGATCTCTTTTCTTGCTTCATCGGAGAAGGATTCTCCTCCGTCCCTGACGTTCTGCGCGTATTCTTTGATGTTGATCGAATAATCGCCGATCCTTTCAAGGTCTGAAATGATACGGTACGTCGAGGTCAGGAAGTAATAGTCTTTCTTCGAGATGCTTTCCTTGCGGGTGAGCTGCACGACGATCTCGACGAGATGATGATTCAGGAAATTGAGTTCATCTTCGTTGTCTTCCAGCAAAGATTCCTTGGACAGATCGCTGCTCAGGATCATTTCGATCGCCAGATTGAAGTTATCGATGGCGATCATCGCCATGTTGATGATCTCTTTCTTGACTTGCGAAACGGCAATGGCCGGTGTGGCGATCATGTTTTCATCAACAAAGAAGAAACGCTGTTTCGACAGCTGTGAGCCGTCATCCGGAATGAAGCGCTTGGTCAGATTGACCAGAAGATCGCTGATCGGCAGCACCAGGATGACCGAAGCGATATTGAAGAACGTGTGGAACATCGCCAGCTGGGTATGCGGGATGCCCGGGAACATTTGCTGGAACATCACGGAGAAAGACATCGCGCCGGAACTGCTCATCTTGATGAGACCGTCGATGACTGCGACCAGGATCACACCGCCGATATTGAAGATCAGCTGGATCAGTGAAGCCCTGCGCGCATTGATCGATTCGCTCTTCATGCCGGCCAAAAGACCGGTCAGACAGGTCCCGACATTGGCGCCCAACGTCAGATAGATGCCCTGGTTCAGATCGATGAGGCCGGCAACGACCATCGTGATCGCGATCGAAGTGATGGCCGATGAACTTTGGATGATCGCCGTGATGAGCGCACCGATGATGATCAGCAAGATCACCGAATCGATCCTGGCCAGGAACAGCTTGAGTCCTTCCGTTTCCGCAAAACCGCGCATGGACGCCGACATCATATTCAGACCGACGAACAACATTCCCAAGCCCGCCAGGACATAACCTAAAAGCTTCTTCTTCTCGTTTTTGGCAAACATATTGATGAAGACACCGATGCCTGCCAAAGAAGAAAATAGTATATTGATATCAAAACTTCCCGGATCGAACATGCCTAAGGCAACGATCTGGCCGGTGATGGTCGTTCCGATCTCACCGCCGAAAATGATCGTGGCCGCCTGAGAAAGCGTGATGATCCCGGCATTGACGAAACCGATCGTCATGACGGTCGTAGCACCGGAAGACTGTATCGCCACCGTCGCCAGAGCACCGATCATGACACCGATCAGTTTATTGCCCGAAACTTTGGAAAACAGGGATTTCAGTTTGTCCGAACTGATCGCCTCCAGATTTTTTGACATGATCTCGCATGCCATAAGAAAAACACCTATTCCGGCAAGCAGTCTGAGCAGATCGCTGAATAACTGATCCATTTCCATATCCCGATATCCCCCGATATTAAGATATCGCCGCCTTGTCACAGGTGTTTCAAATCCAGGTAAATTCTATGTAAATCATGACTTTTCAAATCGGACGGTGAATTTCGATCCTTTTCCAGGTTCGCTTTCCAGATCAATCGTCGCGTTGTTCAGGATACAGCTGTGCTTGACGATCGAAAGACCCAGTCCGGTCCCGCCGACTTGTTTGGAGCGGGCCTTGTCGACCCGATAGAAGCGTTCGAAGATCCGTTCATGGTCCTCTTTAGCGATACCGATACCGGTATCTTCCACACTGAGGAAGACGTTTTTGTCATCCCCGCTGACCTTCACGAAGACCTTTCCGTTTTCCACATTGTAACGGATCGCATTCTCGATGAGATTGTAGATGATGCCTTCAAGCAGTTCCTCGTTGGCATAGACGACCTGACCTTTTTGTATATCGGTAAAGATCGTGACGTTTTTGGCCTCCGCTTTCAGAAGATCGGCGATCTGCTGACAAAGCGACGACAGATCGATGTTCTCCTTGGCGATCACCGTCTCCTCATCTTCCAGGTGTGAGACTTTGATGACATCCTTCACCAGAGTGAACATGTGCTGCGCTTCCTTGTAGATCTTGTCATAGCACTCTTTCTGATCGGTGTTTTTCACCAGACCGTTTTTCAGCAGTTCCGCATATCCCAGGATCGACTGCAGCGGCGTCTTGAGTTCATGGGAAACATTGGACGCAAACTCTTTCCGTAATTCTTCGTTGGCTTCTTTATAAGACTCATCAAAGATCAGCAGGACATAACCGGAAACACTGTCATCGACTTTGACCGGCGAGATCTCAAATTCATAGATCTTTTCATTCAGCCGGATCCGTTTGGAGGCATACTGTCCCTTCCGGCTCCCCCGGATCAGATCGGCAAAACGGGGATAAGCTTCACATGCCGAAATGTAGTCGCCGAGAATATCTTCGTTTTCTCCGAGGATCTTTCTCGCCGCCTTGTTGATATCGATGATCACACCGTCGACGGAAAGAAGGACCATGCCCTCGTTCATATTTCCGGTGATCGTTTCAAATTCCAGCCTCTTCCTCAGCAATGTCTCTCTGTCCTTGTTGATCATATTCTGCTGCTGGGAAAGCCGTTTCATCATCGGCTCGATCTCCCTGTAACAGTTGACCTCATCCGGATTGTCCATATCGATGCGGTTCAGCGGATCGACGATCCGTGAAGTCAGATGAAAGGCCAGCGGGAAAGAGATCACGAAGATCAGCAGGATGATGAATGCCAGAGGCTGTGCCAGGATCGACATCACATGATACATCGAAGGATAGGTGTTGGAAAGGCGCACCACATCGCCGTTTTTCAGTAAGGTGGCGGTATAGACATATTTTTCCGTCAGTGTCGCCGACTGCCTGGTCGATGTACCGAAGCCCGTCGTAAATGCATCCTGTACTTCCTGTCGGTCCAGATGGTTGTCCATCGATGCGATGTCGCTGCTGCTGTTGTCATAGATGACCGTACCGTCGGCATCGATCAGTGTGATACGGTAATCCGGTTCTTCGAGATCATCGAGAAACGAGATCCCGTCTTCATCGATCCCGTAGGCGATGACCTTGGTCTCTGCCTCCAAAAGCTCCATCTGGGCATTGAAAAAACTCTGATACATCTCATCCACTGTGAAAATGACGGTCAGAACCAAGACCGTCATCGCGACTGCAAGAATGGATTTGAAGATCTTATTTGCCATCTTCCTCTTCTTTTAAGCAATAACCGATACCGCGTATCGTCGAGATATACGAACCGTACTCGCCCAATTTGGAACGAAGCGTTCCGACATGGACATCGATGGTCCTGGACTCTCCCAAATAATCGCTGCCCCAGACTTTTTCGAGCAGCTGCTGACGGGAAAAGACGATCCCTTTGTTTTCAGCCAGAGTCAAAAGCAGTTCGTATTCTTTCAAGGTCAGTTCAACAGGCTCTCTGTTGACCTCGACGGTCCTTCTCTGCTTATCGATGACGACATCAGAGAAAACGATCTGTTCCACCGTATTTGCCTTCCTGCCGCGGCGCAGGACAGCCTTGACCCGCGAGATCATCTCCATCATGCCGAACGGCTTGGAAAGATAATCATCCGCACCGCTGTCCAGACCGATGACCCGGTCGTATTCCGATGTCCTGGCAGTTGCCATGATGACGGGGATGTCGGCAAAACGGGGATCCTGTTTCAACTCGGAAAGGATCTGCAAGCCGTCTTTTCCCGGAAGCATGATATCCAAAAGGATCAGATCGGGGATCTGCCTGTTCAGCTCTTCGAACATCGCATCGCTCTCTTCAAAACCGAGTGCTTCAAAACCTGACAGCTTGAGCGTATAGATGATCAGTTCACGGATCGATGCGTCGTCTTCAACACAGTATATCATTACTTTAAATATACCGCGACTATACACCCGATATGTAAATTTTTCGTAAAATACCTGACATTTTTTCCAAAAGAAAAAGGGCTTTTTCAGCCCTTGATCTGTTTCTTATTCCGGTCTCAGCTGCAGATACAGTTCTCTGTAGAGTGCAGCGGATCTCTCCCAGGAGACATCCTTGTTCATATCGCGGATGACCATCTTGTCGTAGTTTTCACGGTGCTCGAAGTAGAGCGTCTTTGCCCTGTTGATCGCATCCAGCAGAAGGCCCGCATCGTAACCGTCGAACGTGAAACCGTTTCCGGAATCTTCAAACATATTGTACGGTTCGACCGTATCCTTGAGACCGCCGGTCTCTCTGACGATCGGCAGTGTGCCGTAACGCATGGCGATGAGCTGCGTCAGTCCGCACGGTTCGAATAAGGACGGTACCAGCAATGCATCGCATGCCGCATAGATCCTGTGAGCGCGGTCCTCATCGTACATGATGCAGGAACAGACTTCGCCCTTGTACGCGTTCTCATAGTAACGGAAAGAATCTTCATAGCCCGGATCACCGGTGCCTAAGACGACCAGCTGCGTATTGCCGTCGATCATCTGCGGAACGATCGCGTTGATCAGATCGAGACCCTTCTGATTCGTGAGTCTGGAGATCAGGCCGATGACGAACTTGTTTTCATCGACCGCCAGGCCGAGTTCTTCCTGTAAAGACTTCTTGTTGACTTTCTTCTTTTCGATCGCATCTTCCGTATTGTAGTTGGTGTAGATCCTCTGATCCGTATCCGGATTCCAGATGTCACAGTCGATACCGTTGACGATACCTCTGAGCTTGCCGGAATGGTAACGCAGATGCGCATCCAGTCCTTCGCCATAGAATTCCGTCTGGATCTCGCCGGCATAAGTGGAAGAGACCGTCGTGATCATGTTGGCATAAGCCAGACCGCCCTTGAGCATGTTGGCATCATTATAGCCGACCTTGAGGCAGTCCTTATTGAAGACATAATCCGGAAGTCCTGACCAGTAAGAGATCGTTCTCATATCATAGATGCCCTGGAAACGCAGGTTGTGAACGGTCATGATGGTCTTGGAACCGGCGATCGCCGTATTTTCGAATTTGGTATGCAGATAGACAGGGACCAGAGCCGCCTGCCAGTCGTGGCAATGGATCACATCCGGGATCCAATTCAGATATAACAGGGCAGACAAGGCTGCTTTGGCAAAGTAGCAGAACTTCGGGATATCGTCGACCATATTGGTATACGGATTCCCGCTGCTGAAGAATTCCTCGTTATCGATGAAGTCATAGACGACGCCGTCGGATTCATATTCCATGATACCGACATAGAACTGACGGCCGTCAGCACAAAGATCCATGTAGAATTCTCCGCGGTAGATCATCTTCTCCTGGAATTTCCAAGGAATGCATTTGTAACGCGGCAGGATGACCTTGACATCGCAGTTCTGCTTGACGAGTTCTTTCGGCAAAGCATACATGACATCTGCCAGACCGCCCGTCTTGACGAAAGGATAGCACTCCGAACCGATGAAAGCGACACTTCTTCTCGGGCCGAGATCCCTGACCGGTTCTTCAAAGACGATAGGTTCTTCGACTTTTTCTTCGATCTTTTCTTCGGCCTTTTCTTCCGCTTTCTTGACCTTGACGGCTTTGACGGTCTTTCTCGTCTTCTTCTCAGCAACCGGTTTTTCTTCCTTGGCTGCTTTTACGGCCTTGGAAGCCTTCTTTGCCGGCTTGGCGGCTTTACCGTCGGCAGCGACCATGACTTCCGCTATCTGCGCATCGGCAGCAGCTTCCTTAGTCTTAGTCTTTTTTACCGTCTTCTTTTCCGTTTCCTTCAGCGAACTCTCTGTTTTCGCTTTTTTTACTGTCTTGCTTGTAGTTTTCGTTTCTTTTTTCTTTTCAGGCATTGAGTAAACCCCCCTCACAGTTTCCTTTCCGCTTTCGCACGGCACCTCAGCAGATGCCATTATCTATCATCATTATCGCAGATTTTTCTTTTTTTCTAAACCTCAGCCCGTTATTTGTTGCAAAACAAGGCAAAATCATTTCAATTCAATGATCCGATCAGGGAAAGAAGATCCCTGTAATAAGGAAAGACTTCGTTCTTGATCAACAAGCCTCCCTGCAAAGACATATGATTGCCCTCATAGGTCTTCAATACGTTCCAGATCCCCTTTCGTATGTCTTTTTCATCGAGATCGCAGTGCGGATCGTCAGACGGATACATCGAAGAAAGCGTATTGACCAGTCCGTCATTGGCCTTCCAGCTTTCATCGATCGAAAGACCGCCTCTAGTTTTTCCCGTATAGGCGCCCATGCGCTTGCTGCTGCGGGAATACAATACTTCAGTGCGCTTTGCATCGGGTACTTCTCTGCCTTGCCCGTCTTGACTTGTGATGCGGCAAGGCTGGGAAAAATAGTAGATATCCGAAGATAACGGCATCTGTGCATTCAACTTCATTGCATTGTCGATATGCATATCATAGGCGGCACAGTCATTCCAAGGCAAAGGAGTCTGCGGCGTGTCGGCTTTGCTCATCAGCCCGGCCGCCAGCCGTTCGACCAGCGTCCCCTTGATCGCCTGCGGATCGAATCCCGCATCTTCGTACATGTCATATGCCGTCGTACCGTTATGCGGTGCCGCCAGACAGACCAGGGCAAAGATCCTCTCTTTCATTCCGCCGGCGAAAAACCTTGAACCGCCTTCGATGCGTTCTTCTTCGATCCCGTATTCCATGATCTTGGCGAACATGCGGATCGTCGCCCCGCCGAAAGAGTGTCCCAGAAGGACCAGAGAACTGTTATCAAAGTCATCGATCAAAGGCCTCGATGTGAAATCCCGCCCGAAGCGTTCGTGACCGTATCTTTGCGAATGGACGATGCCGTAATCCGTCTTCTCTCCGGCAAGCTGGGCATAGAGTTCGCATGCCCGGTCATAAGCGGAACCCTGCGGAGATACGGAAGCGCAATATGCGTCGAATCCCGCATCTTTCAGCTGCCGCATCAGATCGCCGTTACGCATCCCCCAGTAAGGCATCCGCGCATAGCGTTCATCATAGCTTCCCCAGCCGGAAAGCCCGTGCACGAAAATGAATTTCAGATCCTTCTTTTCCATACTCTTAGTTTAATACCCGGTATACATTTTTATTCAAAACATGCATTCAAGATATGCTATCGATCGATATAAGAAAGGATCTTCCTCTTTTTTCTTTATTGCAAAGCAAAGAGCAGGATCCCCGGTATGAATGCTTCGGTATGTCTGTAAAACCCGCCTTATTGCGATCACCAGACATGCGGGATCAGACGGTATCTGATCTTTTCCTTATATTCTTTATAACCTTCCAGTTCTTTCTCCAGAACTTCCTCTTCATTTTTGATCCGTTTGACGATGATCGGGATATACGCCAGCATGATCAGAAAACTGACAGGGCTGTTCAAGATCAGCGGCATGGACAAAAACAAGAAAAGCGTCGCCATATACATCGGATGACGGACGATGCCATACAGGCCGCTGTCCACGACTTTCTGTCCCTCTCTGACTTCGATGGTCCGGGAAAGATAGGAATTCTCTCTCAGGACCTCGCCGAACAGACCGTAAGAAAACAGAAAGACGACCGAAGCGGCAATCACGGTCCATGAAGGCAGAGACAGCCAGTGAAAACGCTCATTGAGTCCGGCCAGAATAAAAGAGAGAAGGAACATCAGGCCGCTGTAGGCGATCACGTCTTTCTGTTCGCTCTGCTTCTCTTTGGCATTGAGCCGGCTCCTTAACAGATCCGGAGCCTTGAGATACATGATGATCCCGGCGATGAACATCGGAATGAACAGCAGACCCATGAACAGCCAGCCGTTCCTCCATTTGAGATCTCCCGCCGGAAGAAACAACAAAACAAACAGAAGCACGATGCCCGATACATATTTGATCAAAGCCTCTTTCAGTAGTCCTTTTTCCATGTTGGCCTCCATATTCTTTTTCTCTTCATCTTCAGTATACAAAGAAAAAGACCGTCCCGAAAGACAGTCTTGTATCCCCTGTGGTCCGGGCTAAGGGACTCGAACCCCCACGGTTGCCCACCAGATTCTAAGTCTGGCGCGTCTACCAGTTCCGCCAAGCCCGGATACCTATTTATCTTATGATAATTGCCTGGAAAAAGCAATTGTGAACCCGTATAATAGAATATATGATTTTAACAGTTGATTTGGGAAATACCAGTACGAAATTAGGCTTATTTGACGGAGATCTGCAGATCTCTTTCCTGTGTGCCGACGGTGTGTACGACAACTACCGCAGTCTCATCCTGTCCTTCATCTACAAGGCTAACCTGAGAGAGGACGCCATCGACAAAGCGATCCTTTCCTGCGTCGTTCCCCGTGTCTACGACAACATCTTCGATGCGCTGGCATCGATCGTCGGCGAGCGCAACATCGTCGACATCAATCCGAACACCGATTACGGCATCAAGCTCGTCATGCCCAATCCTCAGGATACGGGCGACGATCTGATCGTCATGTGTGCCTATGCCTACAACCTCTATCATAGAGAGATGCTGATCGTATCGATGGGCACCGCCACCGTCTTATGTCATGTGACCAGGAAGGGTGAATTCAAACACTGCATCATCGCTCCGGGCTTCTCCAAGATCGCCGAGACCTTATGGAAAAATGCCGCACAGCTTCCGGAATTCGAGCTCAAGCACACCGATACCTATCTTGCCGACAACACGATCGATGCGATGAACGTCGGCATCTACAACGGCTATATCGGCATGTTGAAGTCTCTGGTCGAAGGCATGAAGAACGAGATCGGCGAAGACATGTACGTCATCGGCTGCGGCGGACTGGGAAAGAAAGTCGCACCGTATATCGATCTGTTCAATGAATACGATCCGGACTTCGTGACCAGAGGACTCAACTATCTCTGTCAGAGGTACATCGGTGACTAGGATCGTCCTCGCATCCAAATCGCCCCGCAGAAGAGAACTGATGGAACTTCTGCATATCCCCTTCGATGTCATCGTCTCCGATATCGATGAGCAGATCGATCCGCAAAACGATCTGGTCAGGGAGATCGAAAAACTCTCCTTCAGGAAAGCGGAAGCGGTATTCAAAGATCATCCGGATGCATTGGTCATCGGTTCCGATACGATCGTCAAAATCGGAAACGACATCTTAGGCAAACCGAAAAACATCGAACAAGCCGAAGCAATGCTGAAGGAACTCTCCGGTAAGACCCATGAAGTCGTCACCGGCGTCAGCATCCTGTACAAAGACCGGACCGAGACCTTCTCTTCCGTCGCGAAAGTGACCTTCTATCCTTTGGATGAAAAAGAGATCAGCGAGTATATTGCCACCAACGAGCCGATGGATAAAGCCGGTTCCTATGCGATACAGGGCGATGCCGCCAAATTCATACGTTCCATCGAAGGAGATTACTACACCATCGTGGGACTTCCGATCGCCGAACTCTATCACCGTCTGAAAAAATATTTGTAAAAAATATCCTTCACGGATATTTTTATTTGCTTTCATTTATAGTAGAATAAAATACAGGCCGACATAGTATAGTGGTAATACGCATCCATGGTAAGGATGAATCCCGTGTTCAATTCACGGTGTCGGCACCATCGGAAATCAAGCCCGCTGAAGGGCTTTTTCTTTTTCTAAATCAAAACTAATTAAAACACGATGAAATAAGGCTTTTTTAATCATTGCTAATCGTTCTAAATTGATTTAAATCGATATAAAATAACAATTTTCAATCATCCGTGAGAAGATCGTGAGAAGATTTTTCTAAAAAAGATGTGATCTTTTCTTCGTTTTTCTTCAGCAAATGAGTTTAAACTTTCAAGGTCATGTCGACACTTGAGTGACCTAATCGTTTCGATACAGCCACAATATCCATACCTTCACCAATAAGATTGGATGCATGAGAATGCCTGAAATCATGTATTCTGATCTTCTTTACTCCCGATTTTGAAACAGCAATATTTTTTATGCGTTCAATGCTCGTTCTACTCAAAGGTTCTTCTCCCCAGAAAATAAACCAAGAGTAAGTAGCATCATATTCTTTTTCACAGTTCTATTATAAACAAAACGGCATGTTCTGCCGTTTCTCAGATTTAATCAAGCTGCGTTCCGTTGGAAGCGATGACCTGTTTATAGTATTCGAAGGAATCTTTCTTCGATCTCTTATAAGTCCCGTTGCCGAAATCGTCGAGATCGACATAGATGAAGCCATATCGTTTGGTCATCTCTCTGGTCGATTCGGAGACTAAGTCGATGCAGCCCCACCAGGTATAACCGAACAGATCGACACCGTCTTCAT
>JAIKXJ010000055.1 GCA_024684175.1 Erysipelotrichaceae bacterium
GGTGAACGATACTTATCTCAAGACCTTCTCGGAAAAAGAGGGGATCAAGAGTTACGGCATCGTGACGGATTATCTGATCGCTTGGCATCTGGAAGGAAGATAGTATATCTTAGAAATGTGAGAAAAGGAGGTCTTTATGTCGGATAAAAAAGAAAACAAGGACTTCAATGAAGAAGAACTTCTGAAAAAAGTGGAAAAAGCCGCTGCCCGGGGAACGGCAAGATCGAGCTTCCGCAATATCATCGTGTCGGCATTGCCGACCTTGTTGGCGATCGGTCTGCTGGCGTATCTCATCGTGCCGAAAGTCAATGCACTGAATGACGGACTGAGCGGATTCTTCCATTTCGATGAACCGGTCGAAGGTCACGATATGACCATCGACAACGATTCCATCTTCGGCTATACGGCAGCGGATTTTGAAGAGGCGATCTTAGGTGATTCCTCCAAACTGAAGAAACTGGAGGTCTTCCAGCAAAAAGTTTCCGATGCATCCGTGATCACCGATACCGGTCTGCTCAACTGGGGCATCTTCACCAAGAACCAGCTGATCACTTATAACGGGACGGCGGTCTACACCGTGGATCTTTCCGCCTTGCGCAGCGGAGACATCAGTTTCAATGAAGAAGAGAAGATGATCACGCTGAAGATCCCGCATGCCGTGCAGGAAGAGATCAACATCCCGGAGGACGAGATACAGTTCGGCGATACCGCCAAGGGCTTGCTGGCATTCGGCGACATCAAGATGACAGCGGAACAGGCATCGCAGATCCAGGCGGAAGCCAGGAAGAAGATGCAGAAGAAGCTCGATGAGGACGGTGTCCTGACGACGGCGGACCGCTTCGCCAAACTTGCGGTTTGGGAACTTTACAATCCGATCGTCAAAGGCGTCGCCAAGGAGTATTCCCTGGAAGTCGTATTCCGATAAGCAGTTGAAAAACTGCTTTTTTTGTTGCGGACATGATGCGCGGATTGCCATATAATGAGAAAAGCCGCGAAAAGCGGCAAAAGGTGAGGATAAAAGTTAATGAAGAAAATGATCAAAGTGCTGCTCGTGCTGGCGATGGTCCTTGGAGCATCTGCCTGCGCAAGCCAGAAAGAAGAAGAACAGAAAGCACCGGAAGTTCCCGCGGAGGAGAGCGAAACGGTAAAAGTTCCGGAAGAGCTGCTCGGATCGTATCATGAAGAGATCGCCGGCAGAGCATCCCTGGAATTGAGTGAAAACAAGATCACGATCGACTGGTCGAGCTCAGCATTCGAAAAGGCGCATTTCGATTTCGATATCGCCTACGACGCGGACAAGAACCAGCTGACTTATGTTGGCGGCAAGAGGACCGACACGGTCTTTGAGTCCGATACCAAGTCCACGGTCACCGAGGCTTACAATGACGGAAGCGGAAACTTCGCCATCGAAGAAGGCAAACTGATCTGGAACGACGACAAGAATGAAAACGGCGGTCCGGTGGTCTTTATTTCCAACGAAGAGACTGCCGAGATCGGCATGGCCAATCCGTGGTCCTATACCGGCGATCTTGAAGAAGCGATCACCGGATCTTCGATCGAGTTCGATCCGCCGGTCAGCGTACCGGATGGTTTCGTTTTGACCAAGTACGGTTACAACATTAACGGCATCATCGAAGCCAACTATGAAAGCGAAGATCGCAAGCTGACGGTCCGCAAGTCCGATCTCTATGAAGGACTTGAGCTCAGCGGAGACTACAATACCTATTCCCATAACTGGCAAGAATCGCTCAAGGGTCTGGCTGTCGATCTTTACGGGGACGGCGAAAGCATCAATCTCGCACTGTTCTCCGGCAACAACGCACATTACTCTGTGACAGTGACCGATAAGGAATATAAGAAGACCGAGGGCAACGGCATCAGTATCGATGAACTCAGCTCCTTAGTCATGGGCATGCAGTAGGAGGAAAGACGATGAAAAACAAGGGGGTCGTAGTACTTTGCATCCTGATGATGCTGTCATGCCTGAGCGCATGCTCATCAACTGCCGTTCCGGATTTTACCGGTCACAATGTTTTGGAAGTCTATCAGTGGTGTTCCACGATCGACACGAAGTATGCCTGTGAAGTCTCTTATGCCGACGGAAACGGTGCGGAAAAAGATACCGTCATCGAGCAGTCGGTCAAGGGCGGCAGCCGTCTGAATTCCGATATCTCATTCAAGATCTCCAACGGTGCCGTTGCCGAGATCCCGGTCTTATATATCAACGAAGAGACGCAGAAGTCCGATGTCGAGCTCTGGCGGCAGAACAGCGGCATCCAGTCGCTGACCTATATCGAAGAGCCGTCCGATACGGTCGAGAAGAACCACGTCATCCGTATCCAGCCGACTTCCGGCATCCGTAAGGATACGCCGGTGACCGTCTACATTTCTTCCGGCAGGAAGCAGGATGAGACACCGGTCAATACCGAGATCCAGATCGTCTTCGGCGATTTCATCGGACTGACCGTCGAACAGTTCGAGACCAAGGCCAGACAGCTCGGTCTGAATCCGAACCACAACACGACCCGCGACCGTTTCAATAAGGATGTCGCTTTCGGCAATATCGCATGGCACGGTTCAGGTACCTATGTGAAAGGCGAGACCTTCAACTACGGTATCTGCATCAATGCGATCGAAGTCGTCGGCGGTACCTACATCGGTCTGAGCGAGTCGGATTTCCAGGCGAAAGCCAGAGAGCTGACGCTTTCACCGAAGCACATCTACGGGCGCGATGCCTATTCCACCAGGATCGACGAGGGGTATGTCGTCACACACGGCTACGGTACCTATGAAAAGGGCGAAGAGTGGAAATACGGTCTCTCTCTTGGTCCGGCAAGAGTCGTTTCCGGATACGAAGGTTCCACCGAAGAAGCTTTGCTGAATTACCTCAACGGTATGGGCTTGAAGGGCAGCCGTACGACGGCCAAGTCGTCCACGGTCCCGGCAGGCAGGATCATCTCCTACAATACCGGCAAGTATTCCAGCGGCGACTCCGTATCGTATGTCGTTTCCGCAGGTTATGACGTCAACGTCAACGTTCCGGATTTCAAGGGCGAGACCGAGAAGTCCTTCCTGGATTTCTTGCGCGGAAGCGGCCTGAACGTCGGTATCCGCACCATGCAGTCATCGCTGGTCCCGGCAGGCAACATCGTTTCCAACGATACCGGCATACGTACCAAGGGTTCCAAGATCGACTATGTCGTCTCTTCCGGCCCGGTCATCCCGATGGGTCACTTAGACAGCTTCGCGGATATGAAGGCGATGCTGTCGGATTATGATGTCGGTTACTATGCAGCCAAGAAGAATGTCGAAAAGTATCTTAAGGACCGCGGTTTCACCGATTATGAGATCTGGGGCGAATATTCCGAGAAATACTATGACGGAACGCTGCTGTACGTCGTCGTCGGCGATCATACGCTCTCAGGCGCAGATGACTTCCCGACCTATTCGCACATCATCGTTTCGATCAGTGCAGATCTTTATACGAACAATTAACGAAGATTCAATAACATTATGAACAGAAAGACCCTGAACATCCCTTCCCGCGGACGTCAGATGAAGACGATCCTGCTGGAACCCGGACATCATAAAGAAAAACTGCCGGGGATCCTTTGGATCCATGGCGGCGGCTACATGCTCGGCATGGCGTCGATGGTCGATTTTTCCTGCGGGAAACTGCTCGCCCGGCGCTATGGGGCAAGGGTCTTTTCTCCTGAATACACTTTGGCCAACAAGGCACCGTATCCGGCAGCACTTGAAGACTGTTATGCGGCGTTGGAGTACATGTGGGATCATGCGGAGGATCTGAGGATCGACCGCGAGCGGATCATTGTCGGCGGAGAAAGTGCCGGCGGCGGTCTGACGGCAGCGCTTTGTCTGTATGCCAGAGACCGGAAGAAAGTGAAGGTGGCCATGCAGCTGCCGCTGTATCCGATGATCGACTGCTACGATACGGAAAGTTCCCGCAACAACCGCGGCAAGATCTGGAACACCCGGCGCAACCACTGGGGCTGGCGGCATTATCTCGGTGACCTTTACGGAAAAGAGGTCCCGGCGTATGCTTCGGCAGCCAGGGCACAGGATTATTCCGATCTTCCTTACTGTTACACCTATGTGTGCGACGGGGAACCGTTCTACGAGGAGACGCTTCGTTATGTGGAGGATCTCAGGAACCACGGCGTCGAGGCGGACATCGACATCTATCACGGCGATCTTCATGCCTTCGACCTGTTGTGCTTCTGGACGAAGAAAGCCAGAAGGGCAAAGGAGAAGCTGTGTCAGATCTATTCTTCCCATATAGATCTGGTTTAAACGATGCGGAGATCTCAAGGTCTCCGCTTTTTTCTGTCTGAGCTTCATGAAAAGCCGTATGAGCAGAGCATTGTAAAATAAAGGAAGAGGTACGAGTTATGAAAAAAGAAAAGATCCGTGTTGCCGACTATGCCGAGCTGATCGCAAAACAGCTGAGGCCCGGCATCTTACTGAATACCAACGGAGAGAAATTCAATTCGATGGTCATCGGCTGGGGACACTATGGCGTCCTGTGGGGCATCGAGACGTTCGTCGTCTATGTGCGGCAGAGCCGTTATACGAAGCCGCAGATCGACCGGACCGGGGAATTCACCTTGTCGCTTCCTTTAAATGGGAACTACGATCCGGAAGTCTTCCGAGTCTTCGGTTCTCTTTCGGGCAGAGACGTCGATAAGGCGGACTATGTGACTTTGGCTGAGCCGTCGGTCAATCATACGCCGGGCATCAAAGAGTATCCTTTGACGATCGAGTGCGAAGTCTTGTATGCGCAGGATCAGGATCTTGCCAAGATCCCCGCAAAGATCAAAGAACGTCATTATTCAAACGGGAGCGATGAAGGCGATCATCATACCATGTATGTCGGCAAGATCGTCGATGCCTATATCATCAAAGAGTAGATGCCACAGAAATATATCGATAATTTCTGTTTCTGTTCTTCGATCGACGAATTCCTGCAGACCGACAAGAAGTCTTTCCTGGCGGCGATGGAAGAGAACTATCCTTTCGTGACGCCGTTTCGCCTTTCCAAGGCGCAGATCAATGCCTGGGCGGATGAATACGATGTCCTGAAAGAACAGCTGAATAAGTGTGTGAACAAGGACAGGGCTTATGGAAGACTGTCTATCCTTTTTGAGTATGTCCTGTGGGATTTCGACAACGAAAACGGCGTGCGTCCGGATGTGCTGATCTTATCGAAAGAGCGCATCGGGATCATCGAGTTCAAGACCAGGCCGATCGATGAGAGGGAGCACAAGTACATCACTTCGCAAGCCAAGAAGTACCGTCACCGTCTCTTACACAACCACGATGAATCCAAGGGGATGAAACTTTCCGTCTGTGCGGTCTCGACGTCGATGAAAGACTATTATGAGATCCTCGGTCATGTGCGCTGCATCTCGCCGGACCGCTTTGAAGACGTGCGGGAATCCTTGATGGGAAGGTATCCGAAGCCTCATGAAGATGTTTATCGCTGGATCGCTTCGGATTATCATTTCGAAAAAAGCTATAATGAAGATACAGAGAGGTCTTTAAAACAATGAATACACATTTTCTGATCGAAGCTTTCGGTTATCTGGGTTCTTTTCTGGTCCTGGTATCGATGTTGATGACATCGGTCGTCAAGCTGCGGATCATCAATACGGTCGGTTCGGTCATATTTACCATTTATGCGTTCATCATCAAGTCGTATCCGACGGCGCTGATGAATTTCTGTCTGGTCCTGATCAATCTGCACTTCCTTTGGAAGATGTCGAGGATCGAGAAGGAATATGAGGTCGTGGAGTGTGACAGGAACGATGTGCTGCTGAACTATCTTCTCGATCACTATCGATCCGATATCGAAAAGATCTTCCCGGGCGTGGGCATCGATGACAAGCAGATCGACAGGGCTTATGTCGTCGTCAATCAGGGCAAGCCGGTCGGATTCACCCTGACGGATGCGCAGGGAGAAGAGATGGAACTGAAACTGGACTATTCGATCCCGGCGTACCGTGACTTTTCGATCGGAACGGCTCTCTTCGCTTATCTGAAGCAGCGAGGCATCGCAAGAGTCATCTACAAAGGACCGGATGAGAACCATACGGCTTATCTGAACAATCAGGGTTTCGTCAAAAAAGACGGAGCCTACATCAAAGAACTGTGAAGAAGGGTGACCTTCTTTTTTTCCGGACGATATAATTGAGATAGAGAATCATTTCGATGTGGAGGATGCCATGAACAGATTTCTAAGAATTGTCCTTTGCCTGCTGATGAGCGTTTCGTTCTGTGCCTGTGCAAAAAGCGATGTACCGGTGGAGAGCACACCGGAGGTGAAAGAGGAGGTCTCTCCTGCACCGGCCGCTCCCGTAAACAAGGTCGAAAGTTTTTATCAGTCCCTCGTCAATGAATACGGTTATGTGGACATGTATAACAACGAGACGGCACAAGAAGCCTATTCGAGATACCGTACTTTTGCGAAACGATTTCTGATCGAAGCGTCTAAGGAGAACGACAACGAGATCGTCTCGCCATTGTCTCTTTACTATGCCATGGCGATCTTAGCCAACGGCGCCGGCAATGAAACGCGGGCACAGTTAGAGAATGTACTGGGGATGAGTACGGAGGATCTGAACAGTTTCCTGAAAGACCTGGACAGCGTTCATGCCGGCTGGGGAAGCGAAGCGGCTTTCCGGAAGGTCAATGCCTTGTGGTTCAATACCGCCAAAGGTCTCAAACTCAAGGAAGCCTTTAAGGAGACGGTCGCTGAATATTACGGAAACGGTATCGGCGAAAGTGATTTCACGAATGCTTCCGATCTGGCTCAACAGGTCAACTATTTCGCTTCCAACTGCAGCTACGGCACCATCAACGATATCGTCAGTGCGGAAGACTTTTCCTCCGACACTTCCTTCCTGATCCTCAACGGCTTGTCGACAGGCGAGCGCTGGGCCTTCCCGTTCGACAGTTCCGCTACCGCTTTACAGACCTTCCATAACTACAAGGGAGAGGACAGCGTCGTCGAGATGATGCATCAGGAGCTCTGGGGGCACTGGCAGGGGAACGGTTACAGCGGTTTTGAAAAGCGGCTGGACAATGCCGTCGATTTCGTTGCGGTCCTTCCGGATGAAGGTGTCGACATCTACGATTTCATCAACGGGATGAGCGACGATATCTTCCATGATCTGACGGATTCCTACGAGGAGTACAGCAATGTGACGGAAGGCGGCGACTACGGCTGTACCGCCGATGAGAACATCACCCGTCTGTCGTTCCCGAAGTTCAGTTACGAAAAAGAATACGATCTCAAGGAAGTGCTTTCCGATATGGGGCTGAGCGATCTCTTCGATTATCCGACCTCGGATTTCTCCGAGATGGCGGAAGGCGATCCGGATCTGGTCTCTGCCTTGTATCTGGAAAAGGGAAAACAGAAATGCACGATCGAGGTCAACGAAGAGAGGGTCGTGGCTACGGCGGTGACGGTCCTGGCCGGAGGTCTCGGTGCCGGAGGCTGTCAGATCAGAGAGACGATCTATCACGATCTGGTCTTTGACCGGCCGTTCATCTATGCGCTGATGTTGGGCGAGACGCCGTTATTCTACGGCGTCGTGACTAAACTTGGCGAGCCGGCGGATCAGCTGATCCGGATCGAGAACATCACCGGCAAGATCAATATCCGCGATAAAGCTTCCACTAAAGGTGAGAAACTGGGTACGTATCAGAAGGGCGAGATCGTCTATGCGTATGAGACAGTCGAGGCGGAAGGTTATACCTGGTATCGGATCGGTGAAAACAAATGGGTCGCCGATAAGAACGGGGAATGGATCAAGGTCCTGGATCAATAAAAAAGAGATCCTAAGATCTCTCATAATATTTCTTCATTTGTTCAAAGGCATGCGAATCGCGTGCCTTTTTGACGGGCGAAGGTCCCTCGTATCTTGAACAGAAGCCGGAAGCGAGGTTGGCATAGAGCGGGATGAGTTCAAGGGAAGGCGCTTCTGATCTGGCATAGAGGGCGGCCGCTGCCGAACAGTTTCCGCAGCCGGTGACGTCTTTCGCATTCACGGGATCGTAGGCCGGAAGGCTGTAGATCTGTTTATCTTCGATCCAGGCGGAGCCTTCTTCCGCCATCCGCAGGAAGCAGGGGATGCCCAGATCCATGATCTTCCGAACGATCTCTTCCTTTCCCGAAACATCGAAGAAGGCACTTGCTTCATCCAGATTCATCGAGTAGCAGTCGACTTCTTTCAGATCCGCAAGGATCCTTTGTCTCATGGCCGGATCTTTGGAGGAGAAGGTGGGCGGTTCCCACAGGATCTTCAGATCGGGGGAGAGCTTACGGATCTCCGGGATCTCTTCGAAGATCTTCTCCTGGGCGGCGGAGTCCAGATAGAGACCTTTCGTCTCCTTATCCAGGAAGGGCTTCAGTTTTTCTAAGGAGCTTCGGCAGTTCTCGCTCTGCTCAGCAAAATAGCTGTCGCCGTAGAGAGATCTTTCCTTCCATGTGCCGTCGTTCTCGTATTTCAACAAGGTACGGTGGGTGTAAGGAAGGCTGATACTGATGCCTTCGGGGGAGATGCCGTTGTCTTTGAAATAGCCGCCGTAGAAGTCGAAGAAGTCTTCACCGCCGGAGCTGACGAAAGCGACGGAATCCGTGAAGAAGGCGATGCCGTCATAGGCAAAGACGGCACAGCCGCCGAGCCTTCCTTCTTTGAAGGATCCGTCGGCGTATTGGATGTCGTTGATGATCGATATGCCGGCTGCGATGTAGCGGTAGCTCATAGTTTTCTCATCTTCCCTTCATAGAAGACGTACATGTCTTCGTGTTTGATGCCGTACTTGCCGCCGTTCTTGCAGATATGCGGTTCAAAGGTGATCGGCTTGCCATAGGCGGCGATGCATCGTTTTACGCCCTTATCGATGGTGATGCGGTCTTTCGAATGGTTCTCGACCGTGTGACCGAAATTTCCGTGGTAATCACAATTGTGATAGCCGTTTCGTTCCAGGAAGTCCTGCGTGAAACGGTGCAGATCTTCAAAGGAAGTCGTCACATCGACAAAATCCACGAAACGTTCGTGAAGCTCCAGTTCCAGTTCCATACCTTGACGGATCTCATCGTTTTTCGTTTCTTTCCAGTCAATGATCTTCCCGTTTTCCAGGATGAAGGATCTGGCCAGGTCGCCCCAGCCGGTCCTGATCATCGGAGCGACGTCGATGGTGATGAAGTCGTCTTCTTTGAGGACTTTGTTTCGGTAGTCGGGAAGTCCGGGACCGGAATAAGTGCTCAGATCATTGAATAGGATCAGTGCCGGGTCGTCATGGATCCACCAGCCTTCCGAACCCAGAGAGAACATGAAGCTCTCACATTCTTCATGGATCTGTTCTTGATTCAGGCCGGGTCTTAAGAAGTCCTTCATATGGTCAAGGCACTTTTTGGCAATCTCTTGCGCTTTCAGGATATTGATGATGTCGACGTCCGTACCTTGGAAATGTCCGATGAGCCCTTCTTTATTCATAACTTGATTGTAGCAGAAATGATCGTGCTTGCATTTGGAAGGAAAATATAATAAATTAAGTGTACCTATGAAGAGCACGGGAGAGACAAGCTCTGTGATCGTGCAGCAACCTGTTAAGGCAAGGTGCTAAAGCTTGAACGATGGGTACCATTGTTTGAAGTTGAGTCTCGTCATAGGTGTGGCGGGACTTTTTCTTAGGTTAGAAAGAAGGAATTATGAAGTTATTCTCAAATGAGATCGTCTTCCGCGGTCATCCGGACAAAGTCTGCGATCAGATCTCTTCGGCGATCCTGGATGCGTGTCTGAGACAGGACAAGGGCAGCCGCTGCGGCATCGAGACCGTGGGCGGCAAGGGCAAGATCTTCATCACCGGCGAGGTCACCACCAAGGCCAAGATCGATGCGGCTTCCATCGCCCGAAGAGTTTTGCGGGACATCGGTTACCGCGATGATTATGAGATCATCGACAACATCGGCCGGCAGTCGCCGGATATCGCTTTGGGCACCAACGACGAGATCGCCGGAGCGGGCGATCAGGGGATGATGTTCGGTTATGCCTGCAACGATACGGATAAGCTTTTGCCGAAGGCGATGGTGATCTTGCAGGAGTTTTCGAAGAACTACGATGAGCTCGTGCACAGTCATGCGGATTTTTATCCGGACGGCAAGGCACAGATCACCGGGGTCTATGACGATGATTTCGATCTGGTCTCCATCAAGGATTTCACGATCTCCTACAACAATTCCGAGAAGAACAGGGAAGTGACCGATCGGATACTGGAAGACATCGCGGTAAAGATCTGTGCTGCCTACGATGTGAAAGTGGAGCGTTTCCTGATCAATCCGACCGGGCGTTTTGAGATCGGCGGTTTTGAAGGGGATGCCGGTCTGACCGGACGTAAGATCGTCGTGGATGCTTACCAGTCGTTCGCCAATGTCGGCGGCGGCTGCATGAACGGCAAGGATCCGACCAAGGTCGACCTTTCCGGTGCCTATATGGCCAGGGTCTATGCCAAGGAACTGCTGAAGAAATACGGTCTGAAGTGGTGCGAGGTTCAACTGTCGTATGCGATCGGTCTGAGGCGCCCGCTGGCCATCTACATCGATTCGGATAAAGGTAATCTCGTCCCGGAAGAAGAGATGTACGAACGCGGCGAACCGAAGCACATCATCGAGGAACTGGGCTTAAAAGATGTCTGTTATGAACGGCAGGCGATGTTCGGTCATTTTTACGACTGATATGGGTTTAGAATAAAGGCAGAGGTATCAAATCATGATCATACTTATCGTCTTAGCCAGTTTCATACCTGCTTTGATCCTTTATCTTTATCTGTCCAAACGCAAGGATGATCCGCAATACAGAAAATACTGCGGGACGATGTTTCTTGCCGGCGTCTTGTCGAGTTTCGGTGTCGTCGGTCTCGATCTCATTCTGACCATCGCACTGAAACTTTTGAAGCTCAATGAGATCCATCCGCTGCTGAGTGCGGCACTGAAGTGTTTCCTGGTCAATGCGTTCGCGGAAGAATATATGAAGTATCATTTCACGCGCAAGCGGATCAAAAAACATCAGATCCGTTATTCGTTCCTTGACCTGATGTCTTATTTCTGCATCACAGCCCTGGGTTTTGAGATCCTGGAATCGATCGTCTATGCCTTCATGACCAATCCGATGCAGATCATCGTGCGCGGTCTGACTTGTCTGCACGGCTGCTACGGTCTGACGATGGGTTACTTCATGGCAAAGAAGGAACTGACCGGTGAGAAGAAGTACGATCTTTACGGCTTACTGATCCCGATGTTGCTGCATGGCTTCTACAATTTCTTCCTGAGTGAAGCGATCCCGGAACCGTATGATATGTTGGTCTTAGTATTCCTGTTTGGGGCGATCATCATCGGTGTCCGCCTGCTGATCTGGATGCGAAAGAATAAAGACAAGGAAGAATACAACAGGATCCTGAATCCACTTGCCGTAGCTGACGATACGGATACGAGGACGAAAGAGATACAGAACTGACCGTCATCGCGGACAAAGAGAGAACAGATATCAAGCACCTTGCCCGGCTCATATATAATGAGAGAAAGGGAGGTGCTTTTTATGTATGCGGCAGTGAACGGAACGAAGATCTACTATGAGATCATCGGCAAAGGCCGGCCTTTGATCATGGCGCACGGCAACGGAGAGGATCATACGATCTTCGATGTCGCAGCAGGAAAGCTCAGGGAAAAATACAAAGTCTATCTGATCGACTCCCGGGGTCACGGCAAGTCGGACAAGGTCAAAGAATATCATTACAAGGATATGGCGGAAGACCTCATCGCCTTCATGCGGATGTTGAACCTGAACGATGTGATCTTTTACGGTTTTTCCGACGGCGGGATCATCGGTCT
>JAIKXJ010000079.1 GCA_024684175.1 Erysipelotrichaceae bacterium
GCCGGTAATGGCGAAGTCATCGCTACTTCTGAAGTTTACGCTTCAGAAAAATCCTGCCTGAACGGTGTTGAATCTGTTCGCAAAAACGCTCCGGTCGCTGCGGTAGAAGATCAGACTGTTGAAGGGTATGCTAAGGAAAAATGCCCGAAATTCCAGGTCTATACAGACAAAGCCGGTGAAATCCGTTTCCGTCTCCTGGCTAAGAACGGTCAGAACATCTGCCATTCCGAAGGCTACAAGTCCATGGACAGCTGCACGAACGGTATCGAGAGCGTCAGAAAGAACGCTGTTGATTCCCCGGTCGACAAAGATTACGAATAATCGATCAAGATCACGAATAATGAAGAGAAGCGCTGCGGCGCTTTTCTTTTTATATTTGCTCGGGTAAAATAGAACCGCACAGATGTGAATAATCTGTTGTGAAGGAGTTATGCCTAGGTGAAAGATCTTATTTTACTGGTTGTAGCGCTTTTGCTCAGCTTTCTGTTCGGTAATCTCGTCAACCGTCATTTTTCCGCAAAGAAGAAAGATAAACCCGAGATCTCCAGCTCTTTTCTGGAATCAAGGCTGGCTGACTGCAGTGAACTGACGACATGTCATTTGGAATACGTTGACCTCGTGAAGTATTCACAGGGCAGCATTCCGCTGATGACGAAGAAATCCTTTTCCATGATCTATCAGGCGAATATCCGTGCCGGAGTCGACCTTTCTCTGGCAAAGGTTTCCGTAACCCCGGGTACGATTCGGGTCAGACTTCCGGAAGCGGAGATCCAGTCGCTGGAAGTAAATACCGATTCGCTGCGCTTCTATGATGAGCATTTCGCTTTATTCAACTGGAGCGATAAGGAAGACATCGCTCTGGCGATCAAGGCTGCCAGAGAAGACGTTGAGAAAAACGCCGATCTTGAAAAGCTGAAGACACAGGCAAGAAGACAGGCGGAGACAGTGATCTATCAGCTGATCAAACCAACTATCAAGGATGATCGAAAACTGATCATCGAGTAAGCCGGCAGAGCTCGGCTTTTCATTGTTATGAGATTCAAGAGTTGCAAAGATAAAAAATGGGCACATATCACGAAAGCAGACTGGACTTTTGCGAGAAGTTCCTTTTCAGGCAGTCCGGTCTATCTATCGTTGATCGATATCAAAGAGATCGATAAGGAAATGATCGTAAAACACGGCTATGGCGATATATTCATCAATCAGCCGGGGATGAAATGGATCCAGGTCATTCCGGAGAAAGGACCTTACTGGTTCACATCGATGTTTTCGAAAGAAGGAGAATTCCTGCAGCTTTACATCGATATCGTCGGTTCGATCGACTTTAAGGATCCCGAGGATCCGGTGATGGAAGACATGTATCTCGATATCATCGTGGAACAGGATCGCAAGCTCTATCTTGTCGATCGTGATGAGTTGGATACAGCTTATAAAGATAAGGTGATCAGCACCGAAGAATACGAGAAAGCGATCACTGACGCGGACAATATGATGCGCTGGCTTGCTGAGAATACAGATACAGCCATTAAACAGCTCACTATCTGGTATCAGCAGCTTCAGGAAAGGCATTCCCATTCTTAAAAATGCAGCATTCCCAATTAGTTTTTGTATAATAGTGAAAGAAGAGGAGACAGCAAATGTCAAAATACAGTTTTGAAGAAATCGTAAGTCATTTAAAAACAAGCGGCTATGTTTACCAGGGTTCCGAGATCTACGGCGGACTTTCCAACAGCTGGGATTTCGGTATCCTCGGCGCTGCTTTAAAGAAAAATATCAAGGATCTCTGGTGGAAGGAATTCATCGAGAAGAAACCTTACAACGTCGGTATCGACAGTTCGATCCTGATGAACCCGCGCACCTGGGAAGCATCCGGCCATCTGAAGGGATTCAGTGATTCCATGGTCGACTGTAAGGAATGCAAAGGCCGTTTCCGCGCAGACAAGCTGATCGAGGAAAGCTGCGGTCTTTCCGCGGAAGGCAAGACCCCGGAAGAAATGGACAAGATGATCGAAGATAACCACATTGCCTGCCCGAACTGCGGCAAGCATAACTTCACCAATGCCAGACCTTTCAACCTGATGTTCAAGACATTCATCGGCACACTGGAAGACAGCAAATCCACTGTTTACCTGCGTCCGGAGACCGCCCAGGGCATTTTTGTCAACTTCAACAATGTTCTGCGCACTTCCAGAAAGAAACTTCCGTTCGGTATCGGTCAGATCGGTAAATCCTTCCGTAACGAGATCACGCCCGGCAACTTCATTTTCCGTGTACGTGAATTCGAACAGATGGAACTGGAATTCTTCTGCAAGCCGGGCGAAGACATGGAATGGTATAAATACTGGGTCGATACATGTTACGCATTCGTAAAGAGACTCGGCATCAAGGAAGAAAATCTGCGCATCCGTCCGCATTCCCAGGAAGAGCTGAGCTTCTACTCCAAGGGAACAAGCGATATCGAATACGCTTTCCCGTTCACTGACTGGGGCGAGGTCTGGGGCATTGCCGACAGAACCGACTATGACTTGAAACAGCACAGCCAGTATTCCGGCACAAAGCTTGAATACCGTGACCCGGTCACAAATGAAGTATATACACCGTACTGTATCGAACCGTCCGTTGGCGTTGAACGTCTGATGCTGATGGCTCTGTGCGATGCATATGATGTTGAAGAACTTGAAAACGGCGACAGCCGTATCGTTATGCATCTGCATCCGGCGATCGCTCCGGTCAAGGCTTGTGTCTGCCCGCTGGTCAAGAAACTTTCCGCTGAAGCAAAGGCAGTTTATGAACAGCTCGCCGAGTACTTCCCGGTCGAATACGATGAAGCAGGCAGTATCGGTAAACGATATCGTCGTAATGATGCCGTCGGTACACCGTTCTGTATCACATTTGATAATGATTCCCTGAACGATCACTGCGTGACTGTACGTCATCGTGATGATATGTCTCAGGAAAGAGTCAGCATCGACTCACTCAGAGAATATATCGAGGAAAGAACCCGCTTTTAAATGAAGTTAACCGAACAGCTTATAGATGATATTCGCAAGGAAGCGTCGATCACCGAAGTGATCGGCAAATATCTTCCTCTGACGAAGAAGGGAAAAGGATATACGGCGTTATGTCCTTTTCATGATGATCACGATCCTTCTTTGTCGATCTCCGAAGACAAACAGATCTATAAGTGCTTCGTATGCGGAAACGGCGGAAATGTCTTCACGTTCGTAATGAACTATAAGCATCTGTCTTTTCCGGAAGCAGTTGCTGAAGTTGCATCGATCATCGGTAAACCCATCGAACTGGAAACAAGACCCAAGCCGGTATCGCCTTACCAGCGTCTTTATGATGCGATGAATGAGGCTACGGAAGTAACGCACTACTTCCTGCAGGCAAAAGGATCCGCAGAAGCAAGGGAATATCTTGAAAAGCGCGGGATCACCGAAGAGATCTCAAATCGTTTCCAGATCGGATATAACCCGGGTGGCGATACGCTCTGCAAATATCTCTCCTCAAAGGGCTATAAGGATGAGGAGATCATCAAATCCAATCTCGGAAGGCTGGCAGGGAGCGAGCTGAAAGACGTTTTCTCCCAGCGTATCACTTTCCCGATCTGCGATAAGGACGGAAATACCGTTGCCTTTACCGCACGTGACTTTAAAGGCATCTCCGACAGCAAATACATCAACTCCAGTGAGACGGTGATCTATACCAAGGGTGATATCCTCTACAACTATCACCGGGCTGCGAATTATGTCAAAGACTCCAACCGCGTGATCTTATGCGAAGGCGTAATGGATGTTATCGCTTTTGAACGCGCAGGGATCTCCTTTGCGGTAGCGACACTCGGTACGGCATGTTCCAAGAATCAGCTCAAACTGCTGAAAGAGCTGTCGAACAATCTGGTGCTTGCCTATGACGGTGACCGTGCCGGCCAGAATGCGATCTACAAGACCGGATTACAGGCAATGGAAAACGGGATGAAAGTCACGGTCATTGATAACCAGACCGGTCTTGACCCGGATGAGATCGTCAATCAGTACAAGGAGAAGGGACTGCGTGACCTTGCAGGCAAAGCGATCCCGTTCATGGATTTCATATTCAACTACTATAAAAAGAACCTGAATCTCGAGAATTACTCTGACCGTAAAGAGATGACGATCCGCATCGGTGAGATCATCGATAAGCTTACGGACGAATATGACAGGGTAAACTACAGCGAAGAGCTCTATAGATTGACAAATATTCGAAAAATCGATTCAGTTCAACAGAAAAGTGAGTATAATAATAAGATAGTATCCAAACCGGTTTTCAGCCTCGACGGGCTAACGAAAGCTGAGTATACGATCCTTCAGCTTACATCAAAATCCAAACGCGGTATGGAAATCTACAAACAGGAATTAGGCAGTTTGCTGAACCCTGTAAATCAAAAGCTGGAAATACTGATCAGCGAAGACATGCGCAGGCATGATAATGTATCTTTCTCACGGATCTATAACGTCACGGACGATCCGCAGATCCAGAACCTCATCGGTGACCTTTCATTAATGGAAAATCTTCCCGAAGAATATGACGAAGAACTATTGCGTGGTGCGATCGGAAAGGTTAAAGAGGAAATGAATCGGCGCAGAATGAAACAGCTGAAAGAAAAGATCGCAGCTGTCAAAGATCTGGATGAAACAGAAACAAATCGGCTGATGCGCGAATACGAAGAGATCATCAAGGATCTCGCAAAAAGATAGGGGGTTCCTATGGC
>JAIKXJ010000056.1 GCA_024684175.1 Erysipelotrichaceae bacterium
GAGGATACGATATCGATCGGACCCCAGCTCAGATAAGAGAAGACCTCGGCACCGTCTCTGATCGCGTTTCTCACCTGTTCGATGTGCTTTCTCAGGTAATCGATACGGTACTCGTCATGAATGCTGCCGTCGGCTTCAACAGTATCGTAGGCACCGAAACCGTTCTCAGCGATCATCAGCGGAACATGGTACCTGTCAGAAAGCTGACATAATGCGTTATAGAGTCCCAGAGGATCGGCACGCCATTCCCAAGGAGTGGGTTCCAGATTCGGATTCTGGGATGAAACATACGGCTTTGTTCCGTTCTTGTCGGCATCAACGATCGATGTGGAATAGAAGGACATTGCCAGGAAGTCCATCGGATTCTCTTTCAGCAGTTTTTCGTCTTCTTCGCTGACTTCGACGTGAATGTTATTTTCTTCAAAGTAGTGAAGCATGTATACCGGATATTCGCCTCTGAGCTGTACGTCCGCAAAGAAATACTGCTGATAGCGGTTCTTGTTCATGCAGGCGATAATATCTTCCGGCCTGCATGAAGCAGGATACATGGTGCCGTCGGCGACCATCGTTCCAAGCAGCGCGTCCGGATCGATTGAAGCGGCAAGCTGCTTCACCTTTGCACAGGCCACGAATTGATTGTGGACGGCCTGATACATCACTTCATCCATCTTCTCTTTCGGAGCCTGATCATCATAGATGCCTAAAGATCCGAACATGACCGTCGGCAGCAGATTGACCTGGTTGCAGACGATCCAGTATCTGACTTTTCCTTTGTATCTTTCTAACAGCAGGGTCGCATATTTCACAAAGAAATCTACGACTTTTCTGTTCGCAAAACCGCCGTACTTTGTTACCAGTCCCAGCGGAATGTCGTAATGGCACATCGTGATGACCGGTTCCATGCCATCTCTGACGATCTCATCGATCAGATCGTCGTAGAATTTCAGACCGGCTTCGTTGGGTTCTTCTTCATCTCCTTGAGGGAATATCCTTGACCAGGAGACCGAGGTCCGGAAAGCTTTGAAGCCCATTTCCTTCATGAACTGCAGATCTTCTTTATAGGTGTGGTAGAAATCGATGCCGTAACGTTTCGGATAATAGCCTTCCTTGTCATTTAATGCGAAGGCGATCCCCTCCAAGGTGTCTCCGCCTTCTTTTTCGATATGGGCCTGATCCATGTAATCGTCGTATCTGTGGATGTCGGAAGTCGACGGGCCTCTGCCGTCAAGATCCCAGGCACCTTCAGCCTGACAGGCAGCGATGGCGCCGCCCCATAGAAAATCCTTAGGAAATCCTTTCGGTACTTGTTTCATAGCGGGTTCCTTTCTTCAGTCATAGGGATAAACGTGATCGCAGTCAGAACGGAATTCACTCAGTCTGACGATCTTCTTATCATCGTTAAAATCAGCGATCGTGACACCGTCAAAGCCGGATACTTTATTGTTGCAGTCACACTTGAAATACCATTCGACGACGACCGTCTGTCCTTCTTTTATCATTCTCTTGATCGTCCATTCCAGTACTGATCCTGTTTTGTTCCAGTCATTGAACCATCTGATGATCTGATCGAGGCCGTGATACTGCGGACCGTAACATTCGGTATAGACGACGTCTTCCGCAAACGCTCTTTTCACGACTTCGACGTCTTTTCTGATCCATGAATCGAAATATTCTTTTATGATCTGTTTCATGTATCGTCCTTTCTTTTGAAAAACGGCTGTCCGGCGAAACAGACAACCGTTTTTTCTGGGGGATTATTATATTTTATTCGCCTAAATCTTCGCCGTTGGAAGCGCAGACTTTCTGATACCAGTAGTAGGAATCCTTAAGGGATCTCTTGCCGGTACCGTTTCCGTAGTTGTCATAATCGACATAGATGAAACCGTAACGCTTTTCGATCTCGCTGGATGAGCAGCTGATGATATCGATCGGACCCCAGGGATAGTAGCCTCTCAGGTCAACGCCGTCTTTGACGGCTTCTTCAAACGCTTTGATATGATCTCTCAGGTAAGCGATGCGGTAGTCATCATGGATGCTGCCGTCTGCTTCGACCTTGTCATAGGCACCGATGCCGTTTTCCGTGATGTAGATCGGCTTCTGGTATCTGTCCCAATACTCGTTCAGGGCGATCCGTAAACCGATCGGGTCGACAGACCAGCCCCAGTCGGAAGCCGGGAGATCGGGATTGGTGACCTGACCCAGTTCAGTGTGCAGATAAGGTTCCTTACCGGAAAGCCTTGTGTAGTAGTAACTCAGTGATACGAAATCAACTGTTCCTTCTTTCAGCGCTTCCTCATCGCCCGGATAGAACTCGATATGCAGATCGTGATCATCGAAGTATCTTAATGCATAGCCCGGGTAATATCCTCTGACCATGATGTC
>JAIKXJ010000068.1 GCA_024684175.1 Erysipelotrichaceae bacterium
GTCTTCAGGGTCGGAAGTCCGTGTTTTTCCGCAAGTTTCAGGATCCTGTACTTGTTCATGAACTCATTGATCCTGCCTTCCTGACCGGCATTGAAGAAGATGAACCTGTCTTTGATCTCTTCGTAGTGCTTGTCAAGATAGGAGATCGTCTTGTCGTCCGTGCAGAGGATGAAAGGTGCAAGCTCTTCATTTGAATAGTTTTCCAGAAGGAGTTCGTATGCTTCTTCGATCGTATCTGCATAATGCGTCTTACTGATGTATCTGCTGGAAGAGGCGATCTTTCCTTTTCCTTTGATGGCGATATAGACAGGACAGATCCCGTTTTTGCCCAGGCTTCTGATCATGCTGAGGGGATTGTAGTGTTCGATCGCCATGACGATGACCAGGTGGCCTTCGATTCTGTTGTTTTCCATAAAACTCCTTTAGAGGTTGAATTCTTTGGTGAAACCGGCTTCGATGCGCAGGACTTCGAATGCTTCCGCGTATTTCTTGCCGATCTCGTATCCCCTGAAACCGCATCTGGCATGGACGCCCTGTACCCAGTCTTCGCCGCCGAACTTGTTGTATTCGGATTTGTGTTCACGAAGGGAGGCGACTTTTTTGTCGATCGTCTGGGAGATATCGACATAGAGCTGCGGCTTGAATGCGACATAGGATCTTCCGGAAGGGGAGATCGGTTCGTAGAAGAAGACAGTATTCCTTCTTCTTGCGGCAGCGATCGTGGCATTGCTGACACCGGCGTGCGCCTGATGCGTATCAAATGGATGGTGTGTGAAGATGATGTCGGGATCATACTGATCGATCGCGACATCGATCGCATTGACGACTTCGGACGTCCAAGGGATGTCTTTCGTCGGGAAATCGAGGATCTCGATATTTGTGACACCCAGGGTGTTCAGGGCTTTCGTCCCTTCTTCCACAGCCACTTCATCCGAGCGTTGCATCTTTCCTTCTTTGTTTGTATATCCGGACTTGGACATGATGAGGACTTTGACATCATGGCCGTTCTCGATCGCTTTGGCCAGTGTTCCGCCACAGGCGATCTCTATATCATCCAGGTGTGCTCCGACAGCTAAGATCTTCATGCTGAATCCTCCTAATAAAATTGTTTAGTTTTTTATATTATAACTTGTTTGATGGATTTAGAGGCCCTATACTATTAGGCAAAAAGAGTGATAAACCGGTGATGAATAGGTTTTTATAGGGGCCTATGCTATAATTTGAGAGTAAAGACGGGTTTTTAGTATGGACAAAAACGCAGAAATAGAGCTGGAATCCCTGATCCAGAGATATCCGGTATTGAAAGAATGTAAGGATGATATCGCAAAGGCTTACGAGCTTCTGATCGATGCGTATGATCGCGGGAACAAACTGCTGATCGCCGGAAACGGCGGTTCAGCGGCAGACAGCGAACATATTGCCGGTGAACTGATGAAAAGATTCAAGATCACCAGACCGATCGATGAGAAACTTGCGGAGAAGATCATGGCTGTCGATCCGGAAAGAGGAGAGAAACTGGTCAGGAATCTGGAAAAGCCGTTGCGGGCGGTCCCTTTGACTTCGCATATCGCCTTGACGACAGCTTATATGAACGATGCGGATGCCGCAGGTGTCTTTGCTCAGCAGCTGTTGGGTTTTGGCGATGAGAAGGATGTTTTTCTGGCGATCTCTACTTCCGGCAATTCCGAGAACATCATCAACGCCTGTGTCGTGGCCAAGGCCATGAATATTCAGATCATCGGCCTGACCGGTCAGAAAGAAAGCAGGCTGTCAAAGATCTCTGATGTCTGCATCAGAGTTCCAGAGACCGAGACTTACAAGATCCAGGAACTGCATCTTCCGGTCTATCACTGCCTTTGTCTGATGCTGGAAAGCCACTATTTTGGAGATAAGTAAATGATCATTACGAAAACACCGTTCCGCATGTCCTTCTTCGGCGGCGGGACTGATATGAAAGAATTCTTTGAAGAGTACGGCGGAAGTGTCATCTCGACGACTTTTGACAAGTATGTCTATGTGACGGTGAGACATCTTCCGCGTTTTTTCACATATAAGAACCAGGTGACATACTCGCGTATCGAGAGGACCAAGAACGCGGATGAGATCGAACATCCGATGGTCCGGAATGCGATGAAGCTGCTGGATATGCGGGAGCTGATCATCAACTATGATGCCGATCTGCCGGCAAGGACAGGCCTTGGCTCATCCTCTTCTTTTGCGGTCGGTCTGCTGAATGCTTTCTATTGCCTGAAAGGCAAATATGCCGACAAGAGAAGACTGGCAGATGATGCGATCTATGTCGAGAGAGTGATGTGCGAGGAAGCGGGAGGACTGCAGGATCAGATCGCCGCTTCTTTCGGCGGTTTCAACCGGATCAACTTCTCAAGAGATGGCTATGAGGTCAGACCGATCATCATCTCACCGGAAAGAAAAGAGAAACTGAACGATAATCTGATGTTCTTCTTCACCGGTTTCACGAGGCTTTCTTCCGAGATCCAGAAGGATACGAAGAAGAACGCGGACAAGAATATCGATACATTGCTGAAAATGAAGGAACTGGTCGATGAGGCGGAGGAGATCCTGGTCAGTAAGGAGAGGGATCTGGA
>JAIKXJ010000015.1 GCA_024684175.1 Erysipelotrichaceae bacterium
GATCCCGTCTACCGAGGTCATGTAATGATCGTCGACTACCGCACCTTTGGTTTTCGAATCCAGTCTGACGCCCAGGTCTTCGATCAGCTTGTTTTCCGGAATCAGTCCAATCGAGAGAAGCAGGCAGTCACATTCTATTTCTTTTTCGCTTCCCGGGATCTTCTTCAGTCTGTCGTCCACTTCGATCAGAGTGATCGATTCCAGACGGGAAGATCCGTGTACCGTTTCTACGGTATGGGAAAGATACAGCGGGATGTCGAAGTCTTCCAGACACTGTTTCATGTTTCTGGCGAGACCGTTGGAATAAGGCATGATCTCGGCAACGCCGATGACTTTCGCCCCTTCCAGGGTCATTCTTCTGGCCATGATCAGGCCGATATCTCCGCTTCCCAGAATGAAGATCTTCTTGCCTACCAGGAATCCTTTCCTGTTGAGATACTTCTGCGCCGTTCCGGCGGTATAGACGCCCTCGCAGCGGTTGCCTTTCAGACCGATGGCTCCGGCAGGTCTTTCCCTGCATCCCGTGGACATGATGATGGCTTTTCCTTCCAGCTTTTTCAGACCTTCTCTGGTCTGTACCGTAACGGTGTGATCCTTGATTTCGATCGCTGCGGAATCGTAGAGGAATTGAATATCCTTGTTGTCTTTGATCAGAGAGTAGTATTTCTCGGCATAGGCCGGACCGGAGAGCTCTTCGTTGAACGTATGCAGGCCGAAACCGTTGTGGATGCACTGCTGCAGAATGCCGCCATATTCGCTTTCTCTTTCGATTACGACGATGTCTTTCAGACCGTTTTCCGCTGCTCCCAAGGCCGCAGCAATGCCGGCAGATCCGCCGCCGATGATGACCAGTTCGTGTTTCTCCATTACAGGTCCTCCTTTGCCATGGCGGCACAGACGCCCGATCCCGGCTTGTCCAGTCTGATATCCCTGACGTCCTTGTGCAGTTCTTCCATCAGGATGCCGGTGACATCCGGCTCACAGAACGAACCCTGGCATCTGCCCATGCCCGGACGGCAGCGCATCTTGACGCCTTTCAGAGTCCTGGCTCCGCACTTCCTGTTGATGACATCCTTGATCTGGCCTTTGGAGATCTGTTCACAGCGACAGATCAGCTTTCCGAAATCCGGATCCTTTTCTATGAGTGCTTCTTTTTCTTCATCGGACATTTCCTTCATGTCGATGAACGGTTTTCTTCTGATGTAGTTTTCCTTTTCCTTTGCTTCCTTGAACTTCGACAGGATCATGTTTTCAGTCACATCCTTGGCAATGGCCGGAGCGGATGTCAGTCCCGGAGATTCGATGCCGGCGACATGAATAAAGCCTTCGATCTGATCGTCTTCCTGAATGTAGAAGTCGTTGAGATCGATGTGTGGACGCAGTCCGGCAAAAGTATGGATGAGTTTATGGAACGGGATGTTCTTGACGGTCTTGGCGACTTCGTTTCGAATGAAGTCCAGACCCTCTCCCGTAGAGTCGTCTTCGACGTCCGGTGTGAACTCGCTATTTGGTCCAAGCAGAACATTGCCGTGTACCGTAGGAACAGCCAGAACACCTTTTCCTTTTTCGGTAGGGATCGGATAGATTACGTGTTTGACGAAAGATCCGTCCAGATGATCCAGAACGAAGTATTCACCTTTCTTTGCTTCAACCTTGTAAGGAGACGGTCTAAGCATTCCCGTGATCTCGTCGCAATGTGCACCCGCGCAGTTGACGATGACCTTCGTCTTTATTTCGCCGTTGATCAGAAAATGATCTTCTTTCTTTTCGATACTCTTTACTTCGTAATCGAGTTTCAGTTCCGTTCCGTTGAGCATCGCCTCTTCCATGGCGGCGATCGTCACTTCCCATGGAACGATGATCCCGGTCGTCGGCAAAGACAGGACTTTGCTGACAGAGTCGGAAAGGTTCGGTTCATTCTTGCGCGCTTCATCACCGTTCAATACTTCGTACGGAACGTTTCTTTCGATACACTGCGAAATCAGGGTATCCAGCTTCTTTTCTTCCTCTTGCGAGG
>JAIKXJ010000020.1 GCA_024684175.1 Erysipelotrichaceae bacterium
GCAGGAGCCGCAACGAAACAGATCGGAAAGAGGTTTTTTGATCATTATAAGAACGAAAACGGATCACTGTTCCGCAGTTTCTTCCTGCAGTACCTTCGGCATCATGTATCCGCTGCCTGTGCTCGCCATCATGCATACGGCCATGTAGTGTAAGCCGGAAGAGATGAAGTGCAGCAGGAAGCTGTTTCCCCGGGTAGTGTTGACGACGATCAGGATCCCCGCCGTGACCAGCAGGATCGAACCGAGCGAAGTCCGTGAGGAATGGATGAACGCGCTCACCACAAGGGCCGCTCCGGCGATCACATACAAGACCGCAAGATAACGTAAGAGACCGAAATCTCCCTGCTGCCGCATGATGAGATATGTGCCCGTAGCGGAAAGTGCGATCCAGATCAGGATGCGGAAGATGCCCGGCTTATCTTCGTCGATAAAGTCATAACAAAGCAAGACGTACGCGCCGATGTATAACAGAGCGCCTGCTGTGATCGAAACGGTCATGACGAGATCCGCTCCGGTCAGAAGAAGGACCGCAAAGATGATCAGCAGATGGAAACGGTCTTTTTTCCTCCGGTATCCGTAGAACGCGATGATCAGGATCAGCAGACCGATCGCGGCTTTACATAAGCTGATCGTTCCCGGATAGCGGTCGAACAGAGCGGTAAAGAATTCCTTGAACAGGAAGACCTGCTGGATCAGGAAGAAACAGATGATCGGAAGCGGACGGAAACGGATGGCTTTTGATATATATCCGCGTTCTTTTTTATAACGGTGACGCAGCCACATCGAAAGCAGCGTGATGACAAACAGCACGGAAGTGACTGCCAGGACACCCGCCATCAGGATGAAAAGCGTCAGATCCCTCCAGGACAGACCGTAGGGGCTTTCGTAGGCACGGACGAGCAGTTCAAAGCTGGCGGCCGTCTTCTCCGTCTCATTCTTTGCGGAGACCTCGAAAGAACTATCGGGGACCAGAGAGCTGCCCGAAGACGTGAAGTCGATCTTCATCACATCGCCGGCATGCATCTGCGCGGTATATGTCCGGGTGTCTTCCGGCGAATGCCTTCCCGTCTGGAATCCCGCCTCCAGGACCTCCACCTGCTGGTCTTTCAGAGAACGGATGGATACGCCGTGATCGGCGTCCTGAGGGATCAGTACGTAAGTCTTGAAATCGCGTAAGCCGAGATAATGATACGATCCGGCTTCGGTATCGCCGTATTCCATCGTTTCCAGAGCCTCTTTGTCTCTGTATAATGTGATCACCGTGTCCCCGGATACGAACAACATCCGATACTCGGAAGAATCGCTGTACAACTCCTTCGGATCGTCCGCGGAAAAGACCCATGACACATAGAGCTCCGGTGTATGCGTCTGTAAGAGGTTGGAGCCTACGGATGCGTTCTGATTGTAGCGGCGGAAGGAGTTGCCCGCATTCACATAATCCAGGATCAGATACGCGACCTGATTCATCAGCAGGTTTGCTTCCACGCGGTTTTCTTCGTTGACCAGGATCGGGTTATCCGCCAGATCGAACAGACGTCTTATGAGACTGACGGCGTCATGTTTTTCCCACAGCGAGATGAGGTTCTCCTGCAGGTGATCATGATAGGTCTCCACATCCGGGCAGACATTCAGCATGCAGTCCATCAAGACTCTCAGCTGGCTGTTCATATCCGGATTTGCCCAATAGGCGATGCCGGTGAGTTCTTCGTAGACCTTGTCCGCCTTCTTCCGTTTTTCCCAGAAATCGGAATCGGTCTCCATCGTCGGTGTAAAGTAGGTGATGCCGTAACGGGAATATCCCCAGTCGGCAAACGGGACGTTCGGGACCGGATCCATCTTCCCGCAGATATTGAAGATGTTTTCGTAAAGTTTCGGCTGCGTCTCCCGGACCGTCATCGGCGTCGCAAACGTATAGGCAAACACCGTCTCCTGGCTGAAGGTATCGGAATCCGACAAAAGAGATGCGGTGATGTTGGAGACCGCCGCAGCTCTTGAGAAACCGGAGAGCCAGATCTTCAGTTTTCCTTTGAGACGGTTCTCCGAAATATAACCGAACACACGGTCATAAACCAGATGTGCGGCGCCGGAGAAGCCGTCGGGATTCTTGCCGGTACCGATGGAAAGGTTGGATTCCCATTCGTCCATATATCCCTGTCCGCAGATCCCCAAAGCGATCAGCTCAAAAGCATCGTCTCCTTCCCCGATCGTCTGGTGTCCCATGACCGTGGAGACCGTATACATGCTGGGGTCTTTATCGTAATCGTCACTGCGCAGATCGGTAAATCCCGCCTGGTCCAGAAAGAAACGGGCATAATAATCCGGCTGCTGGTTCTCTCTGACGATCTTCTTGTTCGGACGGAACGCGGAAGTCGCCAGACCCAGAGACAACTTGGCCAGATCGTGATCATAGACCCTAGCATCGTTCTTGAACCAGGAACGGCTGAACGGAACGTGCAAAGTGCGGTCTTCTTTTGTCGTGATCACATAAAAAGTATCGGTCAGATCGACGGTCTCTTCAGATCCTTCTTCCGCATTGACCGGTGTGACCGGAGCCAGGAAGGCAAACATTATAAGTATGCAGATCATGATCTTTTTCATGTTCATCACTATTATTCTATAGAAAACGACTTTGATTTTAAAAGATGTAATTGAAAACCGTGCCTTTGCGCAGAGGGGAACGTCTTCCGCAAAAAAGAACGAAGAGTTTTATTTCTCAAAAAACAAAAGAGGCATCATGCCTCCGTCTTGAATTGTCTGCGTTGTTTAAGACTGTTCTTTCGCTTACTCGACAGCTTCAAATTCGTTATCTTCGCCTTCGCCGAAAGAAACCAGATCGTTGATCATTTTAGCGATCGTTTTTGATGAATACTCTTTTGCTTCATCGCGATTGTATGTATTAACGAAATGTCTTTCTTTGCGAGAGATAGATGCAACATAGCCTGTTTCACCGCTATATTTGTTGGTCCATTTAATTACCATTTTGTTTCTCCTCCCTTACAATTTTTTAATTATAATTGATTTTTCATGAAAAAAGCAAATATTTGAAACTGAAATCAAAATACTTGATTTTATAAAAATTTCAATTTGTTGATATGAGGACAAAGAAGATCTCCGCTTTTATGGCATCGATCACGAACAAAAAAACCAACGAAAAAAGACCTACGCGGTCTTCTTTCGGTCGTTTTTTTTGCTTTTTGTGTTCTGCAGCTTGTCTTGTCGCTTTCTCTCGATCATCATATCTTCATGACAGCAGCTACAGTCCCAACTCCTTGCAAAGCGCATCGTAACGTTTCTGCTCCTTTTCCTTTACGGGCTTGGAAGCATCCTTAAAGCAATGATCAAAAACGTCCGCGTCTTTCAGCAGCTCATCCATGGGGTTGTCTGTCACACCTTTGTCGTCGTGGTGATAGATCGCCGAACAGATGATCTCCGTCTCTTCCGGCGTCGTGAGCCCCAGCTTTTCAAGTATCTCTCTTCCAAGCTCAGCACCGAGATGGGCATGGTCATCATAGGAACCGGTCATGTAGGCATGCATATCATGAAGCATTCCGGCCATTGCCGCAAGTTCCGGATCAAGTCTTCTCTTCTTTGCCAGAACCTGTGCAGCCAAAGATACACCGTACAGGTGGGCTATTGCGTTTATTCGTTTTTCCTCGTCTTCGATTTTGTTGATCTCCCTGTCTGCATATGCACGTAATTCTTTCAATCTGCTCATTTGCCAAATCTCCCCAGATCGTCTTTTTTTATCTGATATCCGTAGTCTTTCTTATATCAAGCGACCGTCCAAATGGTCACACTCATGACAGATTGTTTGAGCTGTGAGGCCGTTATATTTTCCGTGCTTTGGCTGAAAGTCCTGATCCAGATAATCGACCTCGATCTCTTTATATCTTGTGCAAGGCCTTAAGCCGTCCAGCGAAAGACAGCCCTCTTCCGTCTGATACTCTCCGGTCTTCTTGGTTATCACCGGATTGATCATAGGAAAAGCAAACGGTCCAACGGCCACCGCGATGATCCTTTTCTTCACGCCGATCATGTTTGCCGCCATGCCGGCACATCTGTCTTGATTTGCTCTAAGTGTATCAAGAAGGTCTTCTACGACCTGCCTGTCAGCCTTTGTTGCCGGCTCAGACTTTTGCTGCAAAAAGAACTGATCTCTGATGATCTCTTTTACCATGCTGATTCTATTTTAACCCACAAGACCGAAACCTGAATCAAAAGCAGCAAAAAGCATGGCCGAAGCCATGCTTTTGTCTGTTTTTGTTATTGATGCTTTGTTCTTTCGGGGCTTTCTATCAATACAGTTTTGCCCCGGCCGGGATGTGATCATCGACCATCAGGAGATGAAGCTTTTCATTTCCTTCTTCATGATGGACCGCTGAGATCAACATGCCGCAGGAATCGATGCCCATCATGTTCCTTGGAGGCAGGTTGACGATGGCGATGCAGGTCTTGCCGATCAGCTCTTCCGGTTCATAGTATTCGTGAATACCGGAGAGGATGATCCTTTCTTTGCCTGTGCCATCATTGAGCGTGAACTTCAACAGTTTCTTTGATTTATTGACTGCTTCGCAGCTTAAGACCTTGACCGCACGGAAATCCGACTTGGAGAAAGTCTCGAAATCGACACAATCTTCAAACAGCGGTTCGATCTCGACCTTGGAGAAGTCGATGACTTCACTGGTGTTTTCGACTTTCCGGACCGTATTTTTTTCGCCTTCTCTCGGCTTCATGGTTGGGAATAACAGGACTTCGCGGATCGAATCCGTCCCCGCCAGCAGCATGACGAACCGGTCGATACCGATGCCGATGCCGCCGGTCGGAGGCATACCGTATTCCAGAGCCTCGACGTAATCCATATCCATATCGCTGGCTTCGTCGTCGCCCAGTTCCTTGGCCTTGAGCTGATTCTCGAAACGTTCGTACTGATCGATCGGGTCATTCAGTTCGGTGAAGGCGTTGGCGTATTCGGTGCCGTTGATGTAAAGTTCGAATCTTAATGTGAACCTTGGATCGGCCGGGTCTTTCTTCGCCAGCGGCGAGATCTCCAGCGGATGACCGTAGACGAAGACCGGACCGGTCATGTCTTCTTCGCAAAGCGTCTCGAACAGGTCGTTGATGATGTGACCCAGATCGTGTTCATGCTTCTGCAGTTCGATGTGATATTCCCTGCAGACTTCTTCCGCTTCTTCCAGCGTGATGCTGCGGAAATCCCTGCCGGTCTTTTCGTTGACCGCATCGGTCATGTTGACGCGCTTGAACGGCGCTTTCAGAGAGATCGTGTGATCGCCGGTCTGCAGTTCCGTCGTGCCTAAGACCTTCATGGAAACTTCTTCGAAGAGGTCTTCGCAAAGCTTCATCATGCCTTCCAGGTCGGAATAGGCGACATAGGCTTCGACCGTCGTGAATTCCGGATTGTGCTTGAGGTCCATGCCTTCGTTGCGGAAGAGCCTGCCGATCTCGTAGACGCCTTCCATGCCGCCGACGATCAGTCTCTTCAAGTAGAGCTCGGTCGCGATACGCAGGTAGAATTCTTTGTTCAGCGCATTGTGATGCGTGATGAACGGTCTGGCGCTGGCACCGCCCAGGATCGGGTTGAGGACCGGTGTTTCCACTTCCACCAGACCCTGCGCATCGAAATTCTGCTGGATGGCGCGGATGATGCGCGGTCTCAAGAAGGCGATCCTTCTGGCTTCGTCGTTCATGATCAGATCGACATATCTTCTTCTGTAGCGCTCTTCGACATCGGTCAGGCCGTGGAACTTCTCCGGCAGAGGTCTTAATGCCTTGGATAAGTGCGTGTATTCTTTCACATAGACCGACAGCTCGCCCTTCGGGTTGTTGTCGTTGGGATTGGTGCGGTAGACAACGCCTTTGACACCGATGATGTCACCGATATCGCTTGCCTTGACGAGTTCATAGACTTCTTCGCCGACATCCGCCTTGTTGATGACGAGCTGGATCTGACCGTCCTTGTCCAGGATATGCATGAAGCACATCTTGCCCATCCTTCTCTTGGACATGATACGGCCGGCGATCGAAACTTCGATGTTCCGTTCTTCCAGCTCTTCCTTATTCAGTGCGTCGTAGTCGTTTCGGATCGACTTGGAGTTGGCGCTTCTTTCATATGCGTGACCGAACGGGTCGATGCCCTTGGCACGCAGGTCTTCCATCTTCTGCCGTCTGACTTTTTCCTGATCGTTCAATTCTCTTTCCATTTTCTTTCCTTTCCGGGCGATAAAATAAAACGCCCCTATCTCTAAGGACGTTGTTAACGCGGTACCACCTTAGTTCATGTCAAAGACATGCCCTTCATTATGCCTTAACGCGGCGAACGCTTCGCTCCGAGTTTTTATTCCGTTAAGAGTATCTGTTTCGCTTCCACCCTCCGAAACTCTCTGAAAGACCTGATCCTAACGTACTCGTCTCTTCATCGCGACAAGGATATTTTACACGAAAAGGCCGATAAACAAAAGGTTTTTCGCACAAAACAAAACCCGTACGGCAATTATGGGAGACGGTCCGTACGGGCGTTTCTGTTTTTCCGATGGGAAACACACAGAGGGAGAGTTTACGGTCAAACTTATCTTTGACCGTCTTCATTATACACTATTCAGTTAGCATTTGCTAACCAAATGATCTTGATTTATAAAAGTTTCCTGTTTTCTCAGATCAAGAAACTTTTGTTTTTCATATCAGACCGAAATGTTCAAAGGCTTTGTAAAAACCGTCCTTGTCGACATCATCCGTAATGTAGTCGGCCGCCCGTTTGGTCTCCTCGCTTGCCGAGCCCAGGGCGATACCGATCTTGCAGAACTGTAACATCGGGATGTCGGTCTTCGAGTCGCCGATGCCGACCGTCTCTTCAACGCCGGCGCCGATGTGCTTCAGCAGGACCTCGATGGCTTTTCCCTTGTCGATATCTTTGACTCCCAGGTCACCGAAGAGCGCCAGATCACCGACGCCTCCCCAGGTCCCGGCTTTCAGATCCGGGAACTCCCCGACCGAATCGAGGTGGTCTTTATAGGAATGCAGGATGAAGGAGACCTTGTTGAGGTCGTCACGGTACAGTTCGGCACCTTCGACCAGACCGTTGATGACGTCTTTCACATCGATATTTTTGAGCTGTTCTTCACTCACACCCTTGCCTGTCATATATCTGCGGATCGGCTCTTTGGCGTTCTTCACGAAGTTTTGCGAGGCAAATAGTCCGTTGTTGGATTCTTCAAAGAAATCCAGGTCTCTTTCTTTCAGCCAGTCGACGATGTGCTTACACTGTTCATAAGTGATCCTTTGATGCATCAGGACCTCGCCGTCCGCTTCCACGTAGGAGCCGTTGCCGCCGATCATGCCGTCAAAACCGATGTCCCAGAGCTCTTTCTTGTTTTCCGCTCTGGAACGTCCGGTCACCATGTAGACTTTGTGGCCGTTAGCCCGGAGCCTGCGGATCGCCGTGACGGCGCTTTGCGGAAGGCGTCCTTCGTAGTCATAGATCGTTCCGTCGACATCGGTCAGTATGATCATCGTTCTTCCTCCTTCAAGCCGGTCCCGATAAACGTTTTCAACGGTTCGGTCTTTTCGATCAGACCGATATCGATCCGTTCATGAAAATGCGGATAGAGCTTCTCTTTGTCTTTCTCTTCATAGAAGATCTTGTCCCGGACAGGATCTTCGTTGATATACAAAACTATATATTCTTCTGTTTCGGTGAAACGGGAAAGTATCTTTTTAAGTCCTTCTTTTTCGGAAGAATGGATGAGGCCGTAGGTCTCAAGCTCCTGCTTGCCGAAATATCCGCTTTCTTTTTCTTTCTCCCAGACTTCTTTCCTGCAGACGTGAAAGATCATTCTTCCTCCTTCTTCCCGTACAAGACGTCCCTCAGATCGGGAACTTGCGGGAACTTCTTCAAAAGCTTCTTGATGTTGGAAAGCCGGCGGGATACGGGATTCAAGATACCGGAGAAATAGATGACGGCTGCCGCGATCATATAGACTGCGGCAAACGGCAGGAGGTCTTTGCGGTCGGCTGCCGTCATCGCCAGGAAGGTGATGATGCCGGAAATGACGATGATCTCCGCCGGGCGGTTGCCTCTCTGTTTCTCTTCCTTGGGCAGGTCCCGAAGATCCTGCCGAAGCAGAAGCAGATAAAGCTGCTCGTTTGCGATCTTATTGTCCTTCTTGTAGCGTTCGATCGCCGCTCTGCCTTTAGCGTCGGCGTTTTTATATGTATCGGTCTCTTTATAATTTCCTTTGACCTGTTCTGCCATGGCGTTCACCTTCTCTTTCTTTTCATAAATATATCATAAGGAGCCTTGCGGCTCCTTGCGTGCTCACAGCTTTTCGCCGTTGGAGGCAATGACTTTCTTATACCAGTCGAACGAATCCTTTTTGGAACGCCTGCCGCTGCCTTTTCCGTAGTTGTCGAGATCGACATAGACGTAACCGTATCGTTTGGACATCTCTGCGGAGGACGAGGAGACGATATCGATCGGGCCCCAAGACAGATAGGAGAAGACCTCCGCGCCGTCTTCGATGGCGTTTTTCACCTGTTCGATGTGTTTCCTCAGATAATCGATGCGGTAGCTGTCGTGGATCGAGCCGTCTTCTTCGACCTTGTCATAAGCGCCAAAGCCGTTCTCGGCGATCATCAAAGGGATCTCGTAGCGGTCCCACAGCTGGGAGAGACAGTTGTAAAGCCCCAGAGGGTCGGCACGCCACTCCCACGGCGTCGGTTCCAGATACGGGTTCTGCTGACCGGCGAACGGGGTCATGTCGTCCTTGGTGTGGTCGACGGTCTTGGTCGCATAGTAAGAGATGGCCAGGTAGTCCATCGTGTTTTCTTTCAGCAGCTTTTCTTCTTCTTCCGTAATGTTGAGACGGATGCCTTTTTCTTCGAAATACCGCAAGGCATAGACCGGGTATTCGCCCCGGAGCTGCACATCCGGGAAGAAGAATTCCTGCATGCGGTTTTTCTTCAAAGTCATGACGACGTCTTTCGGATCGCAGGTCGCCGGATACATGATGCCGTCGGCGATCATCGTTCCCAGTTTTGCTTCGGGATCGATCTTACTTCCTTCTTTCTTGACTCTTGCGCAGGCGATGAACTGGTTGTGGACGGCCTGATACATGGTCTCTTCCATCTTTTCCGGCGCCACCTGATCATCGTAGATGCCCAGGCAGCCGAACATCACTGTCGGCAGCAGATTGACCTGGTTGCAGACGATCCAGTATTTGATCCTGCCCTTGAAGTGTTCGATCAGAAACAGCGCATATTTCACAAAACAGTCGACGACCTTCCTGCTGGCAAAACCGCCGTACTCCGTGACCAGATAGATCGGGATGTCGTAGTGGCACATCGTGATGACCGGTTCCATGCCGTCTTTGATGATCTCGTCGATCATATCGTCGTAGAACTTCAGACCGGCCTGGTTGGGTTCCTCCTCGATGCCTTTCGGGAAGATGCGCGACCAGGAGATGGAAGTGCGGAAGGCCTTGAAGCCCATTTCCTTCATCAGTGCCAGGTCGTCTTTATAAGTGTGATAAAAGTCGATGCCGTAGCGTTTCGGATAATAGCCTTCTTTATCGGCCAGTGCCCGTTTGATGCCTTCCAGCGTATCGCCGCCTTCTTTTTCGATGTTGGCGATGTCCTGTTTGTCGTTGTACAAGTGGATGTCGGATGTGGAAGGACCTCGGCCGTCAGCGTCCCAGGCGCCTTCGATCTGGCAGGCCGCCACGGCACCGCCCCATAAGAAATCTTTCGGGAATCCGTTTGGAATCTTTTTCATTTGTCCCTTTCTAAGAAACAGCCCGAAAAGATCCGGGCTGTTTTCTCACGTGATTTTTAACTGAATCATTCACCGAGATCTTCGCCGTTGGAAGCGCAGACCTTCTGATACCAGTAGTAAGAATCTTTCAGAGATCTCTTGCCGGTGCCGTTGCCGTAGTTGTCATAGTCGACGTAGATGAAGCCGTATCTCTTTTCGATCTCGCTGGACGAGCAGGAGATGATGTCGATCGGGCCCCAAGGATAATAGCCTCTGAGGTCGACGCCGTCTTTGACCGCTTCCTCGAACGCCTTGATGTGGTCTCTCAGATAAGCGATGCGGTAGTCATCGTGAATGGAGCCGTCGGCTTCGACCTTGTCGTAGGCACCTAATCCGTTCTCTGTGATGTAGAGCGGTTTCTGGTATCTGTCCCAGTATTCGTTCAGTGCGATGCGTAATCCGATCGGGTCGATGGACCAGCCCCAGTCGGAGGCCGGGATATCGGGATTCGGCACCTGACCCAGTGTCGTATGCAAGAACGGTTCTTCACCGGAAAGTCTCGTGTAGTAGTAGCTCAGCGATACGAAATCGACGGTACCTTCTTTCAGCGCTTCTTCGTCGCCCGGATAGAATTCGACATGCAGATCGTGATCGTCGAAATACCTTAAGGCATAGCCCGGATACTGACCTCTGACCATGATGTCGCCGTAGAGGTATTCCATCTGGTTGTGGCGCATGTTCCAGAAGACGTCTTCCGGACGGTGGGAGATCGGATACGTGAGGTTCGAGCAGAACATCATGCCGATCTGATTCTCCGGATCGATCTCGTGACCGATCTTGGTGGCCTTGGCGCAGGCGACCATTTCGTTGTGAACGCCCTGGTATTTAGCTTCCAGAAGATTGTCGACCTTGTCGGCCGCAATGCCCAGGTGGTTGAAGGACTCGTGGACGATCAGGTTGATCTGATTGACGACGATCCAGTATTTGACCTTGCCTTTGAATCTTTTGAAGCAGACTTCGCAATATTTGACGAAGAAGTCGACCAATTCTCTGGAGTACCAGCCCTTGTATTTGAGGGTCAGGTTCAGCGGCATCTCATAATGCGACAGTGTGATCATCGGCTCCAGGCCGTTGGCGATCATGCAGTCAAAGAGACGGTCGTAATATGCCAGACCTTCTTCGTTGGGCTGTTCGTCGTCGCCGTTGGGGAAGATGCGGGCCCAGTTGATCGAAGTTCGCAGGCTGTTCATGCCGGAACCGGCCAGAAGCTTGATGTCTTCTTCATAAGTGTGATAGAAGTCGATGCCTCTTCTTTTCGGATACAGCAGATCGTCTTCTTTCATCGCTTTTTCAACATAAGCGGTATCGATCTCCATGTTGTAACGATCCTTCGGATCGATGTCATACTGGGCACGGTTGATATCTGCCAGACACCAGCCCTTTCCGCCTTCCTTCCAGGCGCCTTCCATCTGGTTCGCCGCTAAAGCGCCGCCCCACAGGAAGTCCTTGGGAAGACCGTTGACTTTTGACATTTTTGCCATATTATTCTCCCTTTAATACGAATCTCTTATCCAGAGCCTGTGCGTATTTCAGGAAGTTCTTCGTCATATTGATCTCGACCTGAATGGTCATGAGCGTATCCTGTGCGTGTGCGAACAGAACGGAATATTCCATCTTTTCATCGCCGCCGCGGATATCTCCCTGGATCATTTCGGTCTGAGTGACATGTGCCGCTGTCTGGACTTTTTCCGCATCCTTCAAAAGAGCTTTGGCTGCTTCATAGTCACCTTCGACGATCTTATCGAACGCCTGTGCCGCGAAGTTCCTGGCGTCACCGGAGTTCATGATGATCTCCATGGCTTTGCCGACGATGTATTCTGTCTTTTCTTCAGGTGTCATTACTTTCTCACTCATTTTTCATTTTCTCCTTTTTTTGAATAAAGAAACGCTGTCGCTGACCTGAGCCAAGACGACAGCGTTTTGAACACTAGATGATATCGATTATTTAGCTTCTGCTTCTTCAGCAAGCTTTTCCTTCTCATACGCCTTCAGGAACGGGTACCAGATCAAACCGGATACGACGAACTGAGCGATAGCGAAGAGAACACCCATGATAGAGCCCTGCGTGGAGATCCAAGTGGAGATCGGATATGGGCAGTACCACAATTCGAACTGGATGCGTGGGATCGGAGCAAGCGGAATGATCTTGGTGAAGACCCACAGCATGATCGGAAGGACGATACCCTGTAACCACATCGGTATCATGAGCAGCGGATTCCATGCGACAGCACCGAAGATGACCGGCTCATTGATGTTGAAGATACCCGGGACCAAGCAAGCTCTGCCGAGTGCCTTCAGCTCAGTGGATTTGGATAAGCACATCAGGATGACCAGGGATAACGTTGCACCGATACCGCCGATCCACAGATAGCAGGTATAAAGTGTCGTTTCCGTGAACAGGGACAGGTTGGCAGTCGTAGCCGTACCGGCAGCGACCAGTGCCAGGTTGTTGGCGATGTTCTGGACTTTGACCGGTTCGGACATCGGTGTCAGGACCCAGGTCGAAATACCCATGGAGTAGATGAAGCAGTATAAGAAACAGATGATGACTAAGCCCGGGAAGGAGTTAGCGATCGTTCCTAACGGAGTGAACAGAGCCTGGATGCCGCCTGCGATGTCAAGACCGACGATGTCGACTAAGACCCAGCCGCAGACAACGATCAGAGCGATCGGAAGCAGAGCGTCGAACCACTGACGTACGAAGTCAGGAATGACGGAGTCTTCCTTGAAGAACGAGAACTTGGCGAATGCACCGAAGACCAGACCGGAGATGATACCGGCGAACATTGCGACGAACATACCGTTAGCGCCGTATAATGCGTGGCCCTGACCTGCTTCTTCCAGAGTTTCCGGATTGACGAAGATCATGAACAGCAGTAAGCCTGTGATACCGGCTAATAATCTCTGCTTTCTGAATCTCTTCTTTTCGCAGTAGTTGAACGGGATCAGGAAAGCGACCATCAGAGAGATCTTGGACATCGTCCAGCCGAATGGTGTCCAGAAACCGCCGTAGACGATAGCTAAGCAGCAGAAGATGGAACCGACGAGAATGAACGGTAAGATCTGCATCAGAGAATCCTTGATTACAACGATCCACGTGTAATTCGTGATCTTCTGAAGAGTCGGCGCGAATTTGTTCTCGAGCCAATTCATAAATGATTTCATGTAAGAATTTCCCCTTTCTTTTCTACATGTTTTCTTTATTAACGGGTATTATTCCCCGAATAAAGCCAATACCTGATCAAGTGCCTTGTCGCCGTTGAGATGTGCATACGCATCTTTTTCAATGACAGCGACCTTGACCGGATAACCTTCGCATCTTTCTTCCATTTCCTGTTTCAGATGAGCGAGGTGAGGTCCGATCATGAGGCAGTCGATCTCTTCGACATAATCCTCAACGGTCGATTCGCTTCTTGCGTTGACCGTGATCTCGATGCCTCTGGCAGAAGCTGCTTTTCTCATGTTGGCAGCCATGAAGCCGGAAGATGCGCCGGAACCGCAAACCAGTAATACGTTGTGTTTTGCCATGTTGTTTCTCCTTTTTATATATGCATTATGAATGAGCTTATTTCAGCTTCAGTTCCTCAAGTAAGTGTTCGATGGCTTTCTCGCCGTCGAGGTTTCCGTAATATTCTTTTTTCATCAGGATGATCTTGCAGACATCCCCGTAGGTCGTTTCCAGGCGTTCGTAGTTTCCCGAAAGGTGCGGACCGACCATGATCGCGTCGATGTCGCCGATGAAGTTTGAGATCTCTCCTTCGCTCCTTGCGGTAAGATTGAGATCCAGTCCTTTCGCTTTCGCTGCGTAGCGCATCTTTGCCGCCATGAAACTCGAAGAAGCGCCGGATCCGCAGATCAGAAGAATATTCAGCTTTTTATTCACAGCTTCATTATAAAGAAAGCCTTTTTCTTCTTCGACCAATCTTTTGCCCCATTGACGGTGCAAGTGCCTGTTTTTTTGGTTCTCTATAAAACCGTCGTTTATTTTAATCCGCTCTTATACAGCTCATCGAGCTCTTTGATGATGGTGTCTTGTGCATAGTGGTTCCTCGCATAGGAAGCGATGTCCTTGCACCAGTCTTCCCTTTCCTTGCCCTCCTTGCGTGTCAGCACATCGAGGATCTTGTCTGCCAGCGCCCCGACATCTTCGACCGGTACCAGACCGCCGACGCTCTCGTTGACGAAGTCCGGCAAGCCGCCCTGATCGGTCGCAATGACCGGCGCTCCGCAAGCCATCGCCTCGATCGCCACCAGACCGAACGGCTCTCTTCTCGACGGCACGAGGTTGACATCGGAGACGTTGTAGATCTTCCGCAGTTCGCTTTGCGGCACGTTGCCGAAGAAGTGCACGGTCTTCAAGCCGAGCTCTTTTGCCTGCTTATGCAGAGCGTCTCTTTCTTCGCCGTCACCGGCGATCAGCGTGACTGTTTTCGGTTCCTTGTCTTCATAGAGCCTGACCGCATCCAGCAGGACATCGATGCCTTTGAAGTTGGTGAGCTTGCCGGCGAAAGTGACGATCTTTCTTCCTTTATAATCTTCTTTCTTCACGCCGTGATCCCGCATCAAGGCATCGGTATCGGTCTCTTCGATATAGAAGATCGAAGGATCGTAGCCGTTGCGCATCATGACGATCTTGTCTTTGTTTTCCGGGAAGCGCTCCTCGATCAGCGTACAGTTGTCTTTGGAGATCGAGATCACCGCAAAACAGCTGTCCATCGCCTTTTGCGCATAGTAACGAAACTGCGGCCACTTATCGAAACCCATCAGGTCCGTGCCGTGGGCCGTCAGCACCAGAGGGATGCCCTTGCCTGCCGCCAGCGAAGGAAGGATCCAGACGTGCTGGCCGTGAATGATATCGGGATGAAACCCTTCGATCTCTTCGTCGATCGCCCGTTCGAACGCATCCGTATACATCTTCAGCTGCTGCTTTGACAGATTGGCAAAGTTGTTAACACTGCGCGGATGGGTGGTGAAACAAGGGAAGTTGAACGGTAAAGCGTTGGCCATCGACTCGCCCATCCTATCGTTCTCTTCTTTTTCGGCGTCTTCGCCCGGCGTGAAAAAGACCGGATGCAGACGGATGCCCTCCACTTGATCGTAGGCATCGGTGTTCTCCGGCAGGATGATGCAGACTTCGTGTCCCAGCTTGGACAGGTGAACGGCCAGATTGCGCGTATACGTCCCGCTGCCCGATCCGGCCAAAGGAAAATGATTGATCATTAAGACTTTCATGATGGGATTCTCCTCTTGTTTTCCTTCATTATAATTGGACGGTCTTTGTTTTGTATACCGCATTTTCCATGACTTTTCCCTGACTGAGATATAATGAAAACATGAGAAATCAACAGATACAGCTCATCAATATATTAAAAAGAGCTGACACTCCGATCACCTCCTCTTCTTTGGCTAACGCCCTCAACGTCTCGCCGCGAAGCGTCAAGACCTACATCAATGAGATCAATGAGGCCTTACCGGAAACGGTCCTTTCTTCCAGAAAAGGCTATGTCATCGATGCGGAAAAAGCCGACAAGCTGCTGGAAGGATCCAAGTCTCTCATCCCGCAGACCAAAGACGAGCGCATCAACTACATCATCAACGCTTTGATCAAACGCGGCCTGGTCAATACCTACGATTTCTGCGACGAACTTTTCGTGTCGTACTCGACATTAAAAAACGATCTGGTCAGTGTGCGGCGCATCCTGACCGACGCCAATCTCGAGCTGGTCAATTCTAATGATGTGCTGATCATCAACGGCTTAGAGAAAAACAAGCGCAAGCTGTTGAGCTCTCTTCTGTATTCCGAGTCGCACAACAATTTCGTCAACTACGAAAAGATGTCGGAATCCTTTGCCGGGATCGATGTCGCCTTCATCAAAGACGCGATCTTAAACAGCTTTGAAGAATACCACTACTTCATCAATGACTATTCTTTGGAAAACCTGGTCCTTCATGCGACGATCACCATCGACCGCATCCGCAACGGTCACGATGCGACCATCGAACCGAAAGCCGCATCGATCATCCGCTCCCACGAATACGATCTGGCAAGATCCATCGTTTCAAAACTGGAAAAACATTTCGGTATCCGTTTCAACGAAGTGGAGATCATGGAGTTTGCAATGCTGATCCTGTCGAGAGCATCCAACCTCGACTACGAGACCGTAACCGTCGACAATGTCAGACAGTACGTCGGCGAAGAGATCTATTCCCTCACCGAGCAGCTGATCAAAGACTTCTCGACCTTCTTTTATATCGACCTTCATCAGCCGGAATTCTTCGTGCGCTTCGCCTTGCATATCAAGAACCTGCTGATCCGGGCAGACAGCGGCTACTTCTCCAAAAATCCGCTGACCGATTCGATCAAACAGAACTGTCCTTTGATCTATGATGAAGCGGTCATCTCCGCCCGTCTCATCAAAGAACGTACCGGCATCAGTCTCAACGATGACGAGATCGCCTACATCGCTTTCCATCTGGGCGGCGCGGTCGAACTGCAGAACACGATTTCCAACAAGCTTACAGCCTACATCTTCTGCCCGGGTTACTACAATCTGAATACGAAACTATCCGAACAGATCAGCCGCCGTTTTTCCGAAGCGCTGATCATCGCCGGTATCCTCACCCAGGAAGAAGATCTTGCCAAGGCAAACTGCGATCTGCTCATCTCCACGATGCACCCTTCCGTTTCTTTGGACGTTCCGACTGTCATCGTCTCTCCGTTTCTGAAAGAGGCGGATCTGCGAAACGTTTTTGATGCCATCGAAAAGATCCGTTCGGTAAAAAAGAAAAAAGAGTTCCGGGAACACCTTTCCTACCTGATCAAAGACGAACTCTTCCACGTCACCGAAACGCCTCTGAGCAAAGAAGAGACCGTCCACAGGATGGCGGAAGAACTTAAAACGCTCGGTTATGTCGGTGAGAGCTTCGAATCGGAAGTCATCGAGCGGGATTCTATCTCTTCGACGGCCTTCGGTACCTTTGCCATCCCGCATGCCATGAAGATGCATGAGATCCGCACCGGCATCAACATCCTGATCGCCCGGCAGCCGATCGACTGGGACGAAAGGAAGGTGGAACTGGTCATGATGCTTTGTTTCAACATCAACGAACGCTACCTGTTCAACGAGCTGTTTGAGCCGATCTCGATGATCCTGGTCGATCCCGACAATCTCGCCAAAGTCCTGAAAACAAAAAATGCCGATGAATTCATCGACACTTTGGCAGATCTGCTGCCTTAAAAATAATGTTTGAGTAAAAACTTGCCTAAGCCGTCGTGCAACACATCTTCTTCGGTGATGTGAGCGGCGGCTTTTTTCGTTGCTTCCGACCCGTTCAGCAGACAGATCCCGGTCCCCGCTGCCTCCAGCATCGCGATATCGTTGTCCATATCGCCGCAGGCGACGACCTTATCCAGGGGGATATCGAGTTCTTCGCAGATGCGCTTCAAAGCAACGCCCTTATCGATCCCCGGCTTCATGTATTCCAGCGTTCCGTAGAACGACTTGATGAAGATGTAACGGTCACACTTGTGTTCGTTGGCCGTCTTCATCACGATATCTTCCATATCTTCTTCGATGTAACGGAACTCGATCTTCGGAACGTCGTGAAGACAGAAACGCTCCTTGTCACAGAATTCCACTGTTCCTTCGTTGCGCTTCATCGAAGCTTCGATGATGTGATCGCTCCGCTTGGCCAGGACATGGTCGTAGCCGTCTTCGTAGACGACCGGATTGACATCCAGCGGCCACATGTAGTCCAGGATCTCTTTTACATCTTCTTTCGGCAGGAAGGAGTATTCTCTCTTTTTCCCGCTCATCCTGTCCCAGACCTCGCAGCCGTTGAAACCGATCACGATGTCCGGATCGAAACCGTAGCCCCATTCTTTGAATTTGCCGATCGTGCGATGATCCACCGGCCGGCCGGAAGCCAGACCGATCAGAACACCTTCTTCATGAAACTTCCGCAAAGCTTCTTCGGTGATCTTCATCGGCTTGCCGCCTTTTTCGGTGAGGGTCCCGTCGATATCACAGATCAGTAATCTCACATCTTCTTTCATCAGTAAACCATTATAGCGGGTTTTTTCTTGAAGACCAGCCTTTAATCCTGTTTTCGTGCGTTTTTCTTTTCTTCCGCCAGACACTGTTTGTCGTAAGCCGCAAGGAACGGGTACCAGATAAGTGCTGTCAGCGCCAGCAGGATCAAGACCAGGATCACGCCGCGGAAATCGTGGTTGGTCAGATAGGTCAGGATCGGGATCGGGATATACCAGAGCAAAAAGGAAGAGGAAGGAACATCGACCAGTCCCGCCCGCATGGTCAGGTAGGTGATGATTGCCACGAGCGTCGGGTTGATCCACATCGGGATCATCAGCAGCGGGTTGAAGACGATCGTTCCGTAGACCACCGGTTCATTGATGTTGAAGATGGCCGGCACGATGCAGGTCTTCCCTAAGCCTTTGAGCTTTTCCGAGCGGCACAGCAGCAGCAGGACGCAAAGCGTCAGCGTGCAACCCGTTCCGCCCAGCCATATCCAGCCGCCGAAGGTCTCATTGGATAAGATCAGTGTCGCTTTTTCACCGGCCGCCACGGCTGCTGCATTCCTGGCGATCGCATCCAGGCCTACCGTATAATAGACCGGTGTCAGAAACCACGGTGACATACCGAACGAATAGAAGAACGCCATCAGGAAACTGATGAAGACAAAACCGAAGAGGCTTTGGGCGACATTGACCAAAGGCGAGATCAGCAGATTGACGATCGCATAGAGATCGAGTTTAAACAGATAACACAAGACATAGGCCGTCAGTGCGACCAGCAGGATCGGTGCCATCGAATCGAAACTGTCGACCAGGAACGACGGCATCTTAGTGTTTTCGGAAAACATGCTGCGGGAAGAAAACAGTTTCATGATGAAGGCGACAAACAGCCCGGCAACGATCGCCACGAACATGCCGGAGGCGCCGATGCGCTGAGCGTCGATGACGAACTGTCCTTCTTCATTCACTCCGGCCTGCGACATCGCCAGCAGCAGAGAGACGCCCATGAAACCCGCCTGCCGGCGGTACTTGGGCAGCTCCATCTTCTCCAGAACGACGGTCGGGATCAGATAGGCCACCATCAGGGCACTTAAACCCATCGTGAACTGTGACAGATAGGAAAGGTCGGGAAACGAAGGAACGAAATCCTTCACGATGGAAAGGATCGTGATAAAGGAGCTGATGACCATGACCGGCATCGTCGAGACCATCGTCTCCTGTACCGCGGTCACCCAGGGGTTCTCCGTCAGTTTCTTCGTTTTCGGGGCAACGACTTCATTCATCCATTCAATGATCTTTTTCATTCGGGCCTCCTTTTTTATTTACTTGTCGGGTGTTCGATTCAAAAAAAATACTCACTCCCGTTCTTCCACCAGGTGTTTCAAGGGCTCGTCGTTGATATATCTCTTCAGATTTTCTTCGCACAGATCCAGGAACGCTTCAAAAGCGGAATCCAGGTGATAACTTCCGGCGGCGTGCGGGGTGATGATGAGTCCTTCCTGTTCCCAGAGAGGATCGTCTTTGTCCAAAGGTTCTTTTTCAAAGACATCCAGTGCCATGCCGGCGATCACTTTCTCATCCAGCACCCTGCGGATCGTTTCGTTCGAGCACAAGTTGCCTCTTCCGACGTTGATGAAGAGAGCATCTTTTCTCATCCTGGAAAAACGTTCGTAGGTAAACAGCCCTTCGTTGGCCTTGTTTCCCGGCAGGATCGAGATGACCGCATCGACATCGCCGATCGCCGTATCGAGATCCTTATCGGTATACAGTTCGTCGACATAGCCGGGCTTGTCGATCATCGTCCGCTTGACGCCGATCACATAGACGCCCAGGGCTTTGAGCTGTTTGGCCAGATGGCTTCCGATGTTGCCCAGACCGACGACCGTGACTTTGAGTTTGGAGATCTCTTTGACTTTTCCTTCATCGACCCATCGATGGTCCTTCTGATCGTCGTGATAGACAAAAAGTTTCTTTACCATCGCCAGCAGCATTGCCAGACAGTGTTCCGCCACTTCTTTCGTGTGGACATCGACGGCGTTGCTCAGCAGGACCCCTTCTTTCAGGACGCCTTTTTTGATGTACTTGTCAATGCCGACGGCCGAGGATTGCAGCCACTCGAGTTTTTCGAATTTTCCGAGCTTTGCGATCGGCACGTTGCCGATGATGATCTGCGCGCCATAGGGATCTTTGCCTTCTTCCCGGAAGATGAATTCGTAGTCCTTTGAGACCGCTCTGAGGCGCTCTTTCTGTTCATCGTTTGTGGGAACGTTTACGAATACCTGTTTCATGGTCTTTCTTCTCCTTGAGATCGATGATGATCTTTGCACAATCTTCACAGTAATAAGATTTTACGAAGGGTGATTTTGTGATGGAAAAACTCGAGAGCGTCCTGGATGAAAGGTCTCCCGAGGGAAAGAAACGCGCTTTGTTTTTGTTGAGATAGATCGGATAGCTGCTTTGAATGAATGTCTGTGTCATCTCTTTTCCGCAATACGGACAGATCATAGTTCCTCCTTAATGATGTTTAACAGTTCTTTCGGATCTTTGATAATGAGGTCGGCGCCGTTTTCTTTCAAAGTCTTCTCATCGCGGAAGCCCCACAAGACGCCGACCGGTCTGACATCTGCGTTGTATGCTGTCTTCATGTCGGTCTCGCTGTCGCCGACATACAGTACTTCCTCTTTAGACAGTTTCATCCGGTCCAGGATACGGAACACACCTCCCGCGTCCGGCTTCATCGGCACGCCTTCCAGAGCACCGCAGACTTCAATAAAAGCGATCCCGGGATAGTTCCTGGCGATCAGATCCTTGACGAAGATATCGCTCTTGTTGGAATGGACCGCCATCCGGATACCTTCTTCCTGCAGCTTCGTAAGCACTTCACTCATGCCTTCATAGGGTCTTGTGTTTTTATAGTAGTTCTGCGAATAGATCTGTCTGTAGCGCAAGGCGATCGTTTCCCTGGTCTTTTCGTCCGTATCCTGCGGAAGCATCTTTTCCGTCAGGACTCTGAAGCCTTTGCCGACGCCCATGCGGATCTCGTCAACGCTTTTTTCTTTATAACCGAATTCCTTCAGAGTCCGGTTGAAACTCTCCGCGATGTCTTGCAAAGTGTCCAGCGTCGTTCCGTCCAAATCGAAGATGATGCCTTTGATCATGTGTGCCTTCTTTCTTCTTACTTCCATTGTACTGTACAGTCCTTCTTTCTTTCTTCTTTTGCATCTTTTTGTATGTTTCCTTTTGTTAAAATATTGATGAAAGCAGGAAAGAAAAATGATACAAGTCGAAAACGGTGTGTTTCTTTTGAGCACGAAAGACACTTCTTATATGTTCCGGATCGGAAAATACGGACATCTTGAACATCTTCACTACGGAAGATGCTGCAGCATTGCCGATGCGGAAGCCTTCGCTTATAAAAAATATGTTTCCCACGGCGATTCGATCGTCTATGACAAAGATGACGATGTCTATTCTATGGATTCCCTTCCGCAGGAATACGGCACGTACGGCAGCGGCGATTTCAACGAGGCAAGCATCGAGATCGAAAATGACGGTTCCTATACCCTCGATCTTCATTATGCCGGCCACGAGATCACGAACCGTGATCTTAAGATGCATGGCCTTCCTTCTTCCTACGGAAGTGACGAGACGCTGATCGTTCATCTCAAAGACGAAACAGCCGGGATCGGCATCGACCTTTACTACACCTTGTATCTTAATGAGGACGTCATCGCCCGCCGGGCGGTCATCTTCAATCGGAACGGTCACAGTGTGACGCTGCACAAAGCCTTGTCCTATTGTATCGACTTGCGGGAAAACGATCTGGTCTCGATGGGCCTCTTCGGAGCCTGGGATCAGGAGACCCATCTTCACGAACAAAAGGTCGGCCGCGGCACCTACGTCATTTCTTCGAGCGTCGGCTTCTCTTCTTCCAAAAACGATCCCGGCATCATTTTACGAAAAGAAAGCTGCGATGAAGGTCACGGCTCTGCCTGGGGTTTCAATCTCGTCTACAGCGGCAACCATTACACTTCGCTGTCGCACAACGAATACGGCTTCACCAGGATGCAGGGCGGCATCTCGCCGGAACGCTTTTCCTGGACTTTGAACGCCGGTGCTTTCTTTGAAACGCCGGAAGCCGTCATGACCTTTTCCTGCGAAGGACTCAACAGGCTGTCACAGAACTTACACTCTTTCATCAACGGACACATCGTCACTTCCGCCTGGAAAAACAAGGAGCGTCCGATCCTGATCAACTCCTGGGAAGGATTCGGTTTTGATTTCCATAAAGATGAGCTGATCGAAAAACTCGTGAAGCCGGCAAAAGAGCTCGGCATCGAACTCTTCGTCCTCGATGACGGCTGGTTTGGGCGTCGGGACTGCGACCGCAGAGGCCTTGGGGACTATGACTGCAACCTCAACAAGATCCCCGGCGGCATCGCCTCCTTAAGCAAAGAAGTCCATGATGCCGGCATGTTGTTCGGCATCTGGGTGGAACCGGAAGCCATCAATCCGGATTCCGCGCTCTACGAAGCGCATCCGGACTATGCCCTGAAAGAAGAAGGCCGAGACTTCCGTTTCGGACGTCATGAGCTCTTGATGGATCTGACGAAGAAAGAAGTGGCCGACTACATTGTCGAAAACGTCTCGAAACTGATCGATGAAAACAAAGTCGACTACATCAAGTGGGACATGAACCGCATGATGAATGCCGTCTCCGGTGCCTACAACCACCGCTATATCCTGGCGCTTTATGACATCCTGGATAGGATCTTCACGCCGCGGCCGCAGGTCTTGTTCGAATCCTGTTCCTCCGGCGGCAACCGCTTCGATCTGGGGATGCTGTGTTATTCCCCGCAGGTCTGGTCTTCGGATGATACTGATCCGATCGAACGCCTCGACATACAGAAAGGTTTGTCCTATTTCTATCCGCTGTCGTCGATGGGTGCCCATGTCTCCGCCTGCCCGCATTCGCAGACTCTGCGCAGGACGCCACTGGCGACCCGTTTTTCCGTTTCCGCCTTCGGCTGTCTGGGTTATGAGCTCGATCTCAGCAAGCTTACCACTCTGGAAAAGCAGGAGATCAAAGAACAGATCGCCTGGTATAAAAAACACCGAAAGACCTTCCAGTATGGTACTTTCTATCGCATCGACAAAGAGAAAGATTTTGATGTTTTTGAAGTTAAAGATAAGGGGACACTCGTCTGTAAGTTCCGCCGTCAGCTTTCGGCGGTACCGGTCTATGACCGGCTGTTCGTTGAAGAACTTCTGCCTGACAAGATGTATTCGATCACGTCCCACTCCTTCATCCTGGATCAGAAAGATCTCGGACGTCACGTTTCGCCATATGAGGGATCGCAGGACGAGTTCTTAAAGAAAGAAGGCGGTTTCCGCTCTTATGTCCAGAACTACGAAGCAAGCGGCGCAGCCCTTCAGGACGGGATCGCTCTTGATCCGTTATATTTGGGCACCGGATATGAAAAACACATCCGTATCCCTTTGGACAACGGATGTGACATGTATCTCATCGATGAGATCAAAGACTGAAAGATCAGCTCAAACGAGCTGATCTCTTTAAAATAATTTTTCAGTAAATACGGTCTAGTTTTTTGCCCAGGCTTCTTCGTATTTTTTCAGCAGTTCTTTCAGATCTTCTTTTGATCCGTCTGTCGAAAATAAGAGCGGATCGCTGTTATAACGTGCTGTCACATCTTCTTTCAGCCGTTCAAGGCTGTAGCCGGCACGCTTGTAAATGCTGGTGGCATAATCAACGGCGTTCAATGCGCCTTGATCCAGTGTTCCGCCGGCGATCTTCTGCAGCGTTTCTTCCTTTAAGAGTTCGATATTCTTGATCATCTTCCGATCTCCTTTCTCTTATCGTTACAATGATACGGATCATTCAAGAACTGATGACAACCTTTGAACTTTATTATTTTTCTTCAGGCAGATACCAGTAGGTATGCATGCCGTTGTTATAGATCCTGCCGCCTGCAGGGACTTGTGTCATCGCGTTATAGACATTGTAGTAGTCTCCGGCACCGCCGGCGATCGAAATGGCACCGAGAGTTCCCAGTAAGGTCCGGGAAGGATCGAGCAAAAACAAGAGGAACGGTATAAAACCGAAGACGATGTTGGGCAGCAGGCTCATGAAGATGAATCCTTTTTTACTGAAGGTCCCCGGACCTGTCACGAACAACATCCCTTTCCTTATGTTTTCGAATATGTAGACTTCTTTTTCAAAACAGATGGCATGCAGGAATTCATGCGGTATCAGTACGACGATCGAAAGTATCAGTCCGATGCTGTCAAAGCCTTTTTTGCTCAATAAGAAATAGATTCCTGTGAACACCACAGCAATCACAACGGCCAGACCGTTGATGATCAAAGCGAATTTGTTCATGTTTTTTGCTTCTTTGATCGGCACATAGCCTTCCATATGTTCCTGTCCGGGCAGACTGTTCTCGTCACCGTTATATCTTCCTGCAAAATGAAATTTCGTCATGATCTTCTCTTTCAATATTTATGTTTATTATAGTACCTGTCAGGATCAAATAAATATGTTTGATTCATATCTTCTCAGACCAGGATCTTGTTTCGGAACTCTTCGATCAGTTTCGGATCGAGCTTCAGTTTATTTTCAAAAAAATCTTCTTTTATATAAGATAACGCGGCATCCAGATAGCTTTCATCGGCAATAAAGGCTTTATAGATCGATGCGGCGATCTCTTCGCTGCCGGTCTTTCCAAAGACTTCTTCATAGATCTTTTCCGCTTTCGCCTGATTAACTTTGTTGGTGAACAAATAATCTTTGCGTATCACATCTTCATCGACGCCCAGGATCATCTCGATCAGCATGCTGGTCAGTCCACAGCGGTCTTTTCCTTCCGAACAATGCCATAAAACAGCACCTTCCTCTTCTTTCCGTTCCAGGATCTTTGTCAGAACATCATAAAAACCCTGCAGATAATCTTCTCTGTTGACCAGCTCGATATAGGTCTGTGTCAGGTCCGGAAAGCGGCGGACTTCTTTTTTCTCATGTGTGATGCCGTCTTCAAAATTCTTCACGATCGGTATGTGAAAATAATTCAGATCGTAAAAGCAGTCCGGTTTTTCCTTCACTTCTTTGTATGTCCTGAGATCGATCACCGTATCGAGATGATGTTCCCGCTTCAGATAGTTCATATCTTCTTGAGAAAGGTCCGCCAGGTGAGCGGAACGGATCAGCTTGTTCCGGCGTATCCTTTTTCCGTTTTTTGTGATCGTCTCACCGAGATCACGGATATTTCTGACTGTTTTCAGTTCGATCTCGATCATACGATCTTCGACCTCCATTTTCCGTCTTTTTCGTAATAGATCAATTCACTGAGTTCATCACTCATCATTATTTTATAGATCCGTTTGAGATCCAGCGACAGTTTATATTTATCCAGATCGTCTTTTTTGATCCAGAAGACCTCTCCTTCCTTGGAAGAATGAAGTCTGCCGGAGAACCGGTCGGTCTTGTAGTATAACATCAGGTACCGGTCTTCTTCCTTTGTTTTAAATTCTTCGATCCCGCATAAGATCGGCTTCCTGATCGTCAAACCGGTCTCTTCTTTCACTTCACGGATGACGGAAGCCTGAAAATCCTCATTTTCTTCCACATGACCGCCGGGAAAGGTCAGACCGGGCCAATCTTTCTTTTTTCGGTCCACGACCAGGATCTCATCATCTTTATATATTAGGCAGATATTCGTCAGTATGCATCGGTGTATCCGTTTCATAGTTTTATTTTACATGAATTGTGGAAGAACTTTATTTTTGTTGCCGTCGTTATCTTTTCTTTTGATCTGTATCATTTTAAGTTTTCCACATCCACATTTCACAGTTTTCAACAAACTGTTGAAAAGCTGAAAACTTTAAAATATCCTTTAAATAAAGGATTTTTTTATATTTTTTATCAAGATCCGGATGAGGAAAGATCAGATCTCTTAACATTTTTCAACAGTGGAGAAAGAAGTGGAAAAACATCTAACATTTTTTCAACAAAAATCATTTTGTGGAAAAATGTGGAAAACTGTATATCAGTGTGGAAATATCGGCTTTTTTGATAAAAATCATTTGTGGAATGTGGAAAACTGTACTTCCGGTACACTTAAAATTGTGGAAAACTTATGTTATGATTTGTTTACCTCTATGAGGTTTTCAGTATGACAACGATCGATTTTTACTTGAATGACAAGTGGTCACAGACCCTTAAAAATATAGCTGACTCCGGCCAGATCGCTGAAAGTGTGCTGCCTTACTTTGACTCAAAACTTGAATCTTTGAATGACAGCGAAGCACTGATCAGTGTTCCGGCATTTATCAATTTCGCCATCATGTCCGAACATGTCGACCTGATCGAGAATTGTCTGGAAGAAGTGATGGGCCGGCCGATGAATGTCAAACTCATCCAGCAGGACGACTATAACAGCAGAAAAAGTGACAGCGCAAAGCCAATGATGCAGTCGGATTTCCTCACCCGGAAGATCGATCGCAACCAGACTTTCGCCAATTTCGTCGTCGGACGTTCCAATGCGCAGGCACAGCTGGCGGCGATGACTTGCGCTTCCAACCTCGGCGTCATTTTCAATCCTTTATTTATATACGGAAATCCGGGTCTGGGCAAGACACATTTGCTGAACGCCATCGGCAATCAGGTCCGGACAATGTTCCCGGAAAAGAATATCGGTATGTTGAG
>JAIKXJ010000087.1 GCA_024684175.1 Erysipelotrichaceae bacterium
GGCACCGGTCTCGGATTGTCTATCGTGAAGCACGCCGTGCAGTATCACAAAGGAAAAATCAATGTAGAAAGCGAACTGAACAAAGGAACCACAATTTCTGTTCTGTTTGATACAAGAGAATAAAGCACTGACTATGTTGAAATAAAAAAATGTGGGCCATTTGTCCACATTTTGTTATTTTTCGGTAAATATATTATCTGAAATCTGAGGGTTGGTTATCTTTTTACATTGGAATGGCCTGTTTTTTCTACACAGACCAAAGTAGATATCTGCACCTTCATTTGTCCGGAAGCCATTTAACGATGAATTATCATCAACGACGTTTTCAAATACATAATCACTGGTTGTTAGGAAAATAAAGTTATTGTCATATTTATGGTCAACCCGACTGGTTTGGGATACTGCCCATACCAAGAACAAATGAACGGCATGGAACTTGCTGTCATAGATCGTAGTATTAGTTGCAATGTGCTTTGGTTCGAAGAATATGATCACATATTCTTTACCGTTGGAATGTTTTGCTATCGCTTCGGGAAAAAGGCCGATCGGCTGACTTCTCAGATACGGCATCCGCGTTTTAATTTTGCCATTCTTTCCTTCGTACGCAATATAAGATCCGTTTCTTATAGTTTCGACGGGATCATATTCGATCGATTCAAAGCCATATCTGACCAGATAGTTTTCGTAGAATCTTTTGATATTAGTATGTGGATAGGACAGATGTGATTCGAGATTCAGATATTCTTCAACACTCTGCACAAAATCGTCAGAGAACTGATCATCGAATTCGTAAAGGTCTGGAGATGTCAGAGACAAAGCTTTGCAGATCTTTGATGCGATCAGGGGAGTGATTTTTTTCATATACTCTTCGCTGATGTATCGGTAATACTGCGCTTGTGAAAAACCATGTGTTTCAACAAATTCTTTTACGTTCAATCCGGAATCCATCTGCAGCTTTCTTATGTATTCATTTAGTTTCATACCTAAATTATACATTGAATTGAATAAAAATGAAAATAATTATTGAGAATTAAGAAAAGCTGTGCGATAATACATTTGAATAATAATGAGAGATATAAAATGATAGTTCTCATTATATTGTTCTTTGACATTTGAATATTTGCAGACGGCTAACAAGCAAAGCACAAGTGCAATGGAAAGGAGTTTAATTATGATTAAGAAATTATCCTGGAAGGATAAATATACGCTGAGTCTGAGCGACAGCCTGGTGATCAAAGGAATTGAGATGCTGCTGGACTGTGGACAGCCTCAGGCTACGACGATCAGAAATGAGACGATCGATTACTGCAAGAAGAATAATATCATGCTGATCGGCAACAAGGTGCCTACAGATGTCGTCCTGCAGCTGGTAGGCAAAGACAGAGACTATTTCTATCAGCGGATGCTGGAAGAGAGGAAACTGACGGCTGGATCATGATCGTGCTTGACGGCAAAAACGTCTACGGCATTGATCAGTATCTGTTAAAACGAAAAAACGGGAATAACGAGGTCCGCTATCTTGTGAAATACAAGAACCGGATCAAGAGAGGATTTACAAGTTCCATTGATGCCTATTTCTTTTTGAACGATCTCAAGGCAGGAAAGGTCAGCATGGAAAGCAGACCCGATCCGGATCTGAGAAGATCCAAAGAATCGAAAAAGGACTGGTCGATCCCGGAAGCGGTAGAAAAATACCTGTTTATATATAAGGATCAGGTGCGTTACGGGACCTACAACAAGACCTGCCATTATTTCCGCAAAGTCATCATTCCCAATCTTCCCAATGTGCCGGTCAGGTCTCTGACCAATCTGGACATCCTGGAATTCCGCAGCAGACTGAATTCGGAGATCTTCAAGATCAGCGACAGCAGCGAGGATCCGGAAACCTATGCCACGAAGTCCAAGAACGATATTCTTCAGCAGCTCAAGGAGTTTCTCTTCTTTGCAATCGAGAATTTCGGTGTGAAACAGGGTATCACGAAGAATGTAAAATACTTCAAGATCACCCACGACGAGAAGCTGAAGAAAAGAGAGAAGGAAGAGAATATCTGGACTGTAACTGATTATTATTCGTTTCTGGACGCGTTGGAGAAGTTGTATGGGAAATACAGCCCGACATATGGAATCTTCCTTGTGATGGGCAATAAGGGCCTCAGGCTGGGCGAATGCCTGGCTCTGAAGTTCAACGATCTGAGATTCGAAAACATGCTGATCGTCGATGAATCGATCACCAGAAAGACTGAGGACCGGAAGTTCGAAGTCGGAGAGCCGAAAAACGAAAGCAGCGACCGCAAGATCGTGATCGGCAAAAGTCTCTATGATTATCTGATCGGGATCCGGGAAAGAGAGAAACGGCATCCGGATTATGAAGAGAACTGGTTCATCTTCCATAGGCCCGGGGACGGTTTCGCGCCGATGGCCGAAAGGACACTGAACAACCACAAGCAGAAGGCTCTGGATTTGATAAATCTCAGATGGAACACGAATCATCAGCTCAGGCACCTCTACAACACCTATCTAAAGGATCAGGGCATTACCGTATACGACCGGTCAACTACTCTCGGCCAAAAGGATGCCGAAATAAACTCTTCCATTTACACGCACATGTCACCGGAGGCCATGAAGAAAATCGCTGATGCGGATGAGAAATTATTCAACAGAAAAACGCTCTAGCGTATCACAAACGTATCACAAAAAAAGTGGCCAAAGAAAAAAGCCTTTATTTAAAGGCTTTTCCATTAAAGATGGCGGTGCGTACGGGACTCGAACCCGTGATCTCCTCCGTGACAGGGAGGCACGATAACCAACTTCGCTAACGCACCATGATGGAGCAGATGAAGGGAATTGAACCCTCGTGTCCACCTTGGCAAGGTGGCGTTCTACCATTGAACTACATCTGCATCTGATTGGCGAAGAAGGCGGGATTTGAACCCGCGCGCCAGACAAGCCGACCTATGGCCTTAGCAGGGCCACCTCTTCAACCACTTGAGTACTTCTTCAGCACACGCTTTGTCTGTTGAAATAGCGCTTATTTAATATAACATACTATTTTCAATTCTGCAATACGTTTGCTAAAATATTTTTATGAAAATCGCAAGTTTTGAAAAAGTGAGCAGGGCACAGTTCGACCGTGATCTGAACGATCTTTGTGATCTCTGCGGCAATTATTATGATACTATAGATTTGCCCGTCCGTGCCACCAAAGGTTCTGCGGGTTATGATTTCTGCTGTCCGATCCATGTCACTTTAAGACCGGGTGAGACAAAGAAGATCCCGACCGGCATCCGCTGCAAGATCGATCCGGGATACGTCTTACAGATCTATCCGCGTTCTTCGTTCGGTTTCAAATACCGGATGGCATTGCTCAATACGGTCGGCATCATCGATGCGGACTATTATGAGGCGGACAACGAAGGCCATATCATCATCGCCGTAGGCAACCGCGGTGATAAGGATATGACGATCAAACAGGGAGAGCGTTTCGCTCAGGGTCTGTTTGTCAGATTCTATCTGGCTGATGAAGAAGAAGTCTCTTCGAAAAGACACGGGGGATTCGGTTCCACCGACTGATGTGCTCATAGCTCAAATGGATAGAGCATTTGATTCCGATTCAAAAGGTTGCGGGTTCAAGTCCTGTTGAGCACGCCATTGACAAGAAAGTCCGCAAGGACTTTTTGTTATAAGCATGATGTGCCTTGAAAGCTTTCATGATATAATTTTTAATTGTATACAAAGGAGGAAGTATGGCTGACTATAATATCAATCTGGCATTACAGAATATCTGGTCGGTATTCAGGATCGTAATAGATATAGCCATAATGTGGTTCCTGTTTTACTACGCCATCAAGGCGATCAGGAACAATTCCCGAACGATTCAGATCTTCAAAGGCATCATTGCGGTCGTCGCCGTCAACGGTCTGGCAAAACTGTTGGGCTTATCGACTTTGACATATTTTACGGACATCTTCATCAACTGGGGCCTTTTGGCCTGCATCATCATCTTCCAGCCCGAGATCCGCGGCTTGTTGGAAAAGATCGGCAAGACCAATGCTTTCTCCAGGATCAATTCCTTATTGGCAAACGAGAAGGAACATCTGGCGGAACAGCTGTATGAAGCGACCGTCACTTTATCCCAGCAGAAGGTCGGTGCTCTGATCACGATCGAGCAGTCCCAGTCTCTGCAGGATTATATCAAGACCGGTATCAGCGTCAATGCGGAAGTCACCAAGGAACTGCTTTGTTCCATCTTCATGACGACGACCCCGTTACATGACGGTGCCGTCATCATACAGGGTGACCGCGTTGCCTGTGCCAGCGCATATTTCCCGCCGACCAACGTCAATCTGTCTTCCCGCTATGGGGCAAGGCACAGAGCGGCGTTAGGTATCGCGGAAGTTTCCGACTGTCTGACGATCGTCGTTTCCGAAGAGACTTCGGCGATCTCCATCGCGGAAAACGGCAGGATCTTCTCGGTCGATGAGAAGCAGCTCAAGGATTATCTGCGCAGAGTCATCTGCAACGATACGACGACGATCGAAAAGGGTTCCAGAAGAAGGAATTCGCTCCTGATGGAAGATGACGTGGTCGTTGAGATCCGCGATGATGACAATACCCGCAAAGGCTTCTCGCTTTTCAGAAGGAACGAAGAAGCTCAAGAAGACAAGCCGTCCGAACCGGATATGAAGGTCCCGTTCAACAACCGCAGCAAGAACAAGCTCAGGCTGACCAAGAAGGCGGCAAAGGAAAAGGAAGAGGCCTTCGAGATCGAAGACAACCTGGATAAGGAGGTAAGCGATGTCGCAGATGAATAATTCCGACAAGAAACTGGAAACAGCGAAAAAGATCGCTTCCAAGAACACCCAGCACGGACAGTACGAGACGGTGGAGGAAAACATCTTCAAGTTCTTCCGCTGGATCTCCACGCTGATCGACCGGATCTTCTTCTCGCAAAGATATCTGGGCATCTTTGCCTTATTACTGGCATGCCTGGCATATTTTGTCGCGACCTACGATCCGTCCAGCAACGTCTTATCTTCATCCAAGGTCTTGTCCAATGTTTCGATCAATGCCCGTTACAATTCCGAGACCTTCGAGCTTTCCGGCCTGCCGCAGGCTTGCGAGATCGTCATCACCGGTGAAGCGGCCAACGTCAACAATGCATCCAGCCGCAAGGGCTATTGTCAGGTCGACCTGGAAGGCTATACCGAAGGCACCCACACCATCAAACTGAGTGCGGTGGGCTACGGCGATTCGGTCTCGACCATCGTTTCGCCCAGCGAAGTGACGATCACGCTCAAGAAAAAGACCACGAGGCAGTTCGATCTGACTTATGATTTCATCAATCAGAACCAGATGGATTCCCGCTATATTCTCGGTGAGCCGAGCTTCGCCCAGGGGACCAAGATCAACATCCGTGCTTCCCAGGACACACTCAATTCGATCGCACTGGTCAAGGCGCTGATCGATGTCAGCGGCCAGACCTCCGATTTTGAGATCGAAGCACCGCTGGTCGCCTATGACCGCAACGGTCAGGCTGTCAATGCCGAGATCGTTCCGAGCTCCATCACAGCGAGCGTCAAACTCTCGTCGCCGTCCATCGAAGTGCCGATCCGTCTCAATCCGATCGGTCAGGTCCCGACGGGGCTGGCGATCGATACGGCACAGATCATCGACCATCAGACGACGCGGATCTTTGCTCCGGAGAACGTCCTCAACAACATCTCCGAAGTCTATGTCAATTTCGACATGTCCACCGTCACGGAGAACGTCGACCGTGAGATCATGCTGCCGGTCAGCTTACCGAGCGGTGTTTCGGCAAGCGATGTCACCGTGGTCAATGTCCGTGTGACCTTATCGACCATCGATACGCTCACTCTGGAAGAGATCCCGCTGTCGGCCCGCAACAACTACAGCAACCTGGCGATCTCGGATATCGATTTCCGCAGCGTCAATCTGGAGCTTTCCGGTTCGACCAACAACATAAATGATGTCTCGGCCGATGACATCGAAGTCTACTTCGAGATGCCGGAAGAGCCGGGCACCTATACGCTTCCGCTCAGTGTCGACCTGAAGGATCATCCATTCGTTTCTTACTATCTGGATCATTCTTCGGTCACCGTCACGATCGTCGAGGCAAATCAATAGTCAATCAAAGGGGTTATATCCATGACCCCTTTTGTTTTATAATGAAGTTGCTATGAAAAAGATCATCAACATCGTCGAAGATGAAAAAGACTTGAATGAACTGGTACGTTCCTATCTGGAAAAGGAAGGTTATGTCGTCAATTCTTTCTACACCTTCGATGAAGCCTATTCGCATATCGATGAGTATTGTGACCTGTGGATCTTAGACATCATGCTGGATGACAAGTCGGGTTTCGATCTGATCGAGATCATCAAAAACAAGAACGCCAAGATGCCGGTCGTTTTCATGTCGGCAAGAGACAAGGAGTTCGACAGGATCATCGGTCTTGAGAAGGGGTCCGACGATTACATCACCAAGCCGTTCTCGCCGAAGGAACTGGTCTTAAGAGTCAACAACATCATCCGCCGCGTCTATAAGGAAGATGACAAGATCGAGGTCAACGGCTATGAGATCGACGAGAATCAGCGTTCCGTGACCAGAGGACAGGAACAGATCGAACTGACGACCAAGGAATTCGATCTGCTGATGTTATTCGTCAAAAACAGAGGGACGGCGTTCCTGCGCGAGCAGATCCTGGAGAAGGTCTGGGATGAGAACTACTACGGTTCGGACCGCGTCGTCGACGATACGCTGCGCCGTTTAAGGAAAAAGATGCCCGATATGAACATCCAGACGATCTACGGTTTCGGTTACAGGTTAGGATGAAACGCTTACGGATCTGGCTGAAAAACTTTACTCTTATCCAGCAATTCCTCACGATCGTGTTCATCACCGGCGTGGTCTTGCTGCTTTTTGTATTTACCTTCCTGAACCGGAACATCGATACGTTCGTCAACTCGCAGATGTATGTCTTCATCCACCGTTCGCAGAACGAGTATCTCGAGACCCGGTCTTTTTCTTCGGAGTCCAATGTCTTACATTTCGTATATAATGTATCCTCTAAACGTTATCTCAATTCGATCGCCGATCAGTATGTCTCCATATTGCGGAGGATCGATCCCGATCCGGAAGGCGGCAAGATCGATTCGAGCTTTGAATCGGGCAACGATACGATCGTTTATTCGATCATCAGTTTCGGTGACAATGGCGAGAACCGTCTGATCTCCATCGTCAAGAATGACTTCCGCCAGGAATTCCTTTCGGCACTGTCCAATTCGGTCATCAATATCACGTTCTATGTCTTTTTCGGTCTGATCGGTCTGATCGTCATCTGGGTCTTCTCTCTGATCCGGCCTCTGGATCAGATCATCAGTTATATCGACCGCATCAAGTCGGGAGAGAAGGCCGAACTCAATGTCGAACGTTACGATGAGATCGGCGAAGTGGCGGAAGCTCTGGTCTCCATGAATGAGGAACTTTCCCAGCAGCAGCACATCCGCGACGAGATGATACAGAACATCTCTCATGACCTCAAGACGCCGATCGCAACGATCAAATCCTATTCCGAATCGATCAAGGACGGCATCTATCCTTACGACACATTGGAAAAGAGTGTCGATGTCATCATCGAAAATGCCGACCGTCTGGAAAAGAAGGTCTATTCGCTGATCACCTACAACAAGATGGGCTATCTGGTCGACCGCGATGCCGGCATACTCAATCTGGAAATGGCACCGCTCATTCAGAAGGCGATCCTGGCGGCGTCGATGATCCGCAGCGACGTGGAGATCGAGACCGACTTAGATGAAAAAGTCTGGTTCCATGGCGAGGAAGAGCCCTGGCGGGTCGTCATCGAGAATCTGCTCGACAACGCCTTGCGCTATGCATCGTCAAAAGTCACCGTCAAATTGTCCAATAATCTTTTAGAAGTCTATAACGACGGAGAAAACATCGCCGAAGACCGTCTCGACAAACTCTTCAAGCCTTACGAAAAAGGCAACAAGGGCAAATTCGGTCTGGGTCTTTCGATCGTCAAAAAAGTCGTGGAGACTTACGGCTACAACGTCACCGGTGAAAACCTCAACGAGGGCGTGATCTTCCGTATCTATACCAACCGCAAGATGAAGCGGCCTTCAAAGAAAAAGAACAACAAAAAGAGTATAATTGACTCATGAGTTACATCAAGATCGATGACATCGATCTCCATTACGAAGAGTATGGGGAACAGGGAAGACCTGTCCTGCTGCTCCACGGATGGGGACAGAATACGGAAATGATGGCTTTTATCGGAGAATTCCTGAAGAGCCATTTTATTGTCTATAACCTCGATCTGCCGGGTTTCGGCAAGTCGGGGGAACCGCCTTTTGCCTGGGGAAGTGAAGAGTATTGCCGGTTCGTGAAACACTTCTGCGATGCCAAAGGCGTCGAAGAGCCGATCATCATCGGCCATTCTTTCGGCTGCCGCATCGCTTTGCAATATGCCTTACGCTATCCTGTCCGGAGGATGGTCCTGACCGGCGCGGCCGGTGTGCGGGACAAAAGAGGACTGGACTACTATGTCAAGGTCTATTGCTATAAGTTAGGCAAGAAGGTCTTGTCTTTGAAGCCGTTTCAGAAATACCGTGAACAGCTGACCAAGAACGCGGGAAGCGAAGATTACCGCAATTCCAGCGGTGTCATGCGTCAGACGTTCGTCAAGATCGTCAACGAAGATCTCACGCCGCTGTTGAGTCAGATCGGGACCGAGACTTTGCTGGTGTTCGGAGAGAACGACGAGGCGACACCGGTCGAAAAGGGGAAGCTCATGGAAGGAAAGATGCAGGATGCGGCTCTGGTCATCTTCGAGAATGACGATCATTATGCCTATATCCATCAGGCGAACCGTTTCTGTCTGGTCCTGGATGCCTTTTTAAGGAGAGATTATCAATGAACGATTTTCTGATCATTTTATTATATCTGGCCGTTTTTCTGGGCTTGAGTTTCGTCTATGTGAAACAGGCGCTGCAGATGTTCCAGCAGAACCACTATGAGCTTTACCGCTATTCCAAGTGGCTTTTTCATAAAAACAATCTGCGCTTTTCCAAGACCCTGATCTTTGTGATCGTGATCCTGACGATCGGTACACTGCTCAAGAGCGAAAAGACGCTCATCTGCTTGTTCCTGAGCCTGGCCTTTGCGGTCTACATGATCTATCAGGAGACCAAAAAAGTCTACATCAAGGACCTGGTCGTCACGGCCAGAGTGAAACGTCAGATCGTCGTGATGTGCATACTGCTTGTCCTGTTCATCCTTCTGGGAAGGATACTTCCTGCCGATGTCCTGGCTGTTATGATCATCATCCTTTCTTATCTGCTGATCTATCCGATGGCTTTGATCACGCTGCCGATCGAAGAGGCGATCAAGAACCGCTACGAAGATGAGGCAAGAAAGATCCTGGCAGAAGACAAGCGGCTCATCAAGATCGGCATCACTGGTTCTTATGGCAAGACGTCGACCAAAAATATCATCAACGACATCATCGCCGAAAATAAGATGACGCTGATCACACCGGCTTCCTACAATACGCCGATGGGCATCACGAGAACGATCCGCGAACTGCTGAAACCGATCCATGAAGTCTTCGTCTGTGAGATGGGGGCGGATAAAGTCGGTGACATCAGCTACCTGATGGATTTCGTCCGTCCGAAATACGGTGTCGTGACTTCCATCGGACCCCAGCATCTCAACACCTTCCACTCCTTAGATAACATCATCAGGGAGAAGATGCAGGAGATCGAACTGCTTCCGTTAGACGGTGTAGGTTTCATCAATCTCGACAACGAATATATCGCTTCCTATCCGATCAAAAACCGCTGCAAGGTCGTTTCCGTCGGCATTGAAAACGAAAATGCCGATCTTCGGGCGAGAAACATCGTTTATTCCAAGGAAGGCAGCGAATTCGACGTGACGGTCGACGGACAAGACTGTCATTTCCGGACTTCGCTTCTCGGCAAGCACAATATCACCAATATCCTCTTGGGCATTGCGATCGCCAGGGAACTGGGCATCGATCTGAAACAGATCGCCCGCAATGTTTCCAATATCCGGCAGGTGGAACACCGTCTCGAGGTCAAAAAGATCAACGGTCTCACCTTCATCGATGACGCCTTCAATTCCAATCCGGTCGGCTCGAAAATGGCTCTGGACGTCTTGTCGATGATGCCGCAAAGAAGGGTGATCGTCACTCCGGGTATGATCGATCTGGGCGAGAAGGAAGATGAGATCAACTATTCTTTCGGAGAGTATATGCTCAACAAGGCGGATCTGGTCATCCTGGTCGGTGAAAAACAGACGAAGAAGATCCTGCAGGGCCTTTTGGACAGCGGTTTTCCTGAAGAAGATATCCTGGTCGTCAAGACGGTCCGGGAAGCCTTCGACTATATCTACGGGAATCTGACCTATTCCGATACGATCCTGCTGGAAAACGATCTGCCGGATGCATTCAACGTATAAATGGTGATAGAATGGGTAATGTTATGAAAATATGTGTAGGTGTATTTTTCGGCGGCAAGTCCACCGAACACGAGATCAGCTGCATCTCGGCAAACCAGGCGCTTCACGCCCTGGACAGCGACAAGTACGATGTCCTTCCGATCTATATCTCTAAGGACAATGAGTTTTTTATCGGCGATGAATTGTTTGACTTAGCCAATTATTCTTCCTTCATCAAGGATCCCGCTTCCGTTCTGGAAAAGGTCATGATCTATAAGGACGGCAATCAAGTCAAGGTCCGGCCGGTCAAAGGCATGTTCAAGAAAGAACACAAGATCGACGTGGCTTTCCCGGTCGTTCACGGGACCAACGTGGAAGACGGCTCTTTAGCCGGCTTCTTGCAGATGCTGGATCTGCCGTATACTTCTTGCGATGTTTTGGGCGGTGCGGTCGGTCAGGACAAGGCGGTCATGAAAGACATCTTCAAGGCCGAAGGTATCCCGATGGTCGATTATTTCGTCGTCTACAATGCCGACTTTGAAGAAGATTATGACAATTATTTCGCAAAAGCGAAAAAGATCGGTTTCCCGCTGATCGCCAAACCGGCAAACCTGGGCTCCTCGATCGGCATCGAAGTCATCAAAAACGAAGAAGAATTCAAAGAAAAAGTTCTGGAATGTCTCAAATATGATTTCAAGGTCATCATCGAACAGATGATCACCGACCTCAAGGAAGTCAACATCTCCCTGATCGGCAACAGCGACGAAGCAAAAGTCTCACCGATTGAGGAAGTCACCAACGGTTTCCTTGATTTCGACAAGAAATACCAGCCGGGCGGCTCAAAAGGAGCCAAAGGCGCCAAGGCGCCATCCAAGGCAGCACCGGCCAAAGGTGCTTCCAAGGGCATGGCTTCGACGGTCCGTAAAGTTCCGGCGGAACTCAAGGAAGGGCAGAAGGAAGAGATCGAAGCGATCGCCAGAAAGGCGTTCCGCGCCTTGAATTCGTTTGGCTGCGTGCGTATCGATTTCATGATCGACAAGGCCACCGACAAGATCTACTGCAACGAGATCAACACGATCCCGGGTTCTCTGGCGTTCTATCTGTGGAACCATGAAGGCATGAGCTTCACGGAAGAATGTGACGTGATGATCGACAACGCCTTGAACCGTTATGCGAGAAGGTCCCGCAAGACCTACTCCTTCGATACCAATATTTTGGATAATTACAGGAAGAGATCATGAGGAATACAGGAAGAAAGATCATTGTGATCATCATCATCCTGCTGATGCTGGTGATCTCGGTATTATCGCTTGCCGTCTGATCCCGGTCTCTTTTGACTTTTGAAGTCAAGACCCGGACCTTTCGGCTCTGTTTGTTTTAAGTCATCATAAAAATAGATGAAACCGCTCAGGAACGGTTTCATCGCTCAGATCCGTTTCGTTGCACATGAAGAAGATGAACAAGAAAACACTGTTAGGACTCATCGTCACGGTCCTTGCCCTGGGAGCGAGCATTTTTATTTTGTTTTCCGCCGGCGTGATCTCGCTGCCTGAAAAAAACGAAGCTCCGGCCGAAGAAGAAGTGACCGTCCCGGCGGAGGACGAGAATGAGAAACTGCTCAAAGAATATCGGGCGCTCTATGACGAAAACAAGGCGATCAATGGAGATTATGTCGGCGAGATCCTGTTTGATTCCGGACTGCTCAAAGCCTCCTTCGTACAGGCGAAGTCCTGTTTCAAGGAAAACGGCGAGATGTATTCCTTCTATACGGAGGATGGCAAACTGGTGACGGACGCTTCCGGTTACACCGGCAATGATGTCTACATCTGGACATACTGGAAGACCGGAGAGTACGATTACAACGACAACGGCGGTTCCACTTTCATGGATTACCGCAACAACCTGGCCGACCAGAACCTGATCGTCTACGGTCATCATTTCTCTGTCTGGAATGATGAGACCAGGACCAAGGCCTTCACACCGCTGGAACAGCTGCTGGAGGAAGAGAATTATGCACAGAACCGCTATGTGACGCTGGTTCTGGAACATGAGATCCGCAAATACGAGATCGCCTGTGTCTATGAGTTCGATGCGACCAGCGAAGAGGATGTCACTGCTCTGCAATACTGGCGCACCAACTACAACTACGACGATTATAACGGCAATGCCTACGATGAAAACTATTACAGCAACTACATCGAAGCAGCCCGCGGTGCACAGTATTATCCGATCAATGTCCGCTGGACGACCGAGGATCCGACGCTGACCTTGCAGACCTGCATCGGCGGCCATGCCGGAGAATTGTTTGAGATCATCGTCTTGCGTCAGATCTCATCCGCCGCTTATTAAAGCCTTTAAACAGGCTTTTCTTTTTTGTATCATTAATGTAATGAACAAGTTTCAGTGTTTTTTCTTATGGACTTTGCTGCTCTGTCTGATGGCAGAGCCTTTTGGTGTCTTTGCGGAGGCGGAAGACTATCTGCTTACCGATGAAGCAGACGGCTATCAGGAGAGCTTCCGTTCTTTTGAAAGTGCCTATGACGCCTTTGAAAGAGAAAAAGAAGGGCACGGCAATCTCTTGCTGAAACAGGGGGAAGAGGTCCTGGCGATGGAATACGGAATCATCGAATTCAAAAGCGACCAAAGCTGTTCTCTGATCCTGGAATACGATTCCCTGGTCAAACATGAAAAAGACTATCTCAATCCCTGCTACGGCGCCGATGCCTTATATCTGGGCACATCGCGAAACGGCAGGGTGGAATTTCAGATCGCCGCCGATACCGGCTCGATCGATATGAAAGATGTAAAACTGATCCCGCTGCAGGATCTGAAAACGCCGGTCTCTTCTTATCTTGTCAAAGAAGGAAAACTCATCCACAACATCCGGACAAGAAGCGGTCAGGATTTCTTTACATATTCCATCGTTTTCGATGAAGCTCCGTACTTTTTAAAAGAAGGGCAGACGGTCTACTCTTTTGACGGTCATTACTTCTATGAGGATCTGATGTCGCTCTGTGATGACCTGTCGGGCGAAAGTCATGAGAACGCCTTGAATGAAACAGCGTATTACAACTACTACCAGTATCTGCCGTACCGTTCCTATACCGCTTATGAGGTTTCGGATCTGGAAGGGTATTTCTATGACACATTGAAAACAAAGGGGAGACTGACCTCTTATTTTGATCATGACGGCGACGGGGCGGCGGATGCGATCGATCTGTCCCAGCTGTACGGCAACATTAAAGACTTCTTCGTCTGCGAATCCCTCTACGGGTCCAATGCCCTGATGTTGTTGTCGAGCGCGGTCTATGAGTCTTCCTACGGCCGAAGCCATGACAGTTTCTTTGATAATGACTTGTTCTCTTCTTCGGTCTATGAGACGGAAGAAGAAAAGGAAAGCAGACGCTATGCCTCGGTCGCTTCTTCCATCTATGCCCATAGCCGCTATTTCATCTCCAAGCGTTTTGCCGACCACCGCAGGAGCGATTATACGGGCACCTGTTTCGGTGACAAGGTGACGGGGATCAACGTGAATTATTCGATCGATCCTTATTACGGCGAAAAGTGTTCGGCGGTCTATCGCCGGATCGATGAAGCTTTGGGAAGAAAAGACAAAGACCGCTATGGAAGTCTGATCCTGAAGGATGAGGAACACGTCACGTTTTATCGGGATGAAGACCTGCAGCGGCGTTATTTCCAACTGGACGATGTCGCGGAATTACATCTGATCGTCCTTGAAGAACTTGAGGAGGCTTATAAGGTCCGCATCGACCAGAGTTATTCCGATGAGCATCTCTATGATCCTTCGTTCAGCATCGCTTATCTGCCGAAAGAAAGAGTCTTTGCGCTGCTGAATGAAGACAAGATCGAGGAAGAGTCCTTCGATACGCGGACTTTGGATCTTAACGGCGGGAATTATATGGGAATGGAAGAGATTAAGATCTTTTCCGACCGTATAGATTCTTTCATCCCGCATAAAGAGGGCTATGAATTCGAGGGATTTGATGAAAACGGCAAGGCGCAGTACAAAAAGATCAGCCGGATCGAACTGACTTCTTCGCTGAAGATGAAGCTCAAAGACATCGAAGAGATCGATCTTGAAGATCCTGATCTTCGCGTCATCTATGAAGATGCTTCGTACAGGATCCTGCCTTTGAGCAGCGATCTGGTCAGGATCACGCAGGAAGAAGAGTCCGACCGCTATTCGCTCACGATCAGCTACGAAGGTCTTTCTTTGAATTATGAGCTGCAGCTGTCGGAAAAGGCGGTCAAAGAATACGAAGCTCTTAACGAAGCGATAAAAGAAAACGATATCTCTGCCATCAAGAAACGGCTGCCGGATCTGTATCATCCGCTGAGTTTTGAGCAGATCCGTTCATTCGACCGGATACTGAAAGAGAAAAACAAGCGCAACTATGTCATTCTGAACAAGGAAGAAGGATCCGATCTGTCGATCTCCGGTCTCGATCTGTCACTCGATGACAAGAATTCGCTGTCATTGATGGCCGATACCTATTATGTGATCGTCGAAAGGATCAAAGACGAAGATAAAGACAAGATCTTTGAGCTGGCGAAAGGCTACGGTTTCGAAGATGTGAGAGGTATCGACATCTCTTTCCGTTTCAATTACCAGTCCATCGGTCTGCGCAGTCCGGCCATCGTACAGCTGGATATCCAAGATAAGAAGAAGGATAAGATCTATTCGGTCTATCATCTGGATGAGGACGGTCATATCGTCAAATGCCGTACAGAGTATTCGGATAACTACGTGCAATTCCGGATCGAAGAGTCCGGACCGTATCTTGTCCTGTCCTTGCCGTCCGTCAATGAATTCGATCTTCCCGACGGTATAGAGGATCTGACTTACGATAATATGGGCTTTGATAAGCACAAGACCAATTTCGAACTGATGGGAACTCTGGTCATCACTTTGACGGGCCTCATCGGCATCACTTTGTATTACATCATCTACAACGAAAGGAAAAGACTGTGGAGAGACTTCAGAAGATCATTGCAGCAAGCGGGTATTGCTCAAGAAGAAGGGCCGAAGAACTGATCGGGGAAGGCCGGGTATCCCTGAACGGCATACAGGTGACTTCGCTCGGGGTGAAAGCCGATGAAGGCGATCAGATCGCGATCGACGGGGTTTTGATCGGCCAGAAGGAAGAAAAAGCCGTCTATCTGCTCAACAAACCGAGAAGCGTCATCTCTTCCGCTTCCGATGACCGCGGAAGGAAGACGGTCGTCGATCTCATCGATACCCCATACCGTCTGTATCCTCTGGGACGGCTCGATTACGATTCTTCCGGTCTCATCCTTTTGAGCAACGACGGGGAACTCATGCAGAAGCTGATCCATCCTTCCTTTGAAGTGGACAAGGTCTATGAAGTCGTGATCGACGGTCTGATCAAAAATGAAGAGATCGGAAAACTGGAAAGAGGTGTGAAGATCGAAGATTATGTCAGTGCACCTGCCAAAGTTTCTCTTATTTCCGTGAACGAAAATAAAAAGACTTCCTTTCTGGAAGTCACGATCCACGAGGGGAAGAACCGGGAGATCCGCAAGATGTTTGAATCTCTCGGCTACAAGGTGATCCGCTTGCACCGCATCAAGGAAGCGGGGATCGAACTCGGGGATCTGAAAAGCGGCGAATACCGCCGCCTAAAGCCTTATGAGGTGAAGAAGCTCAAAGCTTATTTAAATGGAAAGGACCTTTAGTTCCTTGTCTTCGTAAGGATCGATATAGATCGTCTTATAATTTCTAAAGGTGACGAAGCCCGGCTTCGCGCCTTTTACTTTTTTCAGCTCCTTGACCAGACAATAGTCGACCGGAACGGAAGAAGAGTAGCGTCCTTTGGAATAATATGCCGCCAGATTGGCACAGATGCGGATCAGTTTCTCATCCGGCTTGTCGGTATCGACGACGACGTGAGAACCGTGAAACTGTTTGGCATGGAACCAGGTGTAGTTGGGTCTGGCATAGTCGAAAGACAGGAAGGCATTCTGGATATTGTTTTTTCCGAAGGTGATCGTATGGCCGTCGACTTTGACCTGGTAGAGGTCGACTTTCTTTTTCTTCTTGTTTTTGAGATTGCCTTTTTTCAGATAGCCGAAACGGGAAAGCTCTTCCTTGATGTCCAAAGCATCGGAGTAGTTGGCGATCGACAGCTGTTCGTTCAAGGATTCGAAGTAGGTGAGCTCATTTCTGGCGATCTGTATCTGTTCCTCGATATAGACTTTGCCTTTGCGTTTTTTCTGATATTGGGAATAATAGCGGTTGGCGTTGGCTTTGACGGAAAGCTTCGGGTCCAGGACGACGGATCTCATCGTGCCGTCGAAATCCGCGATCTCGAGTTTTTTGAGGCCTTTGGCATCGAGGTCTTCGTAAGTATATAAAAGATCCCCGGCATCTTTGTCCGCCTGCAGGTTCAAAGCGTCATCCAGAGAGCTTTGAAGCTTGTTGATCTTCGTGTCGAAGTGCTTGATCTGTCGTTTGACGATCTTGAACAGGTCGTCGGCGACGCCTTTGATGCGTTCTTTCTCGTCGTCTTCGTAATAGACTTCATCGAATCCTTTCTGGATGTCAAATTCCTGAAACTTCAGTCCGGTGTTGGTCAAAGGAAGGATGTGGAACAGAGCGTCGTTTTCTTTCTTGTGGACATAGAGGGAATGAGAATTCTCGATCTCAGTCATAACATCTTGAAAGGAAGCGCCGTTTTTCATGCGGAAACGCAGCTCTTCTTCCAGCTGCCGGGAGAAGCCCTGCAGCTGCTTGACCAAGGAGGCATCGAAGTCGATGTCTGTTGCATGGAACGGATCTTGTTTGTCCTGTTTCTCCGGAAGTTCGAAGACGGCACCGGGCAGGATCGTCCGGCGGGTATTTTCGTATGGCGGGATCTTTTTCAGAGCATAGATGATCTTGCCATCCTGTCCGACCAGGATCAGATTGGCATACTTGCCCATCAGTTCGACGGAAAGGATGTATTCTTTTTCATCGTAAAGCTCATCTCTTGCCCGGATATGCATGAGCAGATAACGGTCGTAGCCGAACTGCTCGATCTTGTGAATGATGCCGTTGAGGATGTATTTACGCAAGACCATGACGAAGGTCGAGGGATCGGCATAGGTATTGTAGTTCCTGTCCGAGAGACGGATGTGATTGTAGTTGGAATGAAAAGACATCACGAGGTTCTCCCGGATGCGGTTGGCGTGCACATTGAAAACGATCTGCGTCTTCGATGTTTCGGCGATCCGGTTGATGCGGATCGGCAGATATTTTTCAAGATCTTCCCTGACTTTATGCAAAGTGATGCCGTCTAATGCCATATCCTCATTATAATGGAAGAAATAAGCATTAAAAGAAAAAATTTTCCTTGCGTGTTCAAGTCCGCTTAGGTTATAATAATTCAGCGAATAGATCAGCTATTCCTTGCCTGTTTACAGGCCGCTTAGTCCAGAAGGAGGTAAAATATGAAACAATATGAGACTATGTACATCATCAAGTCCGGTCTTGATGACGCTGCGAGAGCTGCTTTAGTCGAAGAGATGCACGGCATCATCACGGCTCACGGCGGCACGATCGACAACGTCGATGACTGGGGCATGAGAGATTTCGCGTACGAGATCGATCACATGTCTAAGGGTTACTATGTAGTTGTTACTTACACAGTAAACGTTGATGGTCTGAACGAGTTCAAGCGTTTGATGGGTATCAATGGCGATATCGTCAGAATGATGACTATCTCAAGCGACGAGAAAAAAGGAAACAACTAATGATCAACATCAACAGCGTTACGTTGGTAGGACGCATCACGAAGGATATCGAATTGCGTAAGACGAGTTCCAATACTTCGGTCTGCAACTTCACCGTAGCGGTCGACAGACGTTTCCAGTCGCAGCAGAACAACGGCCAAAGCGCCGACTTCATCAACTGCATCGCCTGGAGACAGTCTGCGGATTTCTTGTCATCCTATGCTTCAAAAGGGACGATCGTCGCCGTTGAAGGCAGGATCCAGACCAGGTCGTATGACGGTCAAAACGGAAAGGTCTATGTGACGGAAGTCGTTGCCGACAACGTCCAGATCATCTCCCAGGGCCGCCAAGGCGCTTCCGTGTCGCAGGGTCAGAATTCCTACGCACCAAGCAGCAACCAGACCTTCACGCCGAGTGCCGAGCACAGTTACGGCAGTATGGACGATGATTTCTCCAATACGCCGTCCCTCGACATCTCAAGCGATGATTTACCGTTTTATTGATAAGTAAAGAAAGGAAACCACATGGCTTTTAGAAAACAGAGAGTCGGATATAAGAAAGTTTGTTACTTCACCAAGAACAAGATCGAATATATCGATTATAAAGACGTCGAATTACTGAAGAAGTTCATCTCTCCGAACGGAAAGATCACTCCGAGACGTGTCACAGGCACCAGCGCCAAATACCAGAGGATGCTGTCGACTGCCATCAAGAGAGCACGTCAGATGGCTTTGTTACCTTATATCGCCGATTAATGAAACTGACCTCCGGATGTCCGGAGGTTTTGTTTTTCGTTTTTTAGCATATAATAGAAGTGTTATGAATCAGACGAAAAAAATGACACAAGGCGCGATGATGCTGGCCATCGTCGGTGCCATGATCCTGATCGACCGCATGACGGCGTACTGGTTTACCGAGTTCGTCGTTTTGATCATGCCGATCGTCATCATCCTGTATGCTTCGATGCACACGTTCAAAGACGGTGCGCTTCTGTGTGTCGGTCTGACCATCATCGCTTTCCTGCTGGGCAATTTCCAATTGACCTATCTCATCTATGTGCCGGTGGGCATCCTGACGGCATTGGTCTATGCCTGGGGCATCAAAAAGGGGATGGACAAGCGCAGGCTCTTGTTGTCGGCGATCGTCACTTATACGGTCGGCGAGCTGGCTGCCGCTTTTCTGATCTATCCTTTATTCGGTTTCCCGGTCGCCCAGATGCTGGAAGAATATAAGATATCCTTCGATCAGCTGGGCAGTTTTGCCGGCATGTCTTATTCCTCGTTCTTCACGGCTCTGGGACTGGACTTCTCGAAGGTCATCGTCATCATGTATGTCATCTCGACGATCATCATGGGAGCCATGGAAGGCGTACTGATCCATCTTTTAAGCGTGTTTCTGCTGAAGCGTTTCAAGATCAAGGATCTGGGCACCACCAGTGTCTTCGATATGCGGCCGAGCCCGCCTCTGGCTTATACGGCCATGCTTATGGCGAGCCTGATGTTCCTGGCACGTTTCATCAACAACGAGACTTTCTATTATGTCGCCATCGTCTTATCGGTCTTAGGCATGCTGGTGCTGCTGTATTACGGCTATATCTTCGTCGTATTGTACGGACTGATCGTTTTAAGACGCAATGTCGGCGCGTTCTTCGTATTACTGTGTTTCCTCATCCCGGGTCTTCTGTTCACGATGATGATCCTGGGTTTCTTATATGGCAGCGGTCCTTTACGGACATATCTGGAGAATAAGGCGCAAGCCGCAAGACAATGAAACGTCGTACTTTCATCACTGCATTAAGCGTCGTTGCTTCCGTCAGTATCATCCTGGCGCTTTTGGTACTGGGTTTCTTCTTCTCACAGGACATCTTCTTGCCGATGCTGATCACGGTGATCTTCACGATGCTGCTGATCATGGTCTTCTATTCTCTGGATGTGATCAAGAACGAGACCAACAAACAGATCGAAAATCAGCTGGAACTGGCTTACAAAGAAGTACTGAGCCACGGCGATATCGGCATCATCGTCTACGACGAGAACTACGAGATCAACTTCATGTCCGACTTCTTCTTGAAGCGCAACATGAACCACCTCGGCGAAAAAGTACTCAACTGGCTGCCGGAACTGCAGGACATGCTGAAGAACGAAGCCAACAACCAGATCATCATCATCAATGATGAGAAGTTCTCGGTCCGTAAGATCAATAATGCCTACGTACTGACGTTCAAGAACATCACGAAAGAATACGATCTGGCCAGAAAGATGGATGAAGATGCACCGGTCTTAGGCTTATTGAGCTACGACAACTACGATGAAGTCGACATGTCGGAAGACGAGCTGGCTTATGTCAACACGTCGATCAAGGTGCCGGTCATCGATTATTTCAAGAGCTTCGATGTCTTGTATAAGACGCTTAAGAATTCCAAGATGTTATTGTTCACCAACGAACATACGTTTGAAAAGATCCGCGCCGACCGTTTTTCGATCCTCAGCAAGGTGAGGAAACTGGCGAAGGAAGGCGATGTCGATGTCACGCTGTCGATGGCTTTTGCGCAGGGCAGCGAAGACTACAACGAGCTCGACCAGATCGCCGAGGAACTGCTGGAACTCGCTCAGACAAGGGGCGGCGACCAGGTGGCGGTGAGAAGGGCAGGCAACGATGCGACCTTCTTCGGCGGCACGACGGAAGCCAGGGAGAAGCAATCCAAGACCAAAGTTCGTGTTGCAGCCAACTCGATCAGGGATCTGATCGAAAAATCGTCCAACATCATCATCGTCGGACACAAAGAGATGGATGCCGACTGTGTCGCTTCCGCGATCTGTATGTCCAACATCGCGATGTCATTGAATAAAAACTGTTATATCATTTCCCGATCCGGCGGCATGGAGACGATGATCGCCGAGGTCATGAACCGTTATTCTTCGATCTTAGAAAACAAGCACCACTTCCTTTCCGAATCGGAAGCCATGGACTTGCTCAACGAAGACAGCCTGGTGATCATGGTCGACCACCATTCGGCTGCCCAGTCCAACGGTTCCAATCTTCTCAAACTTGCCAAGCGCATCATCATCCTGGATCATCATCGCCGGAAGGCGGATCTGGATGTGATCGCCATGATGATGTATATCGAAGCGGCCGCTTCTTCGGCGACGGAACTCATCTACGAATTCGTTCCGTATTTCTCCAAGAACATCGAGATCACTTCGGAAGAAGCCAACATCATGTATCTGGGCATCATGATCGATACCGATCACTTCCGTGTCCGGACCGGTTCAAGGACCTTCGATGTCGTCAAACAGTTAAGAAGGCTCGGTGCCGATCCGACGGTCTGCGACACATTGGCGCAGGAACCTTATGAGAACGTCATCGAAAAAAGCCGGATCATCAATTCCGGCAGGCTATACCGCAAAGGCGTGGTCCTTTCCTGCATCGAAGAAGGGAGCTTTTCCCGTTCCATCGCTTCACAGGCTTGTGATATGATGGTCTCTGCCAAGGACATCGAAGCGGCTTTCGTCATCTGTCAGTCCGATAAGAACGAGACGATCATCACGGCGAGATCTCGAGGCAATGTCAATGTACAGATCATTCTGGAGAAGATGCACGGCGGCGGTCATATGCGGGCGGCCGGCTTGCAGGTCACGGATTCCAGCGTAGCAAAGCTGGAAGGGGAACTCATCGCAGTTCTCGATGAATATTTCAAAGGAGAAAAAGATGAAAGTCATACTGCTGTCTGATGTCCCGAAAGTCGGGAAAAAAGGTGAAATAAAAGAAGTTGCCGACGGTTACGCGAGAAATTTCCTGATCGCCAGAGGTCTGGCCGTCATGGAATCCAATGCATCCAAGAAGATCCTGGAGAAACAGAATGCGGAAGCTGCCAAGCTCGATGAACAGAAGCGGGCGGAAGCAAAACAGCTTGCGGAAGAACTGGCAAAAAAGACGCTGATCTTCAAAGTCAAGGCGAAAGACGGCAAGGTGTCAGGCTCGATCTCGACCAAACAGATCGAAGAAGAGCTCAAGAAGCAGGGCGTCGTCATCGATAAACGCAAGATCAAAGACAATGAACCGCTCAATGCTTTGGGAACTTTTGATATCCGTGTCGAATTGTACAAGGATGTCATCGGCAAGATCAAAATCCGTCTGGTAGAGGAGTAAACGATGTCGAACCGTTCGATGCCTTATTCCATAGAGGCTGAAGAGTCTTTATTGGGCAATATCATGTTGTATCCCGATGCGATGCGTCAGTGTGTCGATGCCGGTATCACGGCAGAGGATTTTTATCTGGAAAAACACCGCTCGATCTACAACATCATGTCTTCCATGTTTGAAAACAAGGAGAAGGTGGATACCGTCTCCCTTTCGACGAAGCTGAAAGATTTCGGCATCTATGACAAGATCGGCGGTCTGGAATACATCATGCAGCTGGCCAATGCGACGATCTCCGCCAACAATACGGCGGAATACATTTCGATCATCCGCAACAAGTCGCTGGCCAGAAAAGTCATCAAAGTAGGCGAAGAGATCTCCAATGACGCCTTCGACACCAGTGTCGGCGTCGATGAGATGCTCGAAAACGTCGAACGCAAGGTCACGGAAGTCACCCGTTCCAAGACGTCCGCCGATTTTCTGAGAGGTGAGGCGGTCTTCGATCAAACGATCAAGCACATCCAGGCCATCCAGGAAGCGGGAAGCGACATCACCGGTGTCAGGACTCTGTATTCCGATCTCGATTCCAAGACGGCCGGATTCCAGAAAGGGGATCTGATCATCGTGGCTGCCCGTCCTTCCATGGGCAAGACAGCGCTGGCGCTCAATCTGGCGATGAATTCCGCATCCGTCACACCGGGTGCGGTCGCGATCTTCTCACTGGAAATGCCGGCGGAACAGGTGGCGACCAGGATCCTGGCGGCCAAAGCGAAAGTCGAGATCCACAAGCTTCGTACCGGTACGCTCAACGACGAGGAATGGTCCAGGATCAACATTGCTGCCCAAGAACTCAAAAAACAGAATTTCTATATCGACGATACACCGGGCATCAAGGTCTCGGAAATGTATGCCAAGGCCAGAAAACTGGCTCAGGACGAAGGTTTATATATGATCGTCGTCGATTATATACAGCTCATTCAGGCGACGGGCAAATCCGATTCCCGTCAGCAGGAAGTCTCGGAGATCTCACGCCGGCTCAAGGCGATGGCCAGGGAACTGAGCGTTCCCGTGATCGCTTTGTCCCAGCTTTCCCGTTCCGTCGAAGCCAGACAGGATAAGCGCCCGATGCTTTCGGACTTGCGTGAATCCGGTGCCTTGGAACAGGATGCCGACCTGGTATTGTTCTTATACCGTGATGCCTACTATAACCGCGAAGAGAATGCGGAGAACACCAGGGAAGACGTGGAACTGCTGATCGCCAAGCACAGAAACGGCCCGACAGGCAAGGTCACACTGGCATTCGAAAAAGAGATCAATGCGTTCTACGGCATCAAAAATGCCATCGAGGAGAATTTTTAATTGAAAAAAATCATTCTCATCCTGTTTTCTCTGGCTTTGGCCATCGGCATCGTCTACGGTCTGCCGCTTTTGCGAAAACAGAATGTCATAGAAGCCAATATCGAAAATGAGACTTCTCTTGTTCCGCAGGAGATCCTTTCGTATGACCCGATAGAAAAGTCTTATTACAAGATCTACAACCGCGGACGGCTGATCGGCGTCATCAGCGATAAGACTTATCTCGATTCTTTGATTGCCGAACGATATAAGGATTACGAAGATGAATTCCCCAATACCCAGCTGGGCTTGGGAGAAGATATCTATATCGCTTCGGAAAAGTCGTATGCCAATTTTGAAAATATCGACGATCAGATCGTCGCTTATCTGGCCGATCATGATCTTCTGGGCGTCAGGACGACGGCTGTGGAATTTTCGACGGCGGAAGGTATCTACGAGATCATCTACGTCAAGGATTACAATGATTTTTCTGCCGCACTGGAGGAGTTTTATTCCAACTTCATTTCCGATGAGACCATTCAGAAACTGATCCGCGGTGAAGTCATCGAATCGCCGAGCGAGCTTGGCTCCGTTGAGACCAACGTCGTGATGCATGAGAACATCTCGACCAAGGAAGCGGTCGTTTCGCCCAACTCCATCTTTACCAGCAAGGAAGAGATCTACCGTTTCCTGTGCTACGGAAGGAATACCGACAGGGAGTACTATACCGTCAAAGAAGGCGATACACTGCAGGGCGTCGGTTATTATTTCGGCGACATGTCGCCGCGACAGATCATGATGCTGAACCCGGATGTCCTGCATTCGGAGAACCAGATCGTCACGCCGGGCATGCAGCTGAATGTCACATACTATACTTCACCTCTGACGATCGAGGTCACCAAAGAGAACCTGACACAGCAGATGATCGTACCGGAGGTCCCGGAATACATCGAAGACGAGGATCTGGAAGTGGGCATCTATGAAGTCCGCGTTCAGGAGGAATCCGGCATCAAAAACGTGCTGTATGAGGAAAAGTGGATCAACGGCGTCCTGGAATCCGGTGAACAGCTCTCCGAGACCATCATCAAACAGCCGAAGCGCGGTGTCATTGCCGTGGGTACCAAGCAGATCTATCTGGTCGGTACGGGCAACTATATCTGGCCGGTCGACAACCCGGAGATCACCTGCCACTGGGGCTGCTACTGGGGCCATACCGGCACTGATATCGTCAACCGTTATGTGAAGTATGCACAGATCTATGCCGTCGACTCCGGCACCGTCGAATCCAAAGGCTGGCGCTGGGATATGGGCAACTTCATCATTATCAACCACAACAACGGCGTGCGTACGATCTACATGCATCTGAACACTTCCGCTTATGTCGATGAGGGACAGAACGTCACCCGTGGACAGGTCATCGGACAGATGGGCAACACCGGTTATTCGGAAGGCGTCCATCTGCATCTGACGTTCGAGGTCAACGGCGTCCGTACCAATGCCTGCAACTATTTGCAATGTTCTCTGATCGATTGATAAAATAATACATATGAAAACCAACCGTTTGCTTTACGTACTGATCATCTTCCTGGCTCTGTGGTGTCTGATCCTGTCTTCACAGCTTTCCGCCGTCAGTTCCCGAGAAGATGCCAATGTCATCAACCAGTATGAGGTGAACGGTTTTTCTACGGATCTGACCAAGGTCGTCGAAGAGGTACGGCCTTCGATCGTCACGGTCCTTGCCGATAACAACATCCTTTCCGGATTCGTCTATAAGCAGGAAGGGGAGAATGTCTATATCCTGACGGCCTATCACGGTGTCAGCAGCGTCTCCAACATCATGGTCCGTTTCGGTGCTGCCTATCAGGTCCCGGGCGAACTTCTGGGACACGATATCTTTTGCGATCTGGCACTGATCCGCATCAATACGCCTTATGAAGTCGCGCCGCTGAAGCTGGGTGATTCTTCGATGCTGAAGCAGGGAGAATTCCTGATCTCCGTCGGTACGCCGCTGTCGCTGGACTTTCAGGGCAGCTGCAAGCTGTCGATGGTCGCCGGCAACGACATGCAGATCGAGAATACGATCAGTGTCGATGAGGAACGCTACAATTATTTCCTCAATGTCATCGAGATCTCCGATCCGCTTGCCCAGGGCTATTCCGGTTCGCCTTTGATCAACATGAACGGGGAAGCCGTCGGCATCGTATCGATGTCGGCACAAGGCGGGATCGGTTTTGCCGTGACCGTCAATGAAGCAAAGATGGCGGCTGACCGCATGCTTGCAGGGTCAGAGATCGAAAGAAATTTCTTCGGGATCAAGGGCAGTTTCCTGAAAGACATGTACAATTACGAAAAGACCAATCTCAACATCTCGATCGAGACGATCGACGGCATCTATGTCGAGCGGATCAGGGAGAACGGACTGGCTTATGCCGCCGGCATCCGGCCGGGCGATGTGGTCACCAGGATCAATGAAGAAAACATCAGTGATCTGAATTCCTATCTGCGGGCGGTCTATGCGGAAGCTTCCACGTTCACGTTCGAATACATACGCGGCGGGGAAACGCTGACCGGTACTTTGAACAATGATTAAGATCATCGCCATAGGCAAAGTCAAGGATAAACATCTTTCCGCTTTGATCGACGATTATGTCAAGCGGATCTGCAGATACCATAAGGTCGAAGTGATCGAGGTCAAAGATGAACCGATCACCGACAACGAAAAAGCCGTTTTGGACAAAGAAGGGCAAAGAGCCCTTGCCAAGATCGATGATAGCGACCATGTGATCTTGCTGGACCTGCACGGGAAAAGCATCGATTCGCTTTCTTTAGCCAAAAAGATCGATACCTTGTTCAATACACATTCCAAGATCGCTTTCGTCATCGGCGGAAGCCTGGGCTTAAGTGAAGATCTGATCAAAAGGGCAGATGAAAGGATCAAGCTTTCCGATCTGACCTTCCTTCATCAGATGACGCGTCTCATACTGCTGGAACAGATCTACCGCAGCTTTAAGATCCTCAATCATGAGACCTATCACAAGTGACCTTTTGCTGAAAAAAATTGGATGCAATATCTTGAATATAAGCGCTTACAATTCTATAATAGACTCATAAAGGATTTTTGATCCTTGAAAGAAATGGAGGGAAGGTCATGAAAGAAATCAAGGTATTAGTTGTTGACCCTGTAGGTTTGCATGCTCGTCCTGCTACAGTTGCTGTAAACGCTGCAAGTAAATTCAAATGTGATGTAAAGGTTTCATTCAAGGAGAGATCCGTCAATATGAAATCGATCATGGGTGTTATGTCATTAGGCATCCCTACTCAGTCAGAGATCACGATTACTTGTGAAGGTGAAGATGAAGATGCAGCAATCGCAGCAATCGAAGACATCTTAAGAAAACAGAAAGTAATTGAGTAAAACAACAAAAGGGAAGAAGTGATCTTCCCTTATTTTAACTGGAAGGAAAAAAGGAAAAATGGACTACAGAGAAATTTACGAAAAATGGCTGAATCATCCGAACCTTTCCGATGAACAGAGGAAAGAACTGCAAGACATGAGCGAACAGCAGATCAAGGATGCATTCTTCACGGATGTCGCCTTCGGTACTGCCGGCATGAGAGGTCTGATGGGCATGGGACCGAACCGTCTCAACATCTTCACCATCCGCAAGGCCACACAGGGTTTTGCCAACTACCTCAACCACAACGGTCTTCATTCCGTTGCCATCGCTTATGACAACCGCTTCAATTCCAAGGAATTCGCTTTCGACTGCGCCAGGTTATTGGCTGGCAACGGCATCGAGACGTATATCTTCGATTCCTTGAGACCGACACCTGAACTGTCCTACACGGTCAGATATTTCAAGTGCGACGGCGGCATCATGATCACCGCTTCTCACAACCCGAAAGAATACAACGGCTACAAGCTTTATGATGAGACCGGCTGTCAGCTGATCCCGGAGATCGCTGCCAAGGTCATCGATGAGATCGCACAGTTAGGCGATCTGCTCGACATCAAGCCTGCCGATAACTATGACGAAAGCCTGATCCACGTCGTCAACAAAGAAGTGGATGATGCTTATTATAAAGACTGTCTGTCCATCCAGCTGCGTCCGGATGTCGATAAGAATTTCAAGATCGCATTCTCTCCGGAACACGGCGCTTCCTACCATCCGGTCATGGATACGCTGAAGATCGCCGGCTACGATGTCGTCGAAGTTGCCAGCCAGTCCGTACCTGATCCTGCCTTCGGTGCGACCAAGACGCCGAACCCGGAAGAACCGGGAGCTTACGAAGAAGTCCTGAAGCTTGCCAAAGAGATCGACGCAAAACTCCTGCTGGTCTGTGACCCGGACGGCGACAGAATGGGCGTCGGCATCAAGCAGGGTGATGAATACATCGTCTTAAACGGCAACCAGACCGGTGCGCTCTTGTTGGAATACATCCTTTCTTCCAATGAAGAACTGGGCATCAAATACGATCATCCGTGCATGTTCAATACGGTCGTCACTTCCGATATCGGCGAAGCGGTCGCCAGATATCACGGCTGCGACAACGAACGCACTTTGACCGGTTTCAAGTACATCGGCAACAAAGTCAGACAGTACGAAAAGGATCATGCCAAGGACTATGTCTTCGGTTATGAAGAGTCCTACGGTTCTTTGATCAAGCCGTTCGTCAGAGATAAGGATGCGACACAGGCTTGTCTGTTATTGGCGGAAGCCTGCGCACATTATCTGTCCAAGGGAAAGACTTTGATGGATGTCATGAATGAAGCCTATGAGAAGGTCGGTTACTACTATGACACGCAGTTCTCCATCATGCTTCCGGGTGCTGACGGCGCCGTCAAGCTGCAGCAGATCATGTCCAATATACGTAACAATCCGCTGCAGGTCCCGGGCTTCAAGACATTGAAGATCGAAGACTACAAACTGCAGAAAGTCTACGAAGACGGAAAAGAAGAAGAATTCAAGATGCATGACGTATCTGATGTATTAAAATATTATTTGGAAGACGGCTCTTTCATCGCGATCCGCCCGAGCGGTACCGAACCTAAGTGCAAGTGCTATCTTTCGGTAAAAGATACAAGTATGGAGAAGGCCAAGGAGAAATGTCAGGGCTTCATCACATACGTCAGATCGATGATGCAATGAGTGTTGAAACAGAACAGATCAAAGAAAAAGCATTGAAGGAAGGCGTGCCCATCATCAAGGATGAAGGGCTTGCCTTTCTTTTAAATTGGATCAAAGAAAAAGGATGTAAGGACATCCTGGAACTCGGTACGGCCGTAGGCTATTCCGCCATGGAAATGGCAAAGCTCGATGAACAGATCCATATCGATACGATCGAAAAGTCGAAAGAGATGTACGATCAGGCGATATATAACATTGCCGCAGAAGGACTGGACGGGCAGATCGATGTCCATTTCTGTGCGATCGAAGACTATACGACCGACAAGACTTACGATCTCATCTTCGTGGATGCCGCCAAGGCCCAGTACGGAAAGTATACGGAACAGTTCCTGCGAAATCTCAAGGAAGACGGAGCCATGATCTTCGACAATATGATCTTTCACGGATTGATCTATGAGGCCGAAAACATCGGATCGCGGAACCTGCGCAATCTGGTCAGAAAGATCATCAAATTCAGAGAATTTGTGCAGAATGATGCTCGTTTTGATATAATGATGTTTGATAATATCGGGGATGGAATACTCGTTGTGACTTGGAGGAAAAGTGGAACCTAAAAACGTGATGTTACTGGGTTTTGTCAACAAGGCACTGGATTATCTCAACAAACATATCGGAGAAGATCTCAGTGATTCGCTGACACAACTGAAAGATATCGATCTGGAATCGTTAAAGAAGGAGCTCGGGGAAGAACTCAAGGAAGTTTCCGAAAAGGCTTCTTCGACGGCGAAAGAACTCATAGCTGCCGGCTATGAAGCTTTTGACAAGTTTGTGAATGCCGACAAGAAGGAAGAAGAGAAGAAAGATCTTTCCAAGCAGTTCGACGATCTTTTCAACGTTGACTTCGATGAAGAAGAAAAGGAAGAAAAGGATACTGTCGAGCAGAAAGAAGAACTTGAAGATCTGCTTTCTTTCTACAATCTCGATGCCGCTCTCGACCTGAATGAAGAAGACTTCGAAGAAGAAGAGGAACAGATCGCGGAAGATGAGACCGACAGCAGCGAAGAGACTCCGATCCCTTACAGCGATACATTGACGGAAGCGGAGGAAGAGATCCCTTATCCGCTCGATGAAGAAGAAACGGAAATGTTTGAACTCATCGCCAGAAACGTCAACAGAAAAGACGACCAGCGTTCTAAGGACATCCTCAGCGGTGCCAATAAAGAACTGGATTCGATCTTCTCGGAACTCGTAGCCGCGGAAAACACCAAAGAAGAAAAAGAAGATGTCTATGAATCTTCGATGATCAACCGGATCCAGGAACTTTCGATCCCATCCGTTTTGCAGTCTTATGATGAGGCTCTGAAAGATCAGGAAGCCGCGGAAGAAGTAAAACAAGATGAAGAAGCAGCCGTTCCGGAAGAAGCGATCCGCATCATCGAGAATCCGCTTGTCGACGTCTCCTTAAAACAGGATAAGGAAAAAGAAGAAGAGATCGTCAAAGAACTTGAGAAGAAAGAAGAAGAGGAACGTTCCCATCTCGTCTTCCCGGAACAGGTCGATAAAGACGATATCATCAAACTGATGAAAGACATCCAGCCTTTATCGGATGTCTACTATAACAAGATCGAGAATTTCATCAACGAAACGGAAAAAGAAGAACAGGAAAGAGCCAAAGCGGAAGAGACGGCGGCACCTGTTGCGGATAAAAAAGAGGATGATTCCTATATCTCTTCTCTGATCGACGACCTCAAGTCGAAACTCGATGAAGAGGAGATCAAAAAGAGAAAAGAGGAAGAAGAGTTCAAGGAGATCTACGAAAAGATCCATAAGGCTTATCCGTACCTCTCCGGTGCGTTCATCCGTAACGTCTACGATCTGAAACAGCAGATCGCCGATGAATATCCGATCGGAGAAACGATCGTCATACTGCACCGTACGTCCTTCAAGAACGTCGAGAATCTGAGGCAGTATGTGGAGATCACGCTCAATCACGGTTATGCGATCAATGCGGACGAGAAGCAGATGATCGTCGATGCCTTCAAGCAGCATGTCAATACCGACGGCAAGGTCATCACTTCGATCTTCGAAGTGGCCAACCAGTCGGCGTTGCTCAGCGGCGAGTACGAAGGCTACCGTGTATTGTTTGAAGATGATCTGAAATAGATGGTGAGGTAAAAATATGACAAACAAGAATCCTTATGAAAGACAGGGAAAGGAAGAACTCGACATTCCCGATTTTGTGGAAGAGAAGACATTAGGCTCGGACAGCGTCGATATGTCGATCTTCAAGATGAGCGATGACGAATTATACGATGACACCACCGGCGACACCAAAGTCTACGGTGAGGAAGACGACGGTCTGGATGAGCGTCCCAAGAGAAAGAAAAAAGGAAACGGCTCTCTGATCTTATGTCTGATCATCATCGCCTTGTTGCTGGCGGCGTTAGCAGGATGTGCCTTCTATGCACTCAAGCAGCATCAAGCTTACGTCAAAGCCAATACGGGTTATCTGCAGATGCAGGCCAATGAGACCAACTACAAGCAGCAGATCGCCGATCAGGCAGCAACGATCGAAACATTGACCAAGCAGATCGATGAGCTCAAGAACAATGTAGCCGGAGAAGGCGAACTCTTGTACGAAGTCGTCGACGGTCCGATCTCCTTCAGGACATCGCCGTCAAGACAGGCGGATCTGACGACCTACAACGGCAAAGACTATGCGTATAACAACGACAAGTTCAATGTCATCGAAGTCGTCAAAGGAACGGATGATGCGGATTACTCCTGGGCAAAAGTTGCCGATAAAGTTTACTTCTGCTTAGGTACAGACACCGACGTCTGGGCAAAGAAATCGAACTAAAGCAGGTGTGATACCTGCTTTCTTATGAATGAAGGGCAAGTTATGGAAGATGTAATCAGAATAAGAGGCGGCCGCAAGCTCAAAGGCGAAGTCACGGTCTCATCATGCAAGAACTCGGTCGTAGCGATCCTTCCTTCCGTGGTTCTGGCAAGTGAAGTCGTAAAGCTTTATGACGTACCGGACATCAAAGACGTACAGATCCTCATCAAGCTTCTGGAGTTTTTGAATGTCAAGGTGAGAGCGGACGGCGATGAGCTGACGATCGACCCGACCAATATCGCCAACATCGATCTTCTCGATGACGATGTCATGAAGCTGCGGGCATCTTATTACTTCATGGGTGCATTATTGGGAAGGTTCAAACATGTCCGCATGTATTCACCAGGCGGCTGCAACCTCGGACCGCGTCCGATCGACCTGCATCTGAAAGGCTTTGAAGCTTTAGGCGCCAGGATCAAACAGGAAGGCAACATCATCGAGATCAGTGCCGACGAACTGCTCGGAGATGACATCTATCTGGATTTCGCTTCCGTCGGTGCAACGATCAACATCATGTTGGCGGCATGTTTCGCCAGGGGAAGGACGACGATCGAGAATGCGGCCAAAGAACCGGAGATCATCGACCTGTCTTCGATGCTGAATAAGATGGGTGCCCAGATCCGCGGTGCCGGTACTTCCGAGATCACGATCAACGGCATCACCAGACTCAAAGGCTGTATCCACGATATCATTCCCGACCGTATCGAAGCCGGGACCTATATCGTCGCGGCAGCAGCCTGCGGAGAAGATGTGACAGTCAAAAACGTCATTCCGCAGCATATCGAAGCTCTGACGTCCAAACTTGAAGAGATGGGCGTGGAACTCGAACAGGGATCCGACTATGTCCGTGTCTTCGGCAGGGAAGATCTCAAGCCGGTCGACATCATCACACAGCCGTTCCCGGGTTTTGCCACGGACCTGCAGCAGCCTTTGACGGCACTGCTGACCAAGGCCAACGGCGACTCCCGTGTCGAAGAGACGATCTACCTGGAGCGTTTCAAACACTGTCATGAGCTCAACCAGATGGGTGCGAACATCGAGACCGGTTCCGGGCGTTCTCTGATCCATGGTCCGACACCGCTTCACGGTGCCGACATCTTCGCCACCGATCTGCGCTGCGGGGCATCCCTGGTCATTGCGGGACTGATGGCTGAGGGGGAGACGGTCATCCACAACGCCTATCACATCTACCGGGGTTACGATTCGATCGTCAACAAGCTCAAGGCGATCGGTGCGGATATCGAATGAGTTTGATTGGAATATGCTTGAAATAAAGGGATATTTCGCATTTTCTTATTTACAATCTCGTTTGATCTGATATAATAATTAAGCATGTAAACTTACTTTGGGTTGACATGATACTCAAGGCGGAAGGGAGATTAAGATGAAAAAAGGTATTCATCCTGATTATTACAGAGTTACTGTTACCTGCGCAGGCTGCGGTACGACATTCGAGACCGGTTCCACGAAGAAGGACGGCATCAAGGTCGATACTTGTTCCAACTGTCATCCGTTCTATACGGGCAGACAGAGATTCGCGGCATCTGCAGGCAGAATTGAAAAATTCAATAAGAAGTATGGCTTGACAAGCAATAATTAGAGGAAATCATTCCTCTTTTTATTTATAATGATTTATGTTGAGGTAAACAATTATGTATCAAAGTTACAGAGACGGCTGGATCGAAACGATCAGCGGCTGCATGTTTGCAGGAAAGACCGAGGAACTGATACGCCGTATCAAGGTCCTGGAATTCGCAAAAAAAGAGATCATGGTCTTCAAACCGAAGATCGATAACCGTTATTCGCAGACGAAAGTCGTTTCCCATGCGGGTTCTTCCGTGGAATCGCATGTCGTTTCCGATGCCCTGGAGATCCTGGAGATGGTCAAGCCGACCACGCAGGTCGTGGCGATCGATGAAGCGCAGTTTTTCGATGACAATATCTGTGCTGTATGCAATGAGCTTGCCGACCGCGGGATCCGCGTCATGGCGGCAGGCCTCGATACCAATTTCAAAGGCGAGCCTTTCGGACCGATGCCGCAGCTGATCACGGAAGCGGAGTTCGTCACCAAGTTGGCTGCCGTATGCAACAAGTGCGGCGCACCGGCGACCAGGACGCAGCGCATCATCAACGGCAAACCTGCCTCTTACAACGATCCGATCATCTTGGTCGGTGCTTCGGAAAGCTATGAAGCAAGGTGCCGTCATTGCCACGAAGTTCCGGATAAACCGAAAGTGAAGTTAGGAAGATAATATGGACGCAAAGATCATAAAACTGAAAGAGATCGAGAAACGCTACCTCGAGATCAATGAAGATCTGATGAAGGAAGAAGTCGTTTCCGATGTCAAGAAATACACCAAGCTGTCGAAGGAACAGGCCAAGATCAAAGCTTCCTACGATGCGTATCAGAATTACAAGAAGTATACGACGATCATTGAAGACGGCGAAGAGATGCTGAAAGATCCCGATCCCGAGATCAAGGAGATGGCGGAGACGGAGATCGCCGATGCCAAAGAAAAGCTCGAAGCACTGGACAAGCATATCGAAGAGCTTTTGCTTCCGCGGGATCCGGAAGACAGCTATGACTGCCTGGTCGAGATCCGCGGAGCTGCCGGTGGCGATGAAGGTAACATCTTTGCCGGAGACTTGTTCCGCATGTATTCCTACTATGCCGAATCTCTGGGCTATAAAGTGGAAGTCATGGAATCTTCCGAAGGGGAAGCGGGCGGCTATGCCCTGATCTCCTTCCAGGTCAAAGGTCTGGATGCCTACCGTCATTTCAAGTTCGAGTCCGGTGCGCACCGCGTGCAGCGCGTTCCGAAGACCGAGACGCAAGGCAGAGTCCACACTTCCACCGCGACGGTCATCGTCTTCCCGGATGTCGAAGACGAAGACATCGAGATCCCGGATTCCGATCTGGAGATCGAGACGCACCGTGCATCCGGTGCCGGCGGCCAGCACATCAACAAGACCGATTCGGCCGTCCGTATCGTCCACAAGCCGACCGGCATCACGGTCAACTGTCAGGACGGACGCAACCAGATCGCCAACAAAGAGACAGCGCTGAGGATCATCCGTGCGCGCGTCTACGATTACTATAAGCAGAAGAAAGAGGAAGAGGAAGGCGCGATCCGTCGTTCCAAGATCGGTACCGGCGACCGTTCCGAAAAGATCCGTACCTACAACTATCCGCAGAACCGCGTTTCCGACCACCGCATCGGTCTGACCATCAACCAGCTCGACCGTATCATGGAAGGCAAACTCGATGACATCGTCAACGCCTTGCTGGCGAACGACGATAAAGAAAAACTGTTGAATGAACACGTATAATGAACTGATCCATCAGTATCGTAAACTATTCAAAGAGAAGGGGCTTCCGCCGGAAACGGTGAAGGCTTTTCTTTTTGAGCTGTGCAACGATCACAAGATCAACCTGTATCTGGATATCGATAAGCCGATGGATGAAGAAGTCTATGAATTGTTTGTTTCCGGTATGGAACGCATCATGAACAACGAACCGATGAACTATGTCCTGGGATACTCGTATTTCTACGGCTACCGTTTCATCGTCAACGACGGCGTGCTCATCCCGCGCCCCGAGACGGAGGAGCTCGTCGGATTGATCCTGTCGTCCTACGACGAGTACTTCGGGAAAAAGAAGATCCGGATCTGCGATGTCGGGACCGGTTCCGGAGCGATCGCGATCGCCTTGAAAAAAGAAGAAGAAAAGCTCGATGTCTATGCCTCCGACATCTCGGAAGAGGCATTGAAGGTCGCAAAACAAAATGCAGAAAACAATGAATGTGCGGTCACATTTTTACAGGGTTCGATGCTGAAACCGTTGATCGAAAAAGGGCTGAGATTCGAGATCCTGGTCTCCAATCCGCCGTACATCAAGACGGTGGAAAACATCGAGGCATCCGTCTATGACTACGAGCCGCATGTGGCGCTCTTCGGCGGGGAGGACGGATTGAAATTCTACCGGGAGATCCTGAGGGATGCCCATCGGATCCTGCTGCCGGGAGGCTTCATCTTCTTTGAGATGGGTTATGATCTCAAGGAGTCTTTGACAGCCCTAGCGAAGCAATATTATCCCTCTTCGCAGATCGATGTTTATAAGGACATCAACGGCAAGGACCGGATGATGATGATCCGGACCTGACTTTCACAATCTTTTCACAGACCGGTGGTATAAAGATAGTGTAATAATTTTTTCATTAAACAATCTTCCAACAATAAGTAGTACAGAAACGATCCTCGAAAGGGGATCGTTTCTGTTATTTCGGGCAAAAGAAAAGGTGTTTTTTCAAACACCTCAGGATCGGTCGTGATCTCTGTTTTTTATGCGCCGGTAGACTACGACCCCGATCGCCGAAAGCAACAAGGCAGCCCCGATATAGACCGCTGCCGTGATGTATTTCTGATCGCCGAGATGATCGCCTGCCAGAGTGGAAGTGATGATCGAAGGGAAACGGCCGAGCGTGATGATCGGGATCAGGATCTTCGCATCGATGGCCGTCAGACCGGCAAGATAACACAACAAGTCTTTCGGCGTGCCCGGGACGATGAAGATCAGGGCAAACAGCAGGATGCGGTTTTTATCGGATCTTAAGAAACGCAGCGAGTCGATCTTTTCTTTTTCAAAGAAGATCTCGACGACCTTGCGTCCGTATCTCTTGACGATGAGTAGGACCAGGATCGAACCGAGAGACTCCGCCAGGATGCAATAGATCGTTCCCTGCAGAGAACCGAAGGCATAGCCGGCGATCATCTCCATCGGTTCGCCCGGGATCAGCGGGACCAGGATCTGTAAGACCGTGATGCCGCCGTAGGCCAATGGCGCATAGATGCCATAGGAATCGATCCAGGCGCGGAAAAGCTCGGGATCATGGATGAACTTTAACAATGATCTTCCGATATAGACCGAAAACAGAGTGAATAAGATCAATATGGCAGCGACCGTGATCTTGACGGTCAACGAGCTTTCTTTATTCATTTCATCGTATATTCCATGATGTAGTCATCCATGACGTAACCCTGACCGATGTCATTGACGACCGCATCGATGACTTTGAAACCGAGATGTTGATAGATCTCGTAAGAAGGGGTATTGCCTTTGTTGACGGTCAGATAGATGCTGCTGAGGCCATTGGCTTTGGCATAGTTTTTGATCTCTTCCCACATAAAGGAGCCGACACCCCGGTGTCTATGATCCTTGCGGACATAGAACTTGGATAAAAAGAGCCGGCTTTCTTCCTTCTTATATTCGCAAAACCCGATGATCTCATTATGATCGGTGACGGTCGCAAAGACCGCGCCTTCATCGATCAGTTTTTCGATGGCTTTCTCCGACAAGAAAAGATCTGCCATATAGCGGGCCTGATCTTTACCGATCAAAGGAGTGTAGTAATCGATGAAGACTTCAGAGGCAAAGGCAGAGGTCTGAGCTATCCTTTGTGCGGTCACGGGCAGCAGTTCCATGTCTACATTTTAGCATCCTTTAGTGCTAAACTATTGATTGAGGTGTAAATACATATGAGTTTAACTGCAGGTATCGTCGGACTGCCGAATGTCGGCAAGTCGACACTGTTCAATGCGATAACCAATTCCCGCGTCGAAGCGGCCAACTATCCTTTTGCGACCATCGAGCCCAATGTCGGTGTGGTCGAAGTCAAGGATGAACGTCTGATCAATCTTTCCAAATTGTTCGAACCGGAAAGGACGATCTTCACGACCTTTGAATTCACCGATATCGCCGGCCTGGTCAAAGGCGCTTCCACGGGCGAAGGCCTGGGCAACAAGTTTTTGGCTAACATCCGGGAAGTGGATGCGATCTGCCATGTCGTCCGCTGCTTCGAAGACAACAACATCACCCATGTATATGACCGGATCGATCCGGTCGATGACATCGAGATCATCAACTATGAACTGCAGATGGCGGACATCGCTTCCTGTGAGAACCGCATCGCCAAGGTGGAAAAGAAGGCCCTCAATTCCAAGGAGAAGGAGGCCGTCTTCGAATACAATCTTCTGAAGAAAGTCCATGAGGCTTTAGGCAAGTCACAGAACATCCGTTCGCTTTCCTTCAACAAGGACGAAGCCGAATATCTCAAGCAGTTCAACTTCTTAACAGGCAAGCCGGTCATTTATGTCTGTAATATCAAGGAAGAAGAGATCAACGATCCCGATTCCAACAAATACTACCGCGCAGTGAAAGACTATGCGGAAAAGGAAGGCTCGCAGGCCGTCGCCATTTCCGCCAAGATCGAAGAGGAACTTTCCGATCTCTCCAAGGAAGAAAAGGAAGAGTTCTTAAAGGAGCTTGAGATCGATCACAGCGGCCTGGACGAGCTGATCGTTAAAGCCTACAAGACTTTGGGCCTGGAGACGTTCTTCACCGTCGGTAAAGACGAATGCCGCGGCTGGACCTTCAAGTCCGGCTATACCGCACCGCAGTGTGCCGGCATCATCCACACCGATTTTGAGAAGGGCTTCATCAAGGCGGAAGTCTACACCTATGAGGACATCATGGAATACAAGACGGAAGCCAAGCTCAAGGAAGCCGGCAAGATCCGTCTGGAAGGCAAGGACTATCATCCGAAAGACGGAGATATCATGTTCTTCCGTTTCAACAACTAGAATGATCAAAGTCTCTGTCGATTCTAAAAAACGTTATCTTATCGCAGTTTCAGGAGGGCCGGATTCGATGGCCCTTTTCGATATGGTCCGCAGCGCCGGTGCGTATGTCGAGGCCGCCCACGTCAATTACCATAAGCGGGGGACGGCCGACCGGGATGAAAAGATCGTCAAAGACTATTGTTTGAAGTATGAGATCCCGTTCCATCTACACGATTTCGATGCCGAAGACCATTCGGGAAATTTCCAGGCCGCTGCCAGAAAAGAGAGGTATGATTTTTTCCGGGAAGTCTGCGAAAAACAAAAACTCGATCTGGTCCTGGTCGCACACCAGATGGACGACCTGATCGAGACGTATCTGATGCAGAAGCAGCGGAAGCTCGGCGTCTCTTATTACGGCCTGAAGAAGGAAAATGACCTCTATGGCGTCAAAGTCCTTCGTCCTCTGCTCGGTTTCACCAAGCAAGAGCTGATCACCTATTGCGAAGACAACGGTGTTCCTTACGGGATCGATGAGTCCAATCTGGAAGATGCTTATACAAGAAATAAGATCCGTCATCAAGTCGCCGATAAACTGACCTATGATCAAAAAAAGGAACTGGTCACAAGGATCGAAGAGGAAAACAGGATCAAAGGATCGCATTATGAGAAGACAGCTTCGCTGATCGGAAAAGAGACGTTTAGCGTTCCGGCATTTCAAAGGATCCCTTATCTCTATGACTATCTTTGTTTTCATTTTCCTTCCTTGTCCAAAGCCCATTACAAGGAGATGCGCCGGCAGCTGATCGAGGCGGACAAAGCGGTCTTTGAAGGAGAGGATCTCATCTTGTGCAAGGAGTACGGGAAGATCGCGGTCTTTCCCAAGCCGGCGGCATATTCCTATGTCTTTGATTCCTTACAAGACATGTACGGTTTTTCCTGTGAACGGTTTTCGATCGGAAAAGCGGGGAATAAGATCGAGGGCGTCTGTCTCAAGAAGGAGGACTTTCCTTTGTGCATCCGCAATGCACGGAAAGATGACATCATTAAGATGCGTTTCGGCAAAAAGAAACTTAACCGTTTCTTCATCGACCGCAAGATCTCCTATAAGGAAGAACTTGGCTGGCCGCTCATGGTAAACAAGGACGGCACAGTCATCTTTGTCGCGGGGCTGGGTTGCGATGTCAATCATTATTGTGAAGATCCCGATGTCTTTATGATAAAATGTTGAAATATACGGAGGACTTTAACGATGTTTGCAGATAATGTTGAAAAAGTACTGATCAGTGAAAAAGAGATCGTCGACCGCTGTAAAGAATTAGGCGCCCAGATCTCAAAAGATTATGAAGGAAAACAGCCGATGATCGTCGGCTTACTGAAAGGTTCCGTACCGTTCATGGCGGAGCTGATCAAATATATCACGGTAGACTGCGAGATCGATTTCATGGCCGTTTCTTCTTATTCGGGAACGGAATCCATGGGCGATGTCAAGATCGTCAAGGATCTGGACCGTTCGATCAAGGGAATGGATGTCCTGGTCGTCGAAGATATCGTCGATACGGGCAAGACGCTGGAAAAGGTCAAGAACATGTTGTATACCAAAGGTGCCAACGATGTCAAGATCGTTTCCCTGCTGGACAAGCCGGACCGCCGTACCGTAGAGATCGAGGCGGAGTATGTCGGCTTCACCATTCCGAACGAATTCGTTATCGGTTTCGGTCTCGACTACAACCAGAAATACCGTAATCTGCCTTATGTTGGTGTATTGAAAGAGGAGTGTTACAAATAGATAGATGAATAACAATAACAATAAACGGCCGCTGGTAAATTTCATACCTTACCTGTTCGTGTCGCTGTTCTTACTGATGATGGCGTTCTCGAGTCCGGGAAGGACATCGACGACCAATCTGAATTACCGCGAGTTCAATGAACTCATCGCATCGCAGAAGATCTCGATGGCGAAAGTCTCCGTCGACTACAATACGATGACGGTCTCCGGTATCTACAAGGATTCCAATGACATCTCCCATGCGTTCAATGCGATCATCCCGAATACCGAAAAGGCAGCCGATGAACTGATCGAAGAACTCAAGAATGTCGAAAACGTCACGTTCGTCGATGCCAACGCATCAAATTATCTTCTCGAACTGGCGTCTTCGATCATCCCCTTGATCCTGTTCGTCGTGGCAGGCGTCTTCATCATGAACCGCATGGGTGCCATGAATTCCAACAAGCAGGCCTTTGACTTCTCCAAGTCCAGGGCCAGACTGGAAGATGACATCAAAGTGCGTTTCGATGATGTTGCCGGCTGTGACGAAGAAAAAGAAGAGATGCAGGAGATCATCGAATATCTCAAGAATCCGAAGAAGTTCGCCCGCATGGGTGCCCGCATTCCAAAGGGCATCATCATGGTGGGCCCTCCGGGAACAGGTAAGACGTTATTGGCAAAAGCCGTCGCCGGCGAAGCCAATGTCCCGTTCTATTCGATCTCCGGTTCCGACTTCGTTGAAATGTTCGTCGGTGTCGGTGCCAGCCGTGTCAGAGACATGTTCGCCAAAGCGAAGAAGACGGCACCTTGCATGATCTTCATCGATGAGATCGATGCCGTCGGCAGACAGCGCGGAGCAGGACTCGGCGGCGGACACGATGAAAGAGAACAGACCTTGAACCAGCTGCTGGTCGAACTTGACGGTATGGCCGACAACAACGGCGTCATCGTCATCGCTGCGACTAACCGTCCGGACGTCCTGGATTCCGCATTGCTGAGACCCGGCCGTTTCGACCGTCAGATCACCGTCTCTTTGCCGGATATGAAGGGCAGAGAAGCCATCCTGAAGGTCCATGCGCGCAACAAGAAGATCGCCGAAGGCGTTGAGCTTTCCAATCTGGCAAAACGCACACCGGGCTTCTCGGGCGCCGACTTGGAAAACGTACTTAACGAAGCTGCCATCCTGGCAGTCCGTGAAAATAAAGAGACCATCGATACCAAACAGATCGATGAAGCGATCGACCGTGTCATGATGGGCCCGGCCAAGAAGTCGAGGACCTATGACGACTATACCAAGAAGCTGGTCGCTTATCATGAAGCCGGCCATGCGATCGTCGGTCTGAGCTTACCGGACGGTGCGATCGTCCAGAAGGTCACGATCATTCCGCGTGGCAGTGCCGGCGGTTACAACCTGATCACGCCGCGTAAGGAAAAGATGCTGAATTCCCGAAAGGAATTATTGGATACGATCACCAGCTATATGGGCGGCAGGGCGGCCGAAGAGATCTTCTTCGACGACATCACGACCGGTGCGTCTTCCGATATCCAGCAGGCGACCCGCATTGCTAAGGATATGGTCACGACTTACGGTATGTCCGACCTCGGACCGATCCAGTACAACTCCGGCAACGATTCCGTCTTCTTGGGCAGAGACTACAATTCGCCGTCCAATGCCTCTTCGCAAGTGGCCTATGAGATCGATACGGAAGTCCGCAAGATCATCGAATTCTGCCACACCGAAGCAAAACGCATCATCAACGAGAACCGCGACGATCTGATCAAGATCGCCGAGACGCTGATGGAGAAAGAAACGCTGACGGCGGAAGAGATCGAAGTGCTTCTCAAAAAGGAAGAGCCGAAGATCGAAGAGCCGATCACCTTGACGGAAGCTCCGGCAAGGAAAGTGATCGTCCGCAAGACGGCGGTGAAGAGAAACGAAGAAGTTCCTTCTAATGAGGAAGAAAAGCCGAAGACGAGAAGGACAACGACGCGCAGAGTTTCCAAGAAACCAGAAGAATGATCTGTCTTCTGGTTTTTCTTAGGAAACTATGTAATGAAAACAGACTTTGACAAGAAAGTCAGATAAAGGGAAAATTAGCTTATGAATAACAATGTTTTGATCGCGACCGCGCTGAACGAACATGCGCGTATCTATCTGTTCGATTCCAAAGAGATGGTGGAGACAGCCAGGACGACCCACAGGCTTTGGCCGACTTCCTGTGCCGCTTTAGGCCGGACCTTGGCCGTGACGGCTCTGATGGGTCTCATGCAGAAGGACGACAATGAGACGGTCACCGTCACCATCAACGGCGGCGGTCCGATCGGTACGATCTTATGTGTCGCCGATTCCTCAGGAGAAGTCAAAGGTTTCTGCGGCGATCCGCAGATCTATATGACCTACGAAGGAACCCATAAACTGGCTGTCGGCAAAGCCGTCGGTACAAACGGATATCTGAAGGTCACGAAGAACCTGAAACTGAAACAGAACTATACTTCGCAAGTCGACTTGCAGTCCGGCGAGATCGGTGATGATTTCGCTTATTATTTCATGATCTCCGAGCAGGTGCCGACCATCGTTTCGGTCGGTGTGCTGGTCGATACGGACGACACGGTCCGCTCTTCCGGCGCGATGATCATCGAACTGCTGCCCGGCCACACGGAAAACGACATCCGTTATCTCGAAGGTCTGCATCTGAAACCGATCTCCTCGGTCTTTGAGAAAGACAATGACCTTCACCGTTATCTCCATGAGCTCTTCCCGGATGCACAGATCCTGGAAGAACGCTATGTGCGATATCACTGCGACTGTTCCAGAGAGCGTTTCATGGCGTCCTTGCTGACGCTTCCCAAGGCGGATCTAGAAGAGATCGCCGAAGGTGACCACATCGATATCAAGTGTGAGTTCTGCGACAAGAGCTACCGTTTCGACAGGAACGACATCAACAAGATCATGTCCTATGTTTCGTATAAGAAATAAACAGATCGATTCGAAGATCATCGTCGCACCGATGGCCGGTATCACCAACGATGCTTTCCGGCAGCTATGCTTTGAATTCGGTGCCGGACTCGTCTATACGGAGATGGTCTCGGACAAAGCGATCTTCTACAACAATCAGAAGACTCTGGATATGCTCAAAGTATCGGATGAATTCCACCCGGTCTCTTTGCAGCTGTTTGGAAGCGATGCGGCATCGATGGTCTATGCGGCAAAAGTCCTGGATCAAAGGACGAACTGCGACTTCATTGACATCAATATGGGCTGTCCGGTCAACAAGGTCGTCAAGACCGGAGCCGGTTCGGCGATGATGAAAGACGAAGACCGTACGGTGGAGATCGTGAAAAAGATCGTCGAAGCCGTCAAAAAACCGGTCACCGTCAAGATGCGGCTGGGCTGGGACAGGGAACATTTGAATTATCTGTCTCTGGCAAAGAAGCTCGAAGGGGCCGGCGTCAGTGCCGTTGCTTTACATGCCCGTACCCGCAGTCAGATGTATGAAGGCCATGCCGACTGGAGCCATATCCGGATCTTAAAAGAAAACCTTTCGATCCCGGTCTTCGGCAACGGTGACGTCAAAACACTGAACGATTTCATTAAAATGTCTGAGGAGACGAACTGTGACGGCGTGATGATCGGCCGGGGACTGGTCGGCAATCCGTTTCTGATCAAGGAGATCGACAGCTATCTGAAAGGGGAGGACCATCCGTTAAGCAGCCGCAAGGAGCGTTTTGCGTATTGTCTGAAGCATGCGGAAAAGCTGATCGCCTTGAAAGGGGAAAAGATGGCGATGTCCGAGATGCGCGGTCTGGCACCGCATTACATCTCCGGATTCTATGATTCGACGACGTATAAGGAAAAGATGAATCATATCAAGACATATGAGGATCTTAAGATGATCATTCATGACTATGATCTGTTTCTGGATGAACGTGAAAAAAACAGCCCGCAGACTGTTAGTGGATCTGCCAGTCGATCGGTGTGAGACCGTTGCGTACAAGGAAATCGTTGGTCTTCGAGAAAGGTCTGGAGCCGAAGAAGCCGTTGTAGGCACTTAAGGGCGAGGGGTGGACCGACTCGATGATCAGATGTTTTGAATTCGTAATGAACTGTTTCTTGCTTCGGGCATTGGAGCCCCAGAGGATGAAGACGACCGGGTCGTCTTTTTCATTTAACTTTTTGATGATCGTATCGGTGAGGATCTCCCAGCCCTGTCCCTTATGGGAATTGGCCCGGTGTTCCTGCACCGTCAACACAGTATTGAGCAACAAGACGCCTTGTCTTGCCCATTCCACAAGGAAACCGTGGTCGGGAATGGAACAGCCCAGGTCATCGTGAAGTTCCTTGTAGATGTTCTGAAGTGAAGGCGGGACTTGTACGCCTTTGGAGACGGAGAAGGCCAGCCCATGGGCCTGATGCGGCTCATGGTAGGGGTCTTGTCCGAGGATGACGACTTTGGTGTCTTTGTAAGACGTCAGCCTAAGTGCCGTATAGATATATTTGGGGATGGGATAGACGGTCTTGTTCTTGTATTCGGAATCAAGAAAAGACCGTAATTTCTTATAGTAGTCTTTTTCGAATTCTTCTCCGATGACCTCATCCCAGTCATTACCGATCATTTTCACAAAATCATTATATAATATTCTTATGTTTACAAAGATCGATGAAGCGATCGATTGGATCACTTCACGTAAAAGCACGAACTATTCGTTCGAACATTTCAAGAACGTCTGTCATCTTGCGGGAGATCCGCAGGACGGTTTTTATATGATCCATGTGGCGGGAACGGACGGCAAGGGATCGACAGTCAATTATCTTTGCGACTTACTGATGTCGCAGGGATATAAAGTCGGCACATTGACCTCGCCTCACTATGAGACTCATCTCGACCGGATCCGGGTCAACGGGAAGAACATCACGGATTCCGCATTCCTGAACATCTTGAATGCCAATTACGAATTCTATACGGAAAACGAGCTTTCGATGTTCGAGATGGACTATCTGATCATGTGCGATTATTTCAAGGAAGAAAACATCGACTATGCGATCGTGGAAGTCGGCCTGGGCGGACGGCTGGATTCGACCAATGTGGTCGATGACACCAAACTTTCGATCATCACATCCATCGGTTTTGACCATATGGACCGGCTTGGCGATACGCTCACGAAGATCTGTTACGAAAAGTGCGGCATCATCAAGAAAGGTTCCAAGGTCTTATGCGGAAAGCTGGATGAGGAATGCATGAATGTCGTAAAGGAAGTGGCTGAGGAAAGAGATTGTGAAGTCTACACCATTCAGGAGTATACCGACCTGGGCGAGCGCCGCTTCATATATCGGGGAAGGGAATATGAGCTTTCTTCTTTTGCCTCGTACCAGCTGCACAACGCGTCCTTGTCTTTGGAAGCGCTGAGGATCATTGCGGAAGATGAAGGTTTTGTCATCGATCAGGAAAAAGCGAAAACGGCCTTGCATAATTCTCTGTGGAAGGGCAGGTTCGAGATCGTGCGGCAGAGACCGCGGGTGATCCTGGACGGTGCCCACAACATCCATGCGACGGAAGCCCTGGTAGAATCCTTTGACCGTTTCCGCGGCAGCAAGTGCATCATCTTCTCGGCTTTGAAACGCAAGGAATACCGCAAGATGATACAAGTTCTGGAGAAACATTGCGACAAGCTGGTCCTGACCTCATTTTCAACTTACAATCAGACCATCGATCTGAATGAATTTGAAGGATATGTAACGGAACCGGATTATCAAAAGGCGATCGATGATGCCATGAAAGAATATGACAACATCCTGATCTGCGGGTCTTTGTATTTCCTGAGTGAAGTTGTGCTTCATGGCAAATTCGACTAAAATGAAGGTATAGAAACGAGGTAACAATATCATATGATCGATTACAGCGAAGGATCAAAGAAACAGTATCATATCGGCACCGGAAAAGACGATATCGGCCAGTATGTCATATTGCCGGGTGATCCGGGCAGATGCGAAAAGATCGCGAAATATTTCGACAATCCCGTCAAGACCGGCCAGAACAGGGAATACACGACCTATACCGGTACGTTGAACGGCGTGAAAGTTTCCGTCTGTTCGACGGGTATCGGCGGACCGAGCGCTTCGATCGCTTTAGAAGAACTGGTCGCCAACGGCGCTCATACGTTCATCCGTATCGGTACCTGCGGCGGCATGCAGCTGGATGTCAAGTCCGGTGATGTTGCCGTCTCGACGGCTTCCATCCGCATGGAAGGAACAACGAGAGAGTATGCACCGATCGAATTCCCGGCGGTCGCCAATCTCGATGTCACCAATGCTCTGGTGCAGGCGTGCAAGAATCTGAACCAGTCTTATGTCGTCGGTGTCACCCAATCCAAGGATGCCTTCTATGGCCAGCACCGTCCGGAGACATTGCCGAACGGCGACGAGCTTTTAAGAAAATGGAAAGCCTGGCTCGCCCTTGACTGCAAGGTCTCGGAAATGGAGTCTGCTGCTTTGTTCATCGTCGGACAGTATCTGCGCGTCCGTGTCGGTTCCTGCTTCCTTGTCGTCGCCAACCAGGAGAGGGCAAAGGCAGGTCTCGATAATCCGCAGGTCCATGATACCGACGGTGCGATCCGTGTCGCCATCGAGGCAATGAAGATCCTGATCGATGAGGATAAGAAAAAACAGTAAGATCATCTTCATCAATCTCTTTGTCTGGATCCTGTTTCTTTCTCCGGCAACGAAACTCGATCTGTTCAAAGAAAACTACTCGACCCTTAGTCTTCATACTAAGGGTTATTTGTTTTTATTCTTTCTCGGCATTGTGACAGGACTGCTGATGGGCTATGAGACCGTAAGGATCTCCGGAAGAAAGATCGGCATCCTCATGTTTCTCTGCCTGATCCTGGGGACATGTATCCCGCATGAGGTCCCGTATCACCTGAGAGGGAATCTGCATCTCTTGTTTGCCTACAGCGGCGGTTTCGGACTGCTGACGGTCACATTATTCAATCTTTACCGCCGTTTTGACAAAAGACTTCAAGATCTTTTCATCTTCATCCTTTTTCTCTGTTTCCTGCTTTATCTTCGTTTCATGATGGTCAATACGCTCATCGAGATCCTGTTGATGAGCACATGTCTGTTCTGTAATTGCGTATCGTTTGTCCGGATCTCCGGTCCATAAAGAAAAGCGGATCTAAGTCCGCTTCGATCATGCGTAGTAGTCGGGTTTGGGTCCCTTGATGCAGTAGTTGTAGACCCATTCCTTGATGCCGTAATCATTGGAGTCTTTGTACTGTTTCAGTTTTTCTCTGAATTTGTCTTTATAGATGATCGGGACCGTGAGGAAGCCGCATCCGCTGTCGACGCAGAATTTGTTGGCGAAGCACATCGCCGCCCGGACGTCGCCGTCGGTGAACAGGCGCTTATCCAGGATGTACAGGAAGACATCGATGGCGATCTCGAGATTGGCTTTGGTCGGCTGATTGATCATTTCGGACAATTCGGCGATCTGGGTCTCGTTCAGTTCGCTTTTGATCCCGTTGTCGAGGTCTTTCATCAGCATCTCATGCAGATGCAAAAGACACTTATAATCATTTTCCACTTCCGGATGGGAGAGGATGTATTCATAAGCTTCGTAGAAATTTCGTTCTGCTGTCTGTTTCAAAGGATCATCGTCATGATATCTTGACAAAGAAACATTGTTGGCGATGAATTCATCGAGGTGTTTTCTGACAAAAGCGATTTCCTGAACTCTGCTTAATGTGTATTTATTGATCATAGTTTCTTCCTCGCACATTTATTATAAACTATGTTTCCCGTTCTTAATGTGAAATCGTAATCGGATATAATAAGGATAGCAGGAGAAAAATATCATGAATGTACTATGTTTTGATGTCGGCGGGACCAGCGTGAAATACGGTCTTCTGAATGAATCGGGCGAGATCCTTGAGAAGGACAGTTTTCCGGCAAGGACGGGATCGATGGAAGCTTTTCTTTCTTCGATCAAAGAGGTCTATGACAAGTATGCGGGAAGATTTGAAGGTGTTTCTTTTTCGATGCCCGGAGTGATCGATCCCGATACCGGATATTTCATCAGCGGCGGAGCATATGACGGATTCATGCACGGGATCAACATGAAAGAAGTCTTTTCTTCGTTCATCAAAGAAGATCTCGTCATCACCAACGATGCCAAATGTGCTGCGTACGGCGAATTGGGTTACGGCTGTCTGAAGGACGTGAACGATGCGGCAGTCATCGTCTTAGGCACGGGGATCGGCGGCTGTCTGATCAAAGACCGCAAGCCTTTATACGGGGCACATCTTTTAGCCGGTGAATTCTCGTTCATCAATACGACGTCGCAATCCGGCTTTGAAGGAGCCTTTGCGAAAAGGTGCGGTGTCGCAGGACTGCTAAACAGAGTCAAGGAAGAACTGCAGGATGGCAAAGAATACTCCGGAAGGGAGATCTTTGCGATGGCCAATGAAGGCAATGAGAAGGTCCTCAACGCTCTGCGCCGCTTCTGTTTCGATCTGGCCGTCCAGATATTGAATATCCAGGTGATCTTTGACCCGGAGGTCTTCGCGATCGGCGGGGGCATCTCACAGCAGAAGATCCTCTTCGAGCTGATCGATGAACAGTTTCAAAAGATCAAGGAAGCCAGAGGCCAGCTTTTCTTCAGGATCCCTGATGTGGTGGCTTGTGCGTTCCGCAACGATGCCAATCTGATCGGTGCGCTTTACCGATTCGTTTCCGAACATCAATAAATATCATTTTTCATCCCGTAGATCTTAACCGGCAAATATGCCGGTTTTTCTTTTGATCATGTTTTATGGGAAGAAGAAAGAAAAGCGAGTAAAATAGAAGCATGAGTTCTATCTTTGACCGCTTTGAGTTACAAAGCTTCAAGAGGATGTATGACAACGCCCGAGCCGTACATAAGTATTCCAAAAAGAATACGCTTTTCATACTCTTGGATATGGCAAACTGTATATTGAATGACCATATCGGCTACATGGAGTACAATCTCTTTCATTTCGTCAACAAGTCCAAACAGGACCGCAAGACTTATGTGAACTTCGATTATTCCCAATACTTGTTCAAGACACTGAATCAGAAAGAATACATCGGCCTGTTCAACGACAAGCTCAAGTTCAATGAGATCTTCAAAGGGTTCCTGGGAAGAGATTTCCTCAACATTGCCGAAGCAAACTATGAAGACTTTGAACGCTTCTGCAAAGGAAAAGACATCTTCTTCTGCAAACCGGCGGATTCCTGTTCGGGCAAGGGCATCTACAAGAACATCAGGATCGATGAAAACAGCGATCTGAAAGAGATCTATGACTATCTGAAAGAAAACAAGCTCTTCGTTGAAGGCAGCATCCTTCAGCATCCCGAAATGAATAAGCTCAATCCGACTTCCATCAACACGGTCCGGATCACGACCTTATTGGATAAGAACGATGAAGCCCATGTCATGTACACCTTGCAAAGGATCGGTTTGGAAGGCATGTCGGTCGACAATGTTGGATCGGGCGGCATCTATACCGTCTTGTCGCAAGAGGGGAAGATCATTCATCCCTGCTGGTCGGACAAGACCATCACGACTTATACGAAACATCCGTCCAGCGGCATGGATCTGATCGGTTTTGAAGTCCCGTATTTCAAGCAGGCTCTGGAATTGTGCAAAAAGGCAGCCATAGTGGAGAAACATATCCGCTATGTGGGCTGGGACATCGCCATCACGAAAGAAGGTCCCTGCATCGTGGAAGGCAATCCGCTGCCGGGCTATGATATGCCGCAGAATTACTTCGTCACAAACAAAGATACCGGCCTGAAGCCGGAATTTGAAAAGATATTGAACAGTTAAACAACAGACGGTCCCGGTGAAAAAACACAGGAGACCGTCTTTTCTATTGAATAGACACTGACGGAGTTTTCTTATTCCGGATCCGGTATTCATATGTTATTAATGAGTGCAGCGAGATCAATATTTGTTTTTTTCTTTGACCGGATCATTTTATCGATATGATTTCAACAGTTTCTTTTGTTGCAAAGGGTAGCAAAAAAAGTTTCGTTCTGACTCAATTGGAATTAAAAAAGGCACAATATGATTCATTTTTTCGGAATTTTTGTGCAAATAATTGATACTTCAACTTTATGATATGTCATTATATTGATGGATTATATTATCCAAGGGATTTTTTGCGAGCAGAGGAAAACGAAGTTGGCCAATAAGACACTGTCAAAACTGAAACGGGATGAACTGCTGAACCTGTTATATGAACAGGAGAAGCGCATCGAAGAACTTGAAACAAAAAACAAGGAACTTCAGGCTCAGCTGGATGACAGGCATATCCGGATCTCAAAAGTAGGTTCGATCGCTGACGCCTCGCTTGCATTGACGGGCATCTTCAAGGAAGCACAGAAGGCTGCCGAGCTGTACCTGCAGAATGTGCAGGGCATCGTCAGGGAAAAACAGACGGATAAATATGTCTTCCCGGCTAAGACGAACGAACAGCCTAAACCTGTGAGTCCGCCGCAGAACACGCCTGCAGCTCAAGCGCAGGTCAAACCTGCTGCAACGGCTCCGGCAAAACCTGCTGCTCAGCCGCAGACGAAACCGGCTGCAGAACCTAAGCCGACCGCTCCTGTACAGGTCCAGGCAAAACGGGCCAAACAAACGGCGGCAGTCAAGCCTGTGACGCAGAAGCATGTGGCACAAAACAAGGCTGCGGTTCCGGTCAAAGATTCCGCAAATGTCCCGACGGCTGATATCCCTGTGCATCAGGTCAAACCTGCGGCACAGAAGCCTGCTTATGTGGGCAGACATTCCAAAGGCGGCAACGGAGACAAGAAATGAGCACATTCTCGGCAAACGACTATAAGAACGAACTGGATCGTGTCAAACAAAGAAGCCTGTTTCGTAAAATGGTCAAGTTCACCGTTTATGCGCTGATCACCGTTGCGGCAATCGCGGTATTGATCGCCGTGCTCTTACTTCCGGTGTTGAGGATCTACGGTACGTCCATGACCCCGACTTTGGAAGAAGGGGAGTATGTCCTTTCGGTCAAAGGGGAATGGTTTTCTACAGGAGATGTCATCGCGTTTTATTACAACAATAAAGTGTTGGTAAAAAGGGTAATTGCCAATAGCGGTGACTGAGTCGACATCGACGATAAGGGTAACGTCTATGTCAACAATGTACTGATCGATGAACCTTATGTATCGGAAAAGGCTTTGGGCGACTGCAATATCCGGCTTCCGTACCAGGTCCCGGAAAACAGGACCTTCGTCATGGGAGACCACAGGAGCGTATCCGTCGATTCGCGTAATACGGCCATCGGCTGTGTTGCAGACGAACAGGTCGTCGGCAAGATCATATTCAAGGTCTGGCCTCTGAACAAGATGGGTATGGTCAAGTAATCAGTTAAATATGTTTACAACAGATCTTGGGTAGATCTGTGAAGAAAAAAAAGATCTCAAATCTTATGGGTAAAGAGGAAAGATCGATCCGAAGAAGTCCATGGGTAAGGACGTCTTCTAGAAATGAAAGAGGGAAGGAATATGAATTGGGGAAAACTTTTCAACTCTAAACGCAACAAGCGTGCATTTTATGTCTTAGCTTCCATCGTCGTCTTTGTAACGACGAACATGCTGGTACTTCCGGCACTTACGATCGATGAAGATACGGCGATCGAAGATCCTGCGATATCGAATGAGACGCTATCTCAAGAGACCATCAATGAGCTTGAGACCGTAGCGGATCCTTTTGCGATCGAACAGGAAAGGGAAGACGCACTGAATAATAATACCGATACGCCGACAGTATCAGATGCCGCAGATAGGTCGGACTCAGCCTGGATACCAAGAAGGTGGATTGCGATTATTATGCATATCTGAAGGGAGATCCCAATCCCTTGAATCAGTTCAGGGGAGAGTATATGAGCCAGTATGCGTTTGCGGAATCCACCAGGGCTTATCTGGAAAGGAAGTACTACGAATAAAGAGGATATTCCTCTTTTTTCTTTTAATTGTTTTACAATAGAAAAAACAGGTGGTGAATACTATGGTAAAAGATCTTGTCAGATTCCTGGATGAAAGTCCGAGCGCATTCTGTGCCGTTTCTTCCATTAAACACATCCTTGAAAAGAACGGCTATGAACGTTTGGGGAAACAGAAGATGGAAAAGGGAAAGAAGTATTATCTTGTCCGCAACAATTCTTCGATACTGGCTTTGAATATCGGAACTTTGCTCAATGATCCTTCCTTGCATATAACGGCTTCGCATACGGATTCTCCTTTGCTGAAGCTGAAACCGCAGCCTTTGATCAAAGATGAACATTCCGTGCGTTTCAATATAGAGACCTACGGCGGGCTTTTGCTGAGGCCGTGGTTCGACCGTCCTTTGAAACTGGCAGGACGCACCATCGTCAGCAAGGAAGGAAGATTATGCAATGTCATCTTCAATGATGAAGAGCCTGTGTGTATGATCCCTTCGATGGCACCGCATCTTGACCGCAGCAGAGAAGAAGGCAAGATCGATGTCGGCAAAGAGTTGTATCCGATCGTGACGGCCGGTGAGGATTTCGATCTGAACGTCTATCTAGGAAAGAAATTAAATGTCGATGCGAAAGACATCTTGGGTTTTGACTTGTATCTCGTTCCCTGCGAAAAAGGATATATTTGGGGACAGGAAAAGGAGTTCTTTACATCCAATCATATCGATAACCTCGAATGTGCCTATACGACATTAATGGGCTTTATCGATACGTTCCATAACGACAATATCAACATCTACTGTTCTTTTGACAATGAAGAAGTCGGATCCCGTACGAGACAGGGTGCCGATTCCGATCTTTTAGAAGGCATTTTAAGCCGTTTGTGCGATGATTTGTCATTGGACAAACAAAGACTCATTGAAAAGGGAATGATGCTTTCCTGCGACAATGCGCACGCCTTACATCCGAATTATGTCGATCTGTACGATGTTCACAATGCTCCGATCATCAATAAAGGCGTCGTCATCAAATACAATGCTTCGCAATCCTATACGACCGATTCATTGAGCGGTGCGTTGTTAAAGACCATCTTAGTCAGAAACAAGATCCCTTACCAGGTCTTTGCCAATAAGACCGGTACGAGAGGCGGAGGCACTTTAGGCAACATCTCCACATCTCACGTCTCCATCCTGTCTGCGGACATCGGACTTGGCCAGTGGGCCATGCATTCACCGATCGAGACAGCCGGATCCAAAGATGTGAACTACATGATCGATCTGATCAAGGTTTTCTATTCAAGTCACCTTGAGATTGATGAAGAAGGGAATTACAGCATCTGATGGAATACAAAGATGAGATCAGGGAAGCCCTGACGGTCTGTGATCAGGCGATGGAAGATCTCAATGATGCCGACAGGCTTTTGAAAAGCGCGAGGAACTGGGGCATCTTCGATATCTTCGGCGGCGGCTTGATCGCCACATTCGTCAAACGTAATAAGATGGATCGGGCCAGAAGCTGTGCCGAGAAGGCGAGTACTTCCTTGCGTAAACTGAAAGAAGAGATGCAGGACATCTATCTTCATGTCGATGTGGATCTCAACATGGATGATTTTCTTTCTTTCTCCGATTATTTCTTTGAAGGGCTCTTCTTTGCCGATATCCAGGTGCAGAACAGGATCAACACTGCCCGAAACAAGGTGTTGGATACGATCGAGATCGTACGGCAGATCAAGATGAAACTGCTGGCGCAGCTGATCTCGTTATCTTAAGTTCGTACAGCTGACTCACATAAAAACTGTTTGAAAAAATTTACATGAAAAAATGTTTCAAATAGTGTTGACAAACTGTAAATGTTTCATTATGATGGAATCAATTCAATGACCGAAAGAGTATTGAAGGACAGATCCATCAGCGAGCTGAAACAGAGTGAAAGTTCAGCGGCAACGTCCTTGAAGAAGCGCATTCGGTGGAATCTTATCTGAAATCATAGGATAAGACGTCATTCTGCGTTAAAGAAAAGAGGGATCATGCTTATGGCATGATAATCAGTGTGGCACCGCGATCTAAGTCGTCTCTGAACGGGACGGCTTTTTTGTTTCTTATGGAGGTATGGATATGGGCAAGCGACGAAGAAGGAATGATCTAATTTCGATCTGAATGAATGAACTGTAAATGAAGAAAGGGAGAAAATAAAATGAAAAAATTAACGAAAATCTTACTGATATCGATCATCATGATGATACTTTGTGCCTGCTCTGCCAAAAACGAAGAACCGAAGACCGAACTGGAACTGGTCACAACATTGGACCAGGCGATCCTGTCTCTGTCGACCGGCAAATGCGATGCCGTCGCTTTGGACGGCACGACCGCACAGAACTACGTCGCACAGTCCGACGGTCAGTTCGCCATGTCGGGGATCAATTTCGATCTGACGATCTACGGCGATTATGAAGGCAATGTTGCCGCAGCCAAAAAGGGCGAGACTTCTTTGATGGAAGCCGTCAATGCCTGCATCAACACGGCGATGGCAAATAATTACTATACTTTATGGACAGCGATCGCTAAGATACAGTCCCAGACGGCAGACGAAGAGGCTATGGCGATCGTCGGTAATGCACCGGTCTTCCTGGATGTCCCGATCGATGATACCTATGCTTATTTGCTCGATACGACCGACCTGGTCAAGCCGGAACTCGATCTTTCCAACGCGGACGGTGTCTTAAAGAAGATCTTAAATAACGGTGTGATGGTCATCGCGACCTCTCCGGATTATCCGGCCAACGAATTCATCACGGAAGACGGTACGGTCTATGGCTGCGAAATGATGCTGGCGAAATATGTCGCTGACTGCTTAGGCGTCAGTCTGAAGATCGAAACGATGGATTTCTCTGCCGTTTTGACTGCTGTCGATACCGGTAAGGTCGACATGTCCTTCTCCGGATTCGGCTGGAAGGCCGATAGGGCGGAAGCCTTCGAACTTTCCGTCGGTTACGTCGGCGACGATGAAGTATCGTTCCATACATTGATCGTTCCGGCAGATAAGGCCGATCAGTACAAGAGCCTTCAAGATTTCGTCGGAAAGCATATCATTGCCCAGGCTTCTTCTTTGCAGCAGATGTATGTAGAAGACCAGATCCTCTCGTTGGAAGGTGAATAATGGGTCCGAGCATCTTAGACGTCTTATTTGAATACTGGCCGATGTTTTTGAAAGGTGCCGTAGGGACGCTGCGTTACGCGGCGATCGCTGTTGCCGGCGGAACGGTCTTAGGGACCCTGGTGGCCATACTACGTCTGTCCAACAACAAGTTCCTCACGACGCTCGCATCGGTCTATGCCGACATCTTGAGAGGAACACCGCTGCTGGTGCAGATGTACATCTCATACTTTTTCCTGCCGCTGGTCATCCCGGCTTTGAACAATGTCGAAAAAGAAGTCACGGTCCTGATCGCTTTGACCTTGAACTCTTCGGCCTATGTTTCGGAGATCATCCGCGGCGGCATCAATTCCGTCGATATCGGTCAGACCGAAGCCGCAAGATCTTTGGGCATGTCGGCATCGCACACGATGACCAAGATCATCCTGCCGCAGGCAGTCAAAAACATCCTGCCGTCTTTAGCCAACGAGTACATCTCCATGATCAAGGAGACATCGATGGCCGGCACGTTCATGTTGTATGAACTGATGTATACCAGGACTTTACTGGCAAATAAGTATCTGTCCTGGCAGCCGCTGTTCATCATTGCCGGGATCTATCTGATCATGACCTTGGTATTGACTAATCTCGTCAAATTCTTTGAAAGGAGGATGTCGGTAAGTGACTGATAAAATGCCGTTGATAAAGACCGTAGATCTCAAAAAGAACTTCAATGACCTGGAAGTCTTAAAAGGCATCTCCGAGTCGATCTATAAAGGAGAAGTCGTCTGCGTCATCGGACCTTCCGGCGGCGGCAAATCGACGTTCTTGAGATGTCTCAATATGCTGGAAGTCCCAACCTCCGGGGAAGTCTGGTTCGAAGGGGAAAAACTCGATCCCAAGTCGACCAATATCGACTTGCACCGGCAGAAGATCGGCATGGTCTTTCAGCAGTTCAATGTCTTCCCGCATCTGACGGTCTTAGAAAACATCACGCTGGCACCGACACTGGAAAAAAAGATCCCGGAAGAAGAAGCCAAGGCTACGGCTTTGAAGCTTCTTGAACAAGTCGGCCTGCTCGACAAGGCCAACGAATACCCGAGAAAGCTTTCCGGCGGCCAGAAACAGAGACTCGCGATCGTCCGTGCCATGGCGATGGAACCGGATGTGATGCTGTTTGACGAACCGACTTCAGCCCTTGACCCGGAAATGGTCAAAGGCGTTCTGGAAGTCATACGCAAGCTTGCGGATTCGGGTATGACCTGCGTCATCGTCACCCATGAGATGGGATTTGCCAAAGAAGTGGCCGACCGCATCTTATTCATCGACGAAGGCGTGATCGCCGAAGAAGGAAGTCCGGAAGAGTTCTTCAATCATCCGAAGAACGAGCGGACCAAAGAATTCTTGTCTCAGGTCTTATAAGGGAGAATTCCATAATGAAAACGACCTATACCTACGATCATTATTTCAAATACGAAGAGATCAAATCGATCCTGGAGAGTTTTGTCGAGAATTATCCTCAATTAATCGAATTAGAAGCCAATTGCGTGACCTTGGAAGGGCGAAACCAGTATGTGGCGACTCTGACCAATCAGAAGACCGGAATGGCTTCAGACAAGCCCGGATGGTACCTGGACGGCAATATCCATGCCGGAGAAGTGACGGCTTCGATGTGCGCCATGCATACGATCGATTATCTGCTGACCAATTACGGAACGGATCAACAAGTCACGAAGATCCTGGATGAATATACAGTCTACGTCATTCCGCGCGTCACGCCGGACGGGGCGGAGATGTATCTGTCTTCTCCGTATTCCTTGCGCTCGGTCGATCGCATCCATAAAGATAAAGACGGCGGCATCCGGGAAGAAGATCTCGATGAAGACGGGGTCATCCATATGATGGCCATCAAAACGCCTTACGGTGCCTGGAAGAAAGATACGGAAGGCCAAATGGTCTTGCGCGATCCTTCCGATGACGAAGGTGTCTTCTATGACATCTATCCGGAAGGCCTGTTGGAAGATTTCGAAGGCCAGGAAAACCTCAAAGTCCGAAAAGACGAATGGGGCCTGGACTTCAACCGTAACTTCCCGTACGGCTGGTATCCGGAACCCCGACAGAGCGGAGCCGGGGATTACCCTTTGTCCAATATCGAAACCAAGGCGATCGTCGATTTCGTTTTGGCACATCCCAATATCGGCGGTGCAGCCATCGGCCACACCTCCGGCGGTCTGATCCTTTATCCGCCGGGGACAAAAGCTTCTGTCAAAGCGCCGCAGGGGGATATTGAGATCTTAAAAGCCATTGCCGGGATGGGCGAAGAAGAACTCGGATATCAGCCGATGAACATCTTCGATTCTTTCCTTAGCTCGCAAGAGTTCTATGATTCCGGCGCTCTGGATGACTGGATGTATGAGACGCAAGGCATCCCTGCCTATACGATGGAATTCTGGGATGTCGGTGCCAAAGCCGGCGTCAAACGCAACTGGGGTGAAAAGAAAGATTCGGTCAAAGACGATCTCGTGCGTTTCACAGCGATCATGAAATGGGTCAAGGAGAATGCTCCGGAATATTACATGGACTGGAAGACTTTCGATCATCCGCAGTTCGGCGAAGTGGAACTGGGCGGTTTCAATTTCAAGTTCACGCTACAGAATCCGCCGGAGAAGTTCTTACTGGAAGAACTGGAACATGATACGAAGTTCAATCTGCGTTTCATCAAAGCCATGCCCAAGCTCGCCATCGATCGGATCAAGGCAGAAAAGATCGACGAAAGCATCTACAAGATCGAAGCTATCATCGGAAATAAAGGCTATCTGTCGACTTCTTTGACCGATAACGCCTTGAACAACGAATATGACAAGCCGGTCTATGTGAAGATCGACGGCGGCGAACTGATCTCCGGCAAACAATGTGAAGAGATCCGGGAACTGCAGGGTTACGCAAAAACGCAAACAGGTGTTTACTATTACGGCAACATCACGACCTTTGCCAATGCGAAAGCCCGCAAGAAACTGACGTGGATCCTCAAGGCGGAAGAAGGATCGACTGTCACCGTCGAAGCCAGCCAGATCAAAGCCGGTAAAGTAACCGTAAGCATCAAAGTCTAGACCTCTTAGGAGGTCTTTTCTTATAATTTGTAATATGAAGAAGATATTGTTTTGCGTGTTATTGCTGCTTCTGTGTTCCGGATGCGGTAAACAAAAAGAAGATCCGATCTCTTTTATCACGGTCACTAGCGAAGAGGCAAGAAAAGCCATGGAAGAAGAAAGCGGATTTGTCATAGTCGATGTACGCACGAAGGAAGAATATATGGAAGGTCATATCAAAGATGCGATCAATATCCCCAATGAAGAGATCGCGGAAAAGGCAGAATCGATATTGAACGACAAGGATCAGAAGATCTATGTCTATTGCCGCAGCGGAAGACGTTCTAAAGAGGCCTGCAAGAAGCTTATCGATCTCGGTTATCAACAGATCATCGATTTCGGCGGCATCCTGGACTGGAAGGGCGAGATCGTTCAATAAAAAATAATGGGATCCGGTATGAAGAAAAAACATGATGAGGATTACGGAACACTGATCCATACGATCGATCCGGTCTACGACGAAGACTCAAGGATATTGATCCTGGGAAGTTTTCCTTCCGTCAAATCAAGGGAAGTGAACTTTTTCTACGGTCATCCGCAGAACCGCTTCTGGAAACTGATGGAAAAGATCTATGAGACCGGTCCTTTACCAAGTATCGAAGATAAGAAAGCGTTTTTACATGAACATCACATCGCTTTGTGGGACGTCATCCGTTCCTGCAGGATCTTCGGCTCATCGGATGCGTCGATCTGTGATGTCACAGCCAATGACCTGAACCGGATCTTGGATCACAGTCCGATACGGAGGATCTATGTCAACGGAAAGACCGCGGAAAAGATGTATCACAGGTATACGATGAAGTTCATTGAGAAAGAGTGCACCGTGCTTCCTTCCACCAGTCCGGCCAATGCCGCCTGGTCTTTGGAAAAACTCTTTGAAGTCTGGAAACAGATCAAAGAAGAGTGAAAGGAAATGCTATCATAGATATGAAAAGAGGTTATCTTATGTTGGATGAAATGATCAAAGAATTAGCGGAAAGCTATGAACTGAAACAAATCGAGAATCAAGAGTTTGAGCACTTCAAAGTCTCGGGGATGAATTTTGAAGTGAAAGCTTATGATGCACAATTCCTCGGCCATGTCTCGACAATGGAGGCGAAGATGCCTTTGGGTCTGATGAAGATGAAGACGCTCATCATCAACCCGTTCGAACTGGATGCACCGTTATTCTCTTTCGATCTCATCGAAGTACCGGGAAAGATCAACGTCATTCTGGAACAGTACGACACGTTGGTCATTTCCAAACGCAAGGAAGAGGCGTTCTTACAGATCGCAAAGAAATATGCCGGTCTGCAGGACCGTGAAAGCAAGCCGAACTGGTATGACGATCTTCGCTATGCTTCCTGCATCGGCAAGAAAGTCAGCAAGAAGGAAAAGGATGCGGTCCTAGCTTTGATCAAAGAATATTTTGAAGCATATCTCGATGTCTGCCGCGATGCCCACGTCTGTGACTATGAAGAAAAGAAAGAGAAAGCCGATGTCTACCGCGACGGTCTTTTGGAACACGGCGGTCCGGCGACCGATGCTTTCCTGAAAGTCTGGGGCAGAGAAAGAAGCGAACAGTTCTATAAAGACGTCCTGTTCGGATAAATGAAGAAAGAGACCCGTCTTTACAACATCCTGTTTCCGGTCTGGATGCTGGTATGGCTCCCGAGCTATCTCTGGATCTTTCTGATCCCGGCTAACTATCTGATCGACCGTTTCGTCTTGAAAAAGAGTCTTTCAACAATTACGGATAAGGATGACTTTTTGAAGAAACACACCTGGAAGATCTGCATCGCCGGTTTCTTTTCCGATCTGATCGGTTCGCTTGCGATGTTCGGATCGCTCTATGTTACGGAAAAAGACAATCGCCTGGTCAATGCAATCAGCTTCGATCCGTTTTCCGATCTTAGAGCCTTCCTGTTCGTGAGCCTGATGGTCTTTGTTTCGGCCGTCCTGATCTATTTCATTGATAAGAAGATCCTGCTGAAAGCGGGACTTGAAGAGACACAGGCAAGACGCAGTGCCTTATATCTGGCGGTCTTTACCGCACCTTATATGTTTCTGTTTTCATCCCGTTGGCTCTATTACTGAATACACCATGATATGAAGATCACCATCTTAACGGTCGCACCGGAACAATTTGAATCTTTTATGAAAACACCTTTGATCTCCCGCAGTATCTCTGCGGGACTTTTGGATCTGCAGATCAAGGATCTCAGGGAATATGCGCCGGGATCCTTCCGCAGTGTGGATGATTCCCCATATGGCGGCGGGGCAGGGATGCTGCTTCGTTATCAGCCTTTGCATGATGCACTGGCCGACAGCATGAAAGAAGGTTCTCATTCGGTCTTATTCGCCCCGTGCGGCAAGACGTATAAGCAGAAGGATGCCCACCGTCTGTCGCAGATGGAGGAGCTCGTGCTGTTCTGCGGGCATTTTGAAGGCTTTGATCACCGTTTTTATGATGAAGTCGATGAGATCCTTTCGATCGGCGATTATATCTTGTGCGGCGGTGAGCTCCCTTCGATGGTCCTTACGGAATCATTGATGCGGCTGATCGACGGTTCTATGAAGAAGGAATCGGTAATGGAAGAATCCTTTGAAGAAGGACTGCTGGAATATCCGCAGTATACCAAGCCTTCTTCGATCGCCGGCAAAAACGTTCCCGAGGTCTTACTGAGCGGTGATCATCAAAAGATCGCGGCCTGGCGAAAGGAAAAAGCAATGGAAATGACGCAGCGATACCGTCCGGATCTTCTGGAGAAGAAACGTTCGTTCAAGGATGTGAATGCTTCTTTGAAAGCCTATATCGAGGAGAAGATCCTTCCATGTTATGCGGACTATGAAAAGAGTCACAACATCGACCATATCAGAAAAGTGATCGAAAACAGCTTTGAATTGATCGAAGATCTTGATGTCGATGCGGATATGGTCTATTGCATCGCCGCATATCACGATATCGGGATCCGTTTCGGACGCAAGGATCATCACATCACTTCCGCAAAATGGCTTTCAGAGGACAGGAAATTACGTTCCTGGTTCACAAAACAAGAGATACAGATCATGAAAGAGGCTATCGAAGACCACAGGGCGTCTTCCGATCATGCACCGCGCAGCGTCTACGGACGTATCGTTGCGGAAGCCGATCGGGACATCGATCCGCTCCGCATCGTCGAACGCTGTGTCCAATTCGAGACGCATGCCCATCCGGGGATCGACAGAAAACAGGCTTACGGGTACATCATGGACCATCTTGATGAGAAGTATTCCCGTCATGGCTATCTGAAACTGTGGCTTCCTTGCAAGAAGAACGAAGAGGGCCTGGAGACACTAAGAAACTGGATGGAAAACGGTGAGATCGAAGCGATCGTCAACGGATTTCTCGACAAGGTCGAATAAGGATATCGATATCTATCTGTACCGTCGGGCACGGATAAGGAATAGAAACAGGTGTAAAATGAAAACGGGAGAAGGAGGGTTTTATGGACAATTATACTGATCAGAACAAGATGAAACTCGGCTTCGGTCTGATGCGTCTTCCCAAACTGGAAGACGGCAGCATCGATGTGGAACAGACTGCAAAGATGGCCGATCTGTTCTTAGAAGCCGGAGGGACCTACTTTGACACGGCCTTTGCCTATCCGGGTTCGGAAGAAGCGATCCGCAAGGCTTTGATCGACCGTCATCCGCGGGAAAGTTTCACTTTGGCGACCAAGCTCATCTGCAATGCCGATATCCATTCGGAAGAAGATGCCAAGAAGGAATTTGAAACGTCGTTACAAAGGACCAATGCCGGTTATTTCGATTATTATCTCTTGCACGCCTTACAAAGGACCAATTACTTCCGTTACGACGAATACCATCTCTGGGACTTCGTAAAAGAGATGAAAGAAAAGGGACTGATCCGTCATTACGGTTTCTCGTTCCACGGCGATCCCGATCTTCTGGAAGAACTGTTGACCAAGCATCCGGATGTCGAATTCGTACAGCTGCAGATCAATTACGCCGACTGGGACAATCCCGGTGTAGCTTCCAAAACGAATCTGGAGATCTGCCGTAAGCACGGCAAGCTCGTGACGGTCATGGAACCGGTCAAGGGCGGTATCCTGGCCGATCCGATCGACTCGGTCAAGGCCATCTTCGATGCCGAAAACAACGGTCTGTCCTATGCTTCCTGGGCTGTCCGTTTCGTTGCTTCGCAGCCGGGCATCCTGACAGTGCTCAGCGGCATGTCCTCCTTGCAACAGATGGAAGACAATCTGAGCTACATGAGAGACTTCAAACCGATCGACGAACACGAGATGGAAGTCATCAGAAAAGCACAGGCGGCCATCGATGCCGATCAGTCGATCGCCTGCACGAAGTGTCATTACTGCACAAAAGGCTGCCCGATGAATATCCCGATCCCGGAGATCTTCAATGTCGAGAACCGCAAAAAAGGTCAGCCGGAATTCCGTACCAAGAGGGAATACCTCATCGTCACGCACGACAAAGGAAAAGCTTCCGACTGCATACAGTGCGGACAATGCGAAGGTGCCTGCCCGCAGCACTTGCCGATCATCTCACTGCTGGAGCAGTGCAGAGTATTCGAAGATTAGAGCCTCTGAAAAGAGGCTTTTTTCTTAAGAGATTCTTAATCCTTCCTCTATGTAATTCTTTCTTTATAATGGACTAGAATGGACTCAAGGAGAACACGATGGCAAACATACTGATCTGTGATGATGAAAAAGATATCGTCAATGCACTGAAGATCTATTTATCCGATCCTTCTTATGTGCTGTTTGAAGCTTATGATGGGATACAAGCACTGGAGATCATTCAAGACCGACAGATCGATCTTGTCCTGTTGGATATCATGATGCCGAAAATGGACGGGATCACGCTATTGCATAAGTTAAGGGAAAACTATAATATGCCGGTCATCATCTTAAGTGCCAAAAGCGAAGACGGTGATAAGGTGCTGGGACTCAATATCGGTGCCGATGACTATATCTCCAAGCCGTTCAATCCTTTGGAGGTCACGGCCAGAGTCAATTCACAGCTCAGAAGATATCTGCGGCTCGGTTCCAATGTGAAAGAAAAAGAAACGTACGTCATCGGCGGCATCGTGATGGATGATCGGAAAAAGGAAGTCCTGGTCGATGACAAGACCGTGAATCTGACGCCGAAGGAATATGAGATATTGAAACTCATGATGTCCCATCCCGACGAAGTGTTTTCTCCGAAACAGATCTATACCGCTGTCTGGAAAGAAGAACCGTACGGTGCGGAGAATACCGTGGCCGTGCATATCCGCCATCTCAGAGAAAAGATCGAGATCGATCCGGCGGAGCCCCGTTACATCAAGGTGATCTTCGGTCAGGGTTATAAGATCGGGAAAGGAAGAAGAGGATGAAGGATTTTTTCAAGACCGTCGCCGGCAAGACGCTGCTGTTCCTGTCTTGTACGATAAGCGTCATATTATGCATCGTATCACTGGCCGGTATCTTGTTTTATGCAGAAGAAGATTTTTACATCAATGATCAAAAGACTTTGGAAGAGCGATATATCTCTTCCAAGATCGTAAACGATCTTTATTCCGAGGTCTATGAAGCAGCTTTAGGCGGAAGCGAAGAGATGATCGTCAAACAGGACATCGGAAATCTTGTTTTCCGGATCCGGAAAGAAAAGGAGGATGAGACTGTTTCGTGCTCCGAAAGTGCGCAGAACGTCGATGCCTGGACCTACAGCTTCCGTTTTATCGGGATCTACGATAAACAAGGAGATCTGAGCGAGATCTATCGAAGCGACTTTGATCCTGTGACGGAGGAAGAAGGGTCCGCCGATAGCGAAGCATTTCTGGCCGATGCGTACATACGGAAGGGGACGGGGATCTCGGATTTCTATTCCCTGGAATCCGGATTCTTTGACACGATCTACAAGCTTCGCTACGCTGTATTTTACATCCTTGCCGTAAGTGTTCTCATCCTGATCATTAGTTTCATCTCTTTGATGTGTGTATCGGGAAGAAGGAAACAGGAAGGGCTCTTTCCGGGTCCTTTGCATAAGATCCCGTTCGATCTGCTTGTTGCGGTCTGGATCGCCATATTATTTATAGGCATCTTGCTCATCGGTGAAGTGTTCCGTTTCGATCTGATGCAGCTGCTGTTTGCTTTGATCCTGGGCGTCTTTTTCATCGCTTCCTTCATCGGCTTATGTATGAGCTTCGCCGTCCGCATCAAAGCCAAAGATCTCATTTCAACGAGTTTTACCTATCGTTTTTTGGAGAAAACAATCCTTGTTTTACGTATGATCCTCAAACTGATCGGCAGACTTCTTTCCGGGTTGACGGAGCTGATCAAGGCCATCCCGCTGTCCTGGAAAGTCTTAAGCGTCTTTACGCTCATCTCATTAGCGGAACTGGTCTTTTTTGAAAACCGAGCGGAATGGATGTGGCTGCTGACCAAGACCGTTTTGTTCCTTGCTTTGACTTATCTTTGTCTGTGCATGCATAAGCTGCTCAAAAGCGGAGAAAATCTTGCAGGAGGCGATCTGAGTTATCATGTGGATACCGGCAAGATGATCCTGGATCTCAAAAGACACGGAGACGACCTCAATTCCATCGCTTCCGGCATGGCGATCGCCGTCGATGAGCGCATGAAAAGCGAGCGGATGAAGACGGAACTGATCACCAATGTCTCCCATGACATCAAGACGCCCTTGACCTCGATCATCAACTATGCCGATCTCATTGCCAAGCAAGAGGATGTTTCCGATACGGTGAAAGAGTATACCGATGTCCTTGTCCGTCAGTCCAAACGCCTGAAAAGGCTGCTGGAAGACCTTGTGGAAGCCTCCAAAGCCGCCAGCGGTTCTTTGGAAGTGGAACTGTCGCCTTGCGATGCCTCGATCTTCATCGACCAGTGCGTCGGGGAATACGAGGAACGCCTCAAACAGAACGATCTGACATTGATCGCGGTCAAGCCGCAAGAGCGGGTGGAGATCCTTGCCGACCCAAGGCGTATGCAAAGAGTCTTCGACAATCTGATGAACAATATATGCAAATATTCTCTGCCGTCCACCAGAGTCTATCTGTCCCTGGAGAAAAACGATGGTCAGGCGATCATCTCGTTCAAGAATACGTCCAAAGACCAGCTCAATATCTCACCGGAGGAACTGCTGGAACGCTTCAAACGGGGCGATTCTTCAAGAAATTCGGAAGGCAACGGACTGGGCTTATCGATCGCCAAAAGCCTGACGGAGTTACAGAACGGAACGCTGGATCTGAGTATCGACGGCGACTTGTTCAAGATCACTCTGTCTTTCCCGTTAAGGTAAAAATCGACCGGTCTTCGCTGTTATGCGGGACCGGTTTTTGGTATAATCGAGGTGTTGGATAAAGGCAGATCATGAAGTACAACAGATTACGACTGAACAATGAAGAATCCTCTTTTGTGAAGGAGCGTTATAAACAGATCGATTTCAATGAGCTCATGTCTTTGGCGGAAGGTATGTCGACGATCCGCAACATCGATATGCTGCTATCCTCTTTGGACTATGACATCGAACATAAGGAATTCGGCGATTCCGCCGACATCCTGGAAAAGGAACACTATGTCCTTTTATGTAAAGGAATCAGAGACAAAGCTCTCTATTTCCGCGATCACAACGGCAAAAATGCCGTCAGCGGTTTTGCGGTCGATGCTTTATGTAAGAGGGCAGACGAGATCTCCAACGTGGCTATCAACGAACCGATCGACAAAGACATCTATAAGATCGATCAGGCGATCAACTATATCCGTTCGATCATCGAACGTTTTGACACGAAACAGAAAGTCTGGAACATCGCAGTCTATCTGGGCACCAAACTGGGTGAATTGATGCTGGATGGGGAACTGCTGAATTACGGCTTCGACTGGGACATCGTCGAGCCGAAAAAATATCCTGTCATCATCGATGCCGATCACAGTATCAGTATCGACCCGATCCGTTTCGTCTATGATAAACTGCGTTCCGATCCTTCAAGACCGGATACCCGCGGTACCTGCTCCGACTTCTATTACCGCTTTTCGGATCAGATCAAAGCGTAACGAAAAAATGATGAAGATCAGATCTTCCGTAAATAAGAAAAATGAAAAGCTTCCCGAAACTGATACCTTCCCCGTCAAGTAGACAGAGGAAATAATTAAATCTCAATGTACAGGATAACCATCCGTTTTGCAGAAGATGATCTACGATACAGATGGTTTTCTTTTGTTCTATTGTGTCTGCAATGATGAATGATCCTTC
>JAIKXJ010000042.1 GCA_024684175.1 Erysipelotrichaceae bacterium
TCTGCCTGCTTCGTCATTATCTGCCGCGATGATTATCTCGGAATTCGGAAACTGTTTTGCCATTTTCTCCGCGACATTCTTGATATTCAAAGAAGACATCGAAGCTATCAGACCGAACGCTTCATCGAAGTCATGCCCGCACACGAACATGCCATGGTGGAACCAGACAGCCACATCCTTGGTCTTCATGATCTCGCAGGTCTTCAAAGCGATCTCTCTTCCACCCGGAACCATCCATTCAACGACACCGATGCCTTTCGGGAAAATGATTGGACACTCGGTCATCATCTCCCAGATCTCTCTGGTAAAGATCTCTTCATCCAGAGGCAGGACAAAAGTCAAAGCGATGATGTTCTGAGGATGCGAGTGATAGACCACTCTGAGTTCCTCGTCTCTATGCCTGAGGACTTCCAGATTCATCAGATGGGTAGGAAGTTCTGAGGTAGGTCTTCCACCATTGGCCAGACCGTAGACGATCTTGTACAGGGTACCGTCTTCATTGACCTTGACGATCGCCACGCTGTCTTCGAACGCGGTCGCGACATTGTGCATGTACTTTCCGGAACCGGTCACCATGAAATATTCGTTCTTCAGGTCAGGGACGGATGTGCCGATCTCCAGCCATTCGCCATCTTCGTGGAAGAACCCTTTCAGTTCTTCGACTTCTTCCTCTTTCATGCGGTAAGACAGATTGCCGCCATTGCGCTCATGCCAGCCCATGTCATAGCCATCCGTACAGATCCTGATAAAAGCTTTCGCCAGTTTCGAATCTCTCAGTTCCATTTTCTAGCTCCTTTTCGAAAGGACATCCCTTTCATATCTTTCGACTTCCGTAAACCATTCGCCATCCTTCGGTTTGCCGCATCTTTCGCAATATTCATCCCAGATCTCATTGAATGGCATCGTCTTCAGTTCTTCCTGCACGACCATCAGCTTGGTGAAATCCTCCTGATCCTGCAACTGCTTCAGTTCCTTGTTCGGCTGCAGAAGCGCAAATAATAATGCCTTCTGCAGATTGCGGTAACCGGTCACCCATGCCGAGATGCGGTTGATCGATGCATCGAAATAATCCAAGGCAATGTTGATCCTTTCAACACCGCAACGGATGATCTCTCTGGCGATCTCTCTGGTCTCGTCATCGAAGAGCACCACATGGTCGGAATCCCAACGGATCGGACGGGTGATGTGCAAAGCGATCTCATCGAAGAATGTCAGCAAGGCTGGGATCTTGTCCGATACGACTTCCGTCGGATGATAGTGCCCGTTATCCATCAGCGGAATGCATTTGTCTTTATTGAAAGCGGCATAGCTCAAAGTGAATTCTGCCGAACCTGCCGTATAGGCTTCGACACCGATGCCGAAGGTCTTGGATTCGACACATGGTTTTACCTTATTGAAATCATACGGTTCCGATAGGATCTCATCGATCGCTTCCCTGTATCTGACTCTCGGACCCATACGGTCACCCGGCACGTCCTTGAATCCATCGCCAGTCCAGATGTTCATGACACATTTCTGTCCCAGTTCTTCCACCAGATAATTAGAGATGCGGATGCATGCTTTGCCATGCTCGATCCAGAAGCGACGTGTCTCTTCGTTTGTGGATGACAAAGTCAACGGATCACACTTCTCATGGGAGAAGAAGGTTGGGTTGAAATCGCAGCCCAGTCCCCTTTCCTTGCAGAAATCGACCCATTTCTGAAAATGCTTCGGTTCCAGTTTGTCCCGGTCCGCCCATTCGCCATCCTCAAAGATCGCATAGGAAGCGTGCAGGTTCATCTTCGGTTTGCCCGGGATCAGTTTCAGCACTTCATCGAAGTCGGCCATCAGTTCTTCAGGAGTGGATGCTCGTCCCGGATAGTTGCCTGTGGTCTGGATGCCACCGGTAAGCGGTTTGTTTGGATCAGTATCGAACCCTCTGACATCGTCCCCCTGCCAGCAGTGCAGACTGACAGAAATATCTTTCAAGGTTTCAATGGCTTTTTCCGTATCGATACCGCGTGCGGCATACTTTTCTCTGGCGTAAGCATATCTTTCACCGTTCATGTGAATCCTCCTTTTTTCAGTATGTTATCATTTTTAAAAACAAATCAATACGTTGATTAATAGAAATATTTCCTTAGGAAATATGCAGGCGTACAACTCCAGGCATGACAGAAACTGTGCACGACGATGCTTCCATATGGAGATACTTCCTCATCTGCAGGATTGTATATTTCCCAGAAAGTATCAGTACCCTTCCTGATCATTCCGTCCCAATATTCGTGCATTTTCCGATAAGCTGCTTCCTTAAGTCCGACATGGATCAGTGCATCGATGTAATGATGATAGGCATACGGGCTGTTCATACAGACTGCATCCTTACATCCTGATAATCTTTCCAGTAATTTACCTCCTTCGCAAGCATTTACCACATCTGCCAACATCATGCAGATCTGAGACGCATAGGAGGCCTGTTCTTCTTTTCCTGA
>JAIKXJ010000039.1 GCA_024684175.1 Erysipelotrichaceae bacterium
TCGAAGATCCGGAATCAAAAAAAGAGGCCGATAGCCTCTCTGTCTTCGATCAAATAGGGGATAAATTCTTGATTATAAGTATAGACTAAAACTTTTTAAAATGACAGTTTTTGTGTTGAATTCGCTATCTGAATTTGTTAATCTTTAAAAAATGGGTCTGGATTCCGGAGGGATGAAAGCCATAAGCGAAGATAACAAAGATCCTCCGGAAAGGGGGATTTTCTTCAGGCCTGTTTACGAAAGAAGGGGGTTTAATCATGTCTGTTAAAAACCAAAAGATCGGTTATCTGCCTGATGAAGTACCATCAATAGGAAAGCTGCTGCTTTATGCGCTCCAGCAGGTGATCGTCATGTTCCCAGCTACCATCACTGTCGCCTTGATCACAGGGTTTCAGGTCTCTACGACGATTTTCGCGTCCGGCCTCGCTACTCTGTGTTTTATTTTGATCACGAAGCGCCGTATTCCTCTGTATTACGGATCTTCTTTCGCTTACCTTTCCGCAGTCAGTGCCATGGCAATGGCGGAGGGAAGCGCCGATCAGATCGCTTCCTGGCAGGCAAGCGGCATCCTGCCGCCTGAACTGATCTCGAAAGCGCAGTTCGGTATCATCATGTCCGGTTTCGTATCGATCGCAGCCGGCCTGATCGTCAAGAAATTCGGTGCTGAAAAAGTTGAAAAATTCCTGCCGGCTTCCATCACCGGTACCGTATCCATGGTCATCGGTCTCACACTGGCCGGTTCTGCCATGTCCGACTTCCTGGGCATCGGCAACAGCATCAACGGTTTGGATGTGGTCCAGGGTTCAGCAGTCTCAACGGCGTGGCTTATCGTCGCACTGATCACTTTCCTGTCGACCTGCATCTATTCCAGATATCTCAAAGGTCTGCTCTCACAGCTTCCGCTGCTGCTGGGTGTCCTGACGGGTTGTCTCGTCGCAGCCTGCATCGGCCTGGTGGATGGCATCAATCTGTTCAGAACGGTCCCGGCTGAAGCACTGGCCGCATCTTCCTTCAAACTGGGAGACGGTTCTTTCTTCGCACTGCCGGCTTTCACGATCCCGAGCTTCTCATGGCAGGCTCTGATCGGCATCATGCCGATCGCGATCGCAACGATCCCGGAATCCACAGCCCACATCTATCAGCTGGACATCTACGTCAATGACGTTGCCAAAGAAAAGGGCAAAGGAAGATACGACATGGTCTCACTGCTCGGTGAAAACCTGATCGGTGACGGTCTCTGTGACATGGTCTCCGGCTTCGTCGGCGGACCTGCCGGCACCAACTACGGTGAAAACATCTCAACGATGGCGATCACCAGAGTCTTCTCTGTACCGGTACTGGCGGCGGCTTCCATCATCGCGATGGTCGTATCCTGCTTCACGCCGCTGATCCAGATCATCTACGGTATCCCTCTGGCAGTCATCGGCGGTATCGAAGTGTACTGCTTCGGCGCCATCGCCGCTCAGGGTATCGCGATCCTGATCGATAAAGGCGTTTCTATGTTCGATTCCAAGAACATCGCTGTCATCGCTCTGGTCTGCATCGTCGGCTTGGGCGGACAGTATGCGTTCGGCGGAACGATCCCGTTCTTCTCAGTAAACATTCCATGCGTCGCAGGCGCAGCCATCTCCGGCATCCTGCTGAACCTTATCCTCACACTTGGTGATAAAGCGAAGGCATAATCATATATAATAGATACAAATAAAAAGGAACAATACTTTAGTGAAGGCTAAAGTATTGTTGGTTTAAAGGAGAAATCAATGGCAAAACTGATCAATGAAGTATCCCATACCTTTAATGAATACCTGCTGATCCCGGGGCACACGACGAAGAAATGCACCCCGGATAACGTGTCTTTGAAGACGGCGATCGTCAGGTATAAGAAAGGTGAAAAACCAAGACTGACCATGAACATCCCCATGGTCTCAGCCATCATGCAGTCGGTATCTGGAAACGAACTGGCCGTCGCTCTGGCAGCTGAAGGCGGTGTCGCCTTCATATTCGGAGCTCAGCCGATCGAATCACAGGCTGAGATGGTCAGAAAAGCAAAATCCTATAAAGCCGGCTTCGTACCGAGTGATTCCAACATCCGTCCGGATGCGACGCTGAAAGATGTGCTGGATCTCAAGGCCAGGACATCACATTCCACGATCGCAGTCACGGAAGATGGTACCGGCAACGGCAAACTGCTGGGACTGATCACTTCAAGAGACTACCGTATCTCCCGCACGCCGATGACAGCGAAAGTCGAGACCTTCATGACACCGCTCGAGAAGCTGATCACCGCCCAGGACAACATCACGCTTTCCGAAGCCAACGACATCATCTGGGACCACAAACTGAACACCCTTCCTATCGTCGATAAGAAAGGCGCCCTGAAGTCACTGGTCTTCAGAAAAGACTACGAATCCCACAAGGATCATCCGGATGAGCTGCTGGACGAAGACAAGAGATATGTTGTCGGCGCCGGTATCAATTCGAGAGACTACAAAGAGAGAGTACCGGCTCTTGTGAATGCCGGCGCAGACATCCTCTGTATCGATTCTTCGGAAGGTTTCTCCGACTGGCAGGCTGAAACGCTGGGTTGGATCCATAAGAAATATGATGGCAAAGTCCTATGTGGTGCCGGAAACGTCGTCGACGCGGAAGGCTTCGAGTTCCTGGCGGATGCCGGAGCGGATTTCGTCAAAGTCGGCATCGGCGGCGGAAGCATCTGCATCACCAGAGAGACCAAAGGCATCGGCAGAGGCCAGGCTTCTGCGCTGATGGATGTCTGCAAAGCCAGAGATGCCTACTACAAGAAGACGGGTGTCTACGTACCGGTCTGTTCCGATGGCGGCATCGTCTTCGACCACCACATCACATTGGCCCTGGCAATGGGTGCCGACTTCGTCATGCTGGGAAGATATTTCGCCAGATTCGACGAATCGCCGACCAACAGAGTCATGATCAACGGGACCTACTATAAAGAATACTGGGGCGAAGGCAGCGCCAGAGCCCGCAACTGGCAGCGCTATGACATGGGCGGAGAACAGAAGCTTTCCTTTGAGGAAGGCGTCGACTCCTACGTGCCATATGCCGGATCTTTGATGGAGAATGTTCGACTGACGACATACAAGATCAAGTCGACCATGTGCAACTGCGGTGCCATCACGATCCCTGAATTCCAGAAGAAAGCGAAACTCACTTTAGTCTCCTCAACTTCGATCACGGAAGGCGGAGCACATGACGTACTGTTAAAGAACAATAACGGAGGAAGAACAAATGGATAAAAGACCGGAAAGTTTAAAAAGGATCACAACAAAGAAAGCGGCCGATAAGTTCATCGCCGCTCAGATCAAAGAGATCCAGGAACAGGTAGGCGATCAGAAAGTCCTGCTGGCCTTATCGGGCGGCGTGGATTCATCTGTTGTCGCAGCTCTGCTGATCAAGGCGATCGGCGATCAGCTGGTCTGCGTACATGTCAATCACGGTCTGCTGAGAAAAGGTGAACCGGAACAGGTCATCGAAGTCTTCAAAGAGAACATGGGTGCCAATCTCAAATACGTCGACGCATCCAACAGATTCCTGAAGGAGCTCAAAGGCGTTGCCGATCCGGAGACCAAGAGAAAGATCATCGGCAAAGTCTTCATCGATGTCTTTGCCAAAGAAGCCAAAAAGATCAAAGGCGTCAAGTTCCTTGCACAGGGAACGATCTATCCGGATATCCTGGAATCCAAAGGCGTCAAAGCCCACCACAACGTCGGTGGCTTGCCGAAGGAACTCGACTTTGAACTGGTGGAACCGGTCAAGTATCTCTACAAAGATGAAGTCAGAGTGGTCGGCGAAGCGTTAGGTCTTCCGAAAAACATGGTCTATCGTCAGCCGTTCCCGGGACCGGGCTTTTGCGTCAGATGTGTTGTTGCGATCACCAAAGACAGGCTCAACGCTTTGAGAGAGGCGGATGCCATCGTCAGAGAAGAGATCGGCAAACTCAAGGACAAACCTTGGCAGTATTTCTGTGTCATACCTGATCTAAAGTCTACCGGCATCAAAGACGGCAAGCGCTACATGGGCTGGGCAGCCGTCATCAGAGCCGTCAACACCAAGGATGCCGTCACGGCGAAATCCTTCGAGATCCCATACAAGACGCTCTACAAGATCAGAGACAGGATCATCAAAGAAGTACCGGGCATCAACAGAGTGCTCTGGGACTTCTCAGACAAACCGGTCAGTACGATCGAGTGGGAGTGAGAAAAATACAGAATCCCGGAGTAACATCCGGGATTTATATTACAGGCTTACATCTTGATCAACGGTCTTTATATTGGGTTTTTGTTGTGAAACCAACGCTTATTCATAACCTGTTCGCGCAGCAAACCGGTGTTTTATCGTAATGTACGGAAATAAAAAAAGCGTAAAATGGTGTTGAACTTTAAAGATTGATTACGTTATCTTAATGGCTCGAAAGCCCGTCACAAGGGCCTTCGTTATGAGATGAAACAAAACACTTATGAACATCAGTAAAACAATTAAAAAGACAATCCTGTTTCTGCTGCTTTGGCCTGACGTATGAAAACGCAGAGGAAAACTAAATCTTTATGAAGATCAGATATAAAAAAGATGCATAACTAGCCGGTTATGCATCTTTCATATAAGTCGTTTTCTTTCAGCGTTTCGATCAGTACGTCGCCGATA
>JAIKXJ010000043.1 GCA_024684175.1 Erysipelotrichaceae bacterium
TGACAGAGTCAAAGTCTGTTGCCTTACCACTTGGCTACATCCCAAAGTGGTGGAGAGGGGCAGATTCGAACTGTCGAACTCGTAGAGAGCTGATTTACAGTCAGCCGCGTTTAGCCACTTCGCTACCTCTCCACAGGCTAATAACTACGCTCACCCAACTTGTGAACGCTTAGAAATAATAACATAAAAAACGGGTTTGTGCAATAGCTCTCCCACCAGTTTTTTCAATGAGGGAAGACATAGAAAAAATGAGCTTTCGCTCATTCGATCTTCTGTAAGTCCAGATAGAGGCCTTCCCTTGACTTGGATGCGACCTTGTTGGCCCGTTTGAATGCTTTGACGCATTCCCTCGGTTCGAAATGATTGGTATGCATCGTCATCAGGTAAGAGAGGGTCTGAACGCAGGTCAGTTTGTATAAGACGGAAGTGTACTGACATGTGGTCTCGGGAAGCGAAAATCTTTTTTCTTCGGGGAAACGTTCATCATTGCTTAAGACGAAGACCCTCGGTGAGATGTCCTGCAATGCCAGGGCGATGTCGATCATCCTGGAAGAGGAGGAAGCATCGGAATTGTCGATGACGATGAACAGATCTTCTTCGCTGCTCGGATAGATCGGACCGTGCAGGAACTCTTCCGCTTCATAGGCAAAGGCATCGATGCAGGAAGTCTCCGCGATCTTCAGTGCTCCTTCGCTTGCCACACCGAACCCCGGTCCGGAAGACAAGAGGATGACGCGCTTTGGTGAAAGGAAGAGCGCCTTGTTGTTTTCAAAAACTTCTTCGGCCTTTTGCAGCATCAGCGGTTGTATCTGCTGTGTCTTCTTCAGCTGCTGCTTAGCGTGAGCATATTTGTTTTCGCTGACGTTTCCCAAAACTGTTCCCAGTTCCAATGCGAAACACATCAGGAAACAAGCCAGGGAGCTGACGCCTTTTGTTACGAAACCGACTTTTTCTTCCCCGACTTGCCAGTTGACTGTCAGATCGGCGATCTGTCTTGCATCGCAGTCATCCCTTCCCGTCAGGCAGGCGACAGGATGTCCTTTTTCTTTTAAGGCATTGAGAGCTTCGAGCGTGTTGGTCGAACAACCGGATTGCGATACGCCTAAGAAAAGTCCGTTTTTGATGAACGGCAGTTCGTGGTGAAGGAAAGAGAACGGCGTATGCAGCGCGACATCGATCCCCAGGATATGCTTCATGAAATTTTTGGCTGTCAGACAGCCGTTATACGAGGAACCGGAGGCGATCAGGACGATCCCTTCACAGCTGTGCTTTTGATAAAAGGCGACCAGATCCTTAGTATATTCGTAAGAACGATCGATGATCCTCTCCAGGCATTCCGGTGTTTCTTTGATGTAGTCGAGCATTGTTTTTTCCATATCTTTTCCTCCTATAAAAATGAGACCGCAAAGGATCTCATCTACTCTTCGATCTCGTGGATCATGGCGATACGTCTTTTATGCCGTTCTCCGTTGGAAAACGGTGTCGTCAGGAATGTATCGACGATGTCATTGGCCAGCTCGGTGGATACGACACGGGCACCGAAACAGATGATGTTGGCGTCGTTATGTTCCCTGGTCAATCTGGCGGAAGTGGCTTCCGAGCAGCAGCAGGCACGGATGCCTTTGTGCTTGTTGCAGGCGATGGAGATACCTACGCCTGTGCCGCAGATGGCGATACCGAGATCGACTTCTTTGTTCTGTATGGCTTTGGCCAGGACCGTCGCTGCCAGCGGATAGTCGTAGGATTGCGTAGAATCGGTACCGAAATTGACCACGTCATAGCCTTTTTCTTCAAGGTGCTTCAAGACGCTGTTCTTCAGATCGACAGCTGAATGATCGTTTGAAATTCCAATTTTCATAGTGTAACCTCAAGTCAATAATAACATATTTTGATGCTATAATGATGTGTATGGGTTTTGAGGTCGAAACATTGAAATTCGAAGGTCCGCTGGATCTGATGCTGCACCTGATCCATGAGCAGCAGCTGGATATTTTTGATCTGGATATGTCGGTTTTGACGCAGCAGTACATCGAGTATCTGCATGCGATGGAAGAACTGCATTTGGAGATCGAGAGCGAATATCTGGTCGAACTGGCGACCTTGATCGAATACAAGTCGAAGAAACTGCTTCCGAAGAAGGAAAACGAAGAGGAAGAAGACCTCGAAGATCCGAAAGACAAACTGGTCAGAAGGCTTCTGGAATATCAGAAGTACAAGGAAGTGTCACAGACCTTGTACGATTCTTTCGTGGAACGGCAGGATCAGCTTTCCAAACCGGTCTCTTTTGATGAAGTGGTCAAACAGTCCAACGAGAATGATCTCAAGGTCGAAGGCGATCCTTACGATCTGCTCAAGGCGATGAACAAGGTCTTGCGCAGACTGCAGCTTTCCCGGCCTTTGGACATCAAATTCACCCAGAAAGAGCTATCTCCGGAAGACAGGATCCTGCAGATCAAGGCGAGACTCAGAGATCTGCCGGAGACGTTCAGCTTCGAAACGCTGATACAGGATTGCGACAACATCCACGAGTATGTCATCACGTTCATCGCCATCCTGGATATGGCGAAGGATCACTATCTGACGTTCAGTGTCGATGACAAGGAAAACATTTGGTTCTCAAGAGGCAGCAACAATGAATGAAGAAATGATCAACGAAACAGAAAACGAAGAACAGTTTGAAGAAGAGACGATGATCTCAAAAGATGAAGATACGAAAAAAGATCCTTCTTCTCAAGAAGAGAGCGTTCCGCAGGAAGAACAGGATGTTTTTTCTCATGCGGAAAACGTGAAACAGCCTGACAATCTCGAGGCGATCGCGGAAGGTCTCTTATATATCGTCGGCGAAGACGGGGCAAAGCTCGAGCAGCTGGCCGCTTCGCTCCACACTTCTTTAGAAGATACCAGGATCATCCTTGAAAACATCCGGCAGAAATATGCCAGCGAACTTTTCGGCATCGAGCTGGTCTGCTACGGTTCGGTCTATAAGTTCATTTCCAAAAAGGCAGTCTTTCCTTATGCACAGGAGCTTTTCGGCGCATCCAAGCAGAGCACGCTTTCGCAAGCTGCACTGGAGACTTTGGCGATCATTGCCTACAAGCAGCCGATCACCAGAGTTGAGATCGAAGAACTGCGCGGCGTCAGTGCCGATGTCATGTTAAGAAAACTGCAGGCACGAAACCTGATCAGGGAAGCCGGCCGTTCCGAAGCAGTCGGCAGACCGATCTTATATGAAGTCACCGAAGAATTCATGGATTCCTTCAAGCTGTATACGCTCAAGGAGCTTCCCGATCTTCCCGAATATAACAAGGAAGGTGATTCGGACAATCTGTTTGAATAAGAAAAAGAACTCAGCCGAGTTCTTTTCTGATGGAGTTCTTGTCTTCTTCAGTATAGACTTTGATGCCTTTCTCCAGACAAAGCTTTGCGAAGATGCCGTTTCCTTCGATGAGTTTCCCGGAAAAGGAACCGTCATAGATCTTTCCTTTGCCGCAGGAAGGGGACTTCTGTTTGAGTATGAGCAGATCGCAGTTTTCGATCTTTGCGAATTCCGCCAAAGATCCCTGAATCAGTTTTTCCGTCACATCGGCAAAAGAAGATGTCAGGACCCTGTCATCTTTGATCTCGAGAGCTTCGTGAGGTATGGAAAAACCGGCAGAGAGTTCCGGACAGACCTCGATGAGTTCGTGCCCCTCAAGGAGCTTCAGCAGTTCTTTATCTTTCTTGTCAGACCCGTCATAGCGGACTTTCTTCCCGCAAAGACAGGCGGAGATGCCAATTTTCATACATCCATTGTATCGTATGATATTATATTTGAAGGAGGTTATTGGAATATGTCTGAATGCAATCATGACTGCAGCAGCTGCGGACAGGACTGTGCTTCAAGAGCACCGCAGCCTGTCGTTCCTACTGCAGATACAAAAATAAAAAAGATCATCGGCGTCCTGTCAGGCAAAGGCGGCGTCGGCAAATCGATGGTCTCATCCTTGCTGGCGGTCGAACTGGCGCAGCAGGGCTACAGTGTCGGTATCATGGATGCCGATATCACCGGTCCTTCCATCCCGAAGATGTTCGGTCTGCATCAGCAGCTCTACGGGGATGAAGAGGGGATCTTCCCGGCTGTTTCGACTTTGGGCATCAAGGTCGTTTCCATCAATATGATGCTGGAAAACGAAGACGATGCGGTCCTTTGGAGAGGTCCGATCCTCGGCGGTCTGATCAAACAGTTCTATACGGAAGTCCATTGGGGCGAACTCGATTATCTTCTGATCGACATGCCTCCCGGAACATCCGATGTAGCGATCTCCGTCATCCAGCAGATCCCGGTCGATCAGTTCGTCATGGTCACGACGCCTTCGAAGCTCGTCTCCATGGTCGTCGGCAAAGCCATCAATATGGCCAAACAGGTCAACAAGCCGATCGTCGGTCTGGTCGAGAATATGGCTTATGTCAAATGTGATGCATGCGGTCACGAGATCCAGATCTACAAGAATGATGAGACGGCTTCCACCGCTGAAAAATACGGTCTCGAAGTCCTCGCCAAGCTTCCGATCGATCCCGAACTGGCAAACGATGCCGATGAGGGCTGCATCGAATCGTATAACGGCGACGTATTGAAAGATCTCGTCGAAAAACTGAAGTAAGGTCTGAAGACCTTACTTTTTTATACAGTATAAAAAAAACACCGTTATAGAAACGGTGTTTTCGTTTTCAAATGGCAGGGGAGGTAGGGGTTGAACCCACACCAACGGTTTTGGAGACCGGTATACTACCGCTATACTACTCCCCTATGCGCTTATTTATTTTATATTAAAGCACGGTTTTTCGCAAGGTATATAATTAAGGTATGGATAGTTTTTTGTTAAGCAGGATAGAGCCGTCGTATTATGCTTCGATCGCTGATTACAAAAAAGAAATGAAAGATAATCACGATGAATTCGACGGCTGCTCGTCTTTGGAAAAATACGATGACATTGAAAAATGGCATTTGAATGTCATGCTTTTTGAACGGAGAGAGACCCTGCCTCCGGGTTATTCGATCGGCTTTGAATATGTCTATCTGCATGATGATGAAGTCGTGGGCATGATCAATGTGAGACCTTTTGCCCTGGAACATATCTATCTGAAGCGTTTCGGCGGTCACATCGGTTATTCGGTCAAGCCGTCCTGGCGAAGAAAAGGCGTGGGATCCCACATGCTTCACGACATGCTGCGGGTATGCAAAGAGACCTATCATCTGAACAAAGTGCTGATCACTTGCAACGAAGACAATGAGGGTTCAAGAAGAGTTATAATGAACAACGGCGGCAGGCTGGAAGGAAAGATCCTGTATCCGCCGGAAGATAAAATGATCGAAAGGTATTGGATAAGCTTATGAAGATAGCAGAATTTTCGGATTCCTTTCTGCCGATCATCGACGGTGTCGGCAGAGTCGTCTATAACTATTGCGATACGATCGCAAGGAAAGGCCATGAATGTACGGCCGTCGTGCCGATGGATGATTTCGGCTACAGGGGCTCTTATCCTTTTGAGATCCTGGATTACTATTCCCGCAGCATTCCTTTGATGTCCAAATATGACGCAGGACTGCCGATGATCGACATCCATTACAATGCGAGACTGAAGATGAAAGATTTCGATATCGCGCATGTGCACACGCCGTTCATCGCCGGTACAGAGGGCATCCGTTATGCCAGAGAACATAAGATCCCTCTGGTCGGGACCTTCCATTCCAAGTACTATGACGACTTCCTTCAGCTCACCGGTTCAAGACATTTGGCCGGTTTCGGAACGGATATCATCGTCAAATTCTATGAACAGTGTGATGAGGTCTGGGCAGTTTCGGAGAATTCCGCCAGGACGCTCAACGAATACGGCTATAAGGGAAAAGTGGAGGTCATGCCCAACGGCATGATCATCAAGGAACTGAGCCTTGAATGGATGGATCTGGCGAAGCAGCATTTCGGTATCGACGATGATCCCTGTCTTTTGTTCGTCGGCCAGATGAACTGGAAAAAGAACATCCTGAAGATCCTGGAAGCCTGCGGAAAGCTGAAAAAAGAAGGTGTCCATTTCAATCTGATCATGGCGGGCAAAGGTCCGCACGAAGAAGAGATCAAGGCCAAGATCAGGGAACTCGGTTTTGAAGAAGACGCCTACATCGTCGGTCACATCCTGAGGGAGGACCTGCTGACGGGACTGTATATGCTGGCGGATCTGTTTGTCTTCCCATCGCTTTATGACAACGGGCCGATGGTCGTCAGGGAAGCGGCCAATGCCGGCACGCCTTCGATCGTCGTGAGAGGTTCTTCGGCTGCCGAGGGGATCGACGACATGGTCAACGGTTTCTATTGTGAAGACGATGCAAGCAGCATCGCCGAGGTCATAAAGAAGGCTTTTGAAGACCGTGAGCGCACCGCTTCGATCGGTATCCAGGCCAAGGAGACGATCCCGGTCGCCTGGGATGATCTGATCGATGACGTCCTGGATCGCTATCAGTATCTGATCGAAAGGCACAGACAAGGATGAGGAAGGCAAGGCGATAAGCCTTGTCTTTTTTAATGATATGATATTACTGATGATCACAATTGATCGGAGGCATTATCATGATCGAATTCAAAAATGTGAGCAAATCTTATAAAGAGGGAGTCAAAGCAGTCGATGATCTTTCGTTCACCGTCAATGACGGAGAGATCTTCGGTTTTTTAGGTCCCAACGGCGCCGGTAAATCCACCACCATCCGGATGATGACGGGCATATTGAACATCGATGAAGGGCAGATCCTGCTCGACGGCAAGGATATCGTAAAACAGCCCATCGAAGCAAAACGGAGCTTCGGCTATGTGGCGGATGATCCGGATCAATTCCTGGCTTTGAAGGGGATCGAGTATCTCAGGTTCATGGCGGATGTCTATGATGTGAAAGACAGCGGAAACAAGATCAAAGAACTGACGAAACGTTTCGGGATCGATGATGTCCTGGACGGACGCATCGAATCGTATTCTCATGGCATGCGTCAGAAGATCATTATCTGCGGATGTCTCATGCATGATCCGAAGAACTGGATCCTGGATGAACCGATGACGGGACTGGACCCGCGTTCTTCCTATGATCTGAAACAGATGATGAGCGAACATGCCGCGGCAGGGAACTGTGTCTTTTTCTCCACGCACATCCTCGATGTGGCGGAAAAGATCTGCGACCGTGTCGGCATCATCAATAAGGGAAAACTTTTGTTCGTCGGTACGCTTGAACAGATGAGAGAAACGTTCAAGGAAGATGTTTCACTCGAACAGCTGTTCTTGGAGATCACGGAAAATGCTGCATAATATTTTGAATCTGAGCAAGGTCTTTCTGATCTCCGCTTTTCACCGCAGCTCAGGAAAGAAAAAAAGAAAAGGCAGGATCATCCTTTATGTCTTTCTTTTCCTCTATGTCGCCGCCATGCTGTCGTTCCTGTCTTATGAACTGATCGATTCTTTGATCTCTTTACATCAGGAAGAGGCTTTTTTAGGTCTGATCTTTATGGCGATCATTTCTTTGACGATGCTGACCAGTATCGTTGCTTCGATCAACCTTTTCTATTTTTCCAAAGACAACCTTTTCATCCTGCCTCTTCCTTTCCGGCCGGAAGAAGTCCTGGCAGCCAGATTCAATACCTTGCTGATCTATTCCTATCTGGAAGAAGCGATGCTCGGCCTGGCTCCGCTGATCCTCTACGGCATCATGTGCAGGCAGGGGCTTTTGTATTATCTGTTCCTGTTTCCGGTCTTTCTGCTGCTGCCGATCATTCCTTTGTTGATCACGGCGATGCTGGTCGTTTGCTTCATGGCCTTGACCGGCGGCATCAAAAACAAGAACCTCGTTCAGATCTTCATCACGTCGCTGACGATCGTTTTCTCACTAAGCATCTCGATGCTTTCCTCAAGTATGTCGTCGCAGCAGGAAGCGATGGCCATGCTGGACAAGGCCAACGGTCTGGCACAGCTCTATGCCAAAGCCTTTCCCAGTATGCCGCTGGCCATGGCGGCAATGACGAAGTTCAGTTTCCTTTCCCTGCTGGGCTTGGCTGCTGTATCACTGGTCGCCTATGTCCTGGTCTGTTTCTTCGGCCATAAGCTTTATTACAAGGGGATGCTGGGAAGTCTGTTCTCTTCTTCGGGCGTCTCGGAAAGAAAGCTCGGCGAAAATGCTTTCCGGACGAAAGGAAGATATGTTTCTTATTTCAGCAAGGAATGCAAGACGTATCTGCGAAGACCGACATTTTTCACACAGCTGGTCCTGCCGGCTGTCCTGATGCCGCCGGTCATGCTGCTGGTCTTCCGCATATCGCTCCGTTCGGGCGGAGCGGAAGTAGCCGATCTTCTTGCGATGGTCTATGAGACGAAACGATTTGCGCCGTATATCGTCGCCGTTTTGCTGCTGATCTCGATGTTCAATGCTTCCTATTGTTTTTTGTCGATCGTTGCCGTCTCCAAAGACGGACGTGATGCCTGCGTGATGAAGTATATACCGATGTCTTTTTCCGATCAGCTTTATACGAAGGCGGCAGTCGATGTCTCCTTATGCCTGTTGAACTTTCTGATCACGATGATCCTTTCGGCAGCGATCTTCAAAGTGCCTGTGATCTATGTGCTCATGATCCTCCCGGAAGCCTTGCTTTATTCGCTTTCCCATGGCTGGCTGATCATCCTGGATGCGAGACATCCCAAACTTGGCTGGTCGGCAGAGATCGAGATCGCCAAGAACAACCTGATGATGATGGCTGTATTTGCTTTCACGCTGGTCCATATGGCATTGATTGCACTGATGGCCTTCTTGCTGAATATGAATGCCGTGACGATCGTCGTCCTCATCTCGTTCTTCGATCTTCTGGTCTGCATCTCAGGCTATGCCTACATAAGAAAAGAAGATCTGAAACTGGCGGAAAACATCGAATAGTTTCCGGTATCAGATCCGATGTCGAAGGCTTCCCCGGAGGCCTTTTTTCTTGTGCTATAATTTTATTAACAAGTACCAATCATATAATGAGGAGGAAATATAAATGGCTACACCACATAATTCGGCTTCCAAAGGTCAGATCGCCAAGACGGTCCTGATGCCGGGCGATCCTTTGCGCGCAAAATTCATCGCGGAGACTTTTTTAGAGGATCCTGTACAGTTCAACACCGTACGCAACATGTTCGGCTATACCGGGACCTATAAGGGCAAGAGAGTGTCCGTCATGGGTTCGGGCATGGGCATCCCGTCCATCAGCCTTTATGCGCATGAGCTTTACGAATTCTATGATGTCGACAATATCATCCGTATCGGATCGACCGGTACATATAAAGAAGATATCGATGTCTTTGAGACGATCCTGGCGACCGGTTCATATTCGGATTCTTCTTTTGCCAAATGCATGTGCGGCGATGAGAACGTCTTCCAGTATCCGGATGAGAGACTCAACGAGGATCTCAAGAAGGCGGCGGAAAAACTCGGCGTCAAGCTGATCGAAGGTCTGATCTGGTCATCCGATGTCTTCTATTATGATGAAAAGATGCTTCCGGGTGCACTCAAGACGGCGATCGACAACAATCTGATCGCTGCCGAGATGGAATCTTTCGGTCTGTTTGCCACAGCTAAGAATATGGGCAAACGGGCAGCCTGCATCCTGACGGTCTCCGACAACATCATCACGCATGTTGAGACGACGGCAGAAGAAAGACAGTCCAAACTCGTCGATATGATCAAGATCGCTCTGGAAGCTGTCGAGGAAGAATGATGAAGGTCCTCAACTTCGGCTCGCTGAATTATGACCATGTCTATGAGGTGGATCATTTCACGCAGCCAAAAGAGACGCAGTCATCCTTGTCATATATACGCAATTTCGGCGGAAAAGGACTTAATCAATCCATCGCTGCAGCCAAGGCCGGCCTCAGTGTTTTTCATGCGGGCAAAGTCGGAAATGACGGACAGGATTTCATCGATTATCTGAACCGCTATCATGTCGACACGAAGTATCTTGTCAAAGACGACAGTCAAGCCACAGGCCATGCGATCATCGAGATCTGTGCCTCGCAGAACCGCATCATCTTGCACGGCGGTGCCAATCAGGACATCGGCTGGCAGCAGATCGATGAAACGCTTGCCGATTTCTCCGACAAAGACGTGCTTCTGGTGCAGAACGAGATCTCCAACATGGCTTATCTGATCGACAAAGCACACGAAAAGGGGATGTTCATCGTCTTCAATACGGCACCGATGAACGATAAGATCTTCACTTATCCTCTGGAAAAAGTAGACTTGTTCATTGTCAACGAGATCGAAGGCGCCGGTCTTGCCGGTGTCGGCAGCGATGACCTTGCAGTGATCATCGAGGCACTTAAGAAGAAGTATCCTGACAAGAAGATCGTATTGACGGCGGGAGAGCTGGGTTCCTATTATATCGATGCTTCGCAAGTCATCCATCAGGATATCTATAAAGTCAAAGCAGTCGATACGACGGCGGCCGGCGATACCTTTACCGGCTTTTTCCTGGCATCGTATCTGAACGACGGCGATGTGAGAAAAGCACTCGACCGTGCGGCAAAAGCTTCCAGCATCACCGTGCAGGGAAAAGGCGCCGCGCAGTCGATCCCGGAGGCGGATCAATTATGAAATATGTTGACATGCACTGTGACACGATCACGTGTCTTTACCGCGATCATGGATCTTTAAGGAAGAACGACTTACACATCGATATCGAAAAGATGGAGAAGGGCGGCTGTCTCTTGCAGAACTTTGCCGTCTTTACGTATCTGCCCAGACAAGGTTCCGATTTCGCCTGGGCTGCCATCGATTATTATCATCAGCAGCTGAAAGAGAACAGCGACAAGATCCGTCCGGTCTATCATTATGAGGATATCCTCAGAAATGAAGAGGAAGGGTATATCAGCGGCTTGCTGACACTGGAAGAAGGTGCCGTCATCGATAACGATCTCAAGAATCTCGAACGTTTCTATGAGGCGGGCGTGCGAATGATCGCTTTGACCTGGAACTTTGAAAACGGCATCGGTTTCCCCAATTTCACACCGGGCAAGGAAGAAAGAGCGGACATGCTAAGGATCGTCAACCGCAAGGACGGATTGACGGATTTCGGCATCGAGTATGTGAAAAAGATGGAAGAGCTCGGCATGATCGTCGATGTCTCCCATCTTTCCGATAAGGGATTCTATGATGTTCTGAAATATACGGAAAAACCGTTCGTCGCCTCCCATTCCAATGCCAGAGCTGTCTGTTCGGTGGCACGGAACCTGGATGATGAGATGATCGGACTTTTGGCGAAAAGAGGCGGCGTCATGGGTCTGAACTACTGCTCTTCGTTCATCGAGGAGAAGGATGAGGGTTATACATCCTTACAAGGTATGGTTGATCATATCCGGCATATCGTCAATGTCGGCGGCATCGATGTCATCGGACTCGGTTCGGATTTTGACGGCATCGGCAGCAAGCTGGAGATCAAGGATGCTTCCGGTCTTCCGCTCCTGTATGAAGCGTTGAGACCGTATTTCAGCGAAGAGGAGATCGAAAAGATCTTCTACAAGAACGTCCTCCGCGTCTATCAGGAAGTCTTCAAATAATGATCAAAGCCCGGGATCCCGGGCTTTTTTCATATCATTTTTCATTTTCGAAGCGGTACATGGCTTCCAAGGCAGTCAATATCTCTGCCCGTTCGCCCTGTGCCGTTTTTTCTGCACCGTCCTGATAGGAACCGATCGCATCCGATGTTTCCTGCCCCCACAATACGACGTTGTTCAGGATGGACGCGGCAGATAATCCCCGCAGGCGGGCGACGGTGAACAAGGCTGCCGTTTCAAAGTCGGAAGCCAGGACGCCTTTCTTCGACCACTTGATGCTGTCTGGCTCATCTTCGTCATAGTAGAAAGATTCATGAGACAGCACGACGCCGTGATGGCAGGGGAATCCGAAGTCTTTTGCCGCATCGATGCAATGGCGGACCAGAGAATAATGAGCAGCTGCCGGATAGATCGCATCGACATAGGCTTTCGATGTCCCTTCATCCCGGACGGCCGCTTCGCAGACGATCAGATCTCCCAATCCGATCCCCTTCTGCAAGGCACCGGCGGATCCGACCCGCATCAAGGTGTGAACACCGATGTTTTTGAGTTCTTCTACGGCGATGGCGACGGAAGAGCCGCCCATGCCGGTCGAGATGCCGATCACGTTCATGCCCTTGTAGCTGCCGATGATCGAGCGGTATTCCCGGTTGAACGTGAGTTCCCTGACATCGTCAAGGAAAGAAGCGATGACGTCGACCCTTTTGGGATCGCCGGGCATCAGAGCGCATGGCGCGCTTTGACTTTCGTCCAGGGCGATATGCGGCTGTTTCATGCGGCGGCCTCTTGCAGGCACTCTTCCAAAGCGATGGAGAGCTTCTGAAGGAGCTCTTTTTTATCTTCTTCTTTCATGAAAGAGTGACGGACGGAATTGATATTCATCAGGATCAGGTCTTCGTATTCGAAGCCCATCTCGTTGAGACAGTGATCGTATTCGTCTTCCAGAGTGATCCTTGACATCGTCATATTGTCGGTGTTGATGGTGACGGGGACACCGATCGTATATAAGTTCCATGCCGGATGCAGTTCATAGGACTCTCTGGTCTCGCAATGGACGTTGGATGTCGGGCAGATCTCCAAAGCGATCTCATGTTCTGCAGCATAGCGGGAAAGATACGGATTTTCATAGACATGATGTCCGTGGCCGATCCTGACGGCACCCATTTCGATGGCGTCTTTGACGGTGCGCCAGTCCTGGGAATCACCGGCATGGCAGATCAAAGGCGTGCCCAGATCTTTTGCTTTCTTGAACAGCGGAGCAAAATTGCTCAGAGGAACGATGCCTTCCGCACCGGCCAGATCCAGACAGACGACGCCTCGATCGAGGTATTCGTGGGTGATGCTTGCCGTTTCCATATTGGCATCCCAGTTGACATCTTCCGTTCCGACACACATCATGCAGCAGATGATGCCGATCTTGATGGAAGGACATTTTTCAAGTCCTTGTCTTCTTCCTTCCAGGACGGCTTCGATAGCTTCCCGCTGGCTCATGCCTTTATTGGTGTGAAGCTGCGGAGCAAAACGGATCTCCGCATAAGCCAGGCCTTGTGCCGCGATGTCTTCAATGAGTTCTCTTGTCACGCGGGCGAGGGACTCTTTGTCCTGCATCACCTGAAGCGGTGCGTCGAACATTTTCAGATATTCATTGACACTGCCGGAATGGGAACACTTTTCCATCCAAGCTTCATAGCCCTCGAGCGTATCGGCAGGCATCTTGGCGCCTTGCTGCTTCGCGAGCTCCCAGACTGTCGCGGTCCTGAAGGATCCGTCGAGATGAAGGTGAAGGTCGACTTTCGGGAATGTATATTTCATAATATGTACCATCCTTATACGTTCATTATAGCCGATGACACGGGTGTGATAGAATGAAAATGGACGATATAAGAGAGGATCATCTATGAGCCAACGCAAACCAATACCGGTCATACTTGACGGCGATCCGGGACATGACGATGCCATTGCCTGGGTCCTGGCTTCGACAGTCAAGGATTTTGATATCAAGGCGATCACGACGGTCGCCGGCAATCAGACTCTGGAAAAAGTCACATACAACGCCAGGCGCATCGCAGCTTTGCTGCACCTGGATCTTCAGGTGGCCAAAGGGAGGAACCGCCCGCTGGTCTCCGATCTGATCATCGCTCCGAACTTTCACGGCGAGACCGGCCTGGACGGACCGGTACTGCCGGAACCGGAACATGAGCTTTCGAATCTTTCGGCGATCGAGATGATGGCCAAGGTCCTGAAAGAATCCGAAGAAAAGGTGACGATCATCTCGACCGGCGCACAGACCAATGTCGCCGCTCTGCTTCTTGCCCATCCGGAATTGAAGGAAAAGATCGGAATGATCTCGACGATGGGCGGCGGACTGCGGAACGGCAACTGGACAGCCGGTGCCGAATTCAATATCCTGGTCGATCCGGAAGCGGCTTATACGGTCGCTCATTCGGGTCTGCCTTTGCAGATGTGTCCGCTGGACGTGACGGAACAGGCGATCGTCTATCCGGAAGACTGGGAACGGATCCGCGCTTTGAACAACCCGGTCGCCAAGGTCGTTGCGGAATGGTTCGATTTCTTCTTCATCCATATGAAATCTTTAGGCTGGAAGGGCTGCTGTACGCACGATCCCTGCGCAGTTATGTCTTTGATCGATCCCGAGATCTTCGATATCCGGGACTACTACGTCGATATCGAACTGAGCGGAAGGTATTGCCGCGGAGCGACGGTCGCCGACTATAACGCGACCAGCGGAAACAAACCGAACTTCCGCTGCGTGGTCGGTCTTGACAGAGAGCGTTTCGTCGACCGGCTCGTTGAAGCCTGCGCAAGTTTTGAAGGATGGGAGGTCTGACATGAAGAAGATACCTGTTTGGATCGATACGGATACCGGCGTCGATGATGCGGTCGCTTTGATCGTCGCATCGAAACTTGAGGAGATAGAACTTGTCGGCGTGTCCGCCGTTGCGGGCAATACTTCTTTGGAGAATGCTTTCCGCAATGCCAGAGACGTCCTTTCTCTGGTCGGCAGGAAAGACGTGAAAGTCTACCGCGGTGCTCAAAGTCCGCTGGTCATCGATCTGCATACGGCGGAATATGTCCACGGCTCCAACGGTCTGGGCGGAGCGAAGATCCCGCTTTCCGATGCACCGGTACAGACGGAAAACGCCTGGGATGCCTTATACGAGGCGGCAAAAGAATATAAAGGGGAACTGATCGTCTGTCCGGTCGGCCCTTTGACCAATATCGCTGTTGCGATCGCCAAACACCCCGACATCGTCGGTATGATCAAAGAGCTCAATGTCATGGGCGGTGCTTTGATCGGCGGCAATGTCACGCCGTGTTCGGAATTCAATATCCATACCGATCCGCACGGTGCGGAAACGGTCATGAAGTCCGGGATCCACGTCAATCTTTTCGGTCTGGATGTGACACATAAGGCATATCTTGATGACAGTGACATCGATGCGATCGCGGCGATCGGCAATCCGGTCGCACAGCTGTTTGTGGATTCCAATCATCTGCTTTACGATGCGAGGGAAAAACTGCACTGGAAGGGGGTCTGCGAACATGATTCTTGTCCTCTGATCTATACTGCCCATCCTGACTGGTTCACGGGTCATGACTGTGGCATTTATGTGGAGACTCAAGGTACAATAACATTTGGTAAGACCGTAAGTGATCTTTGGACGGATTTTAAATTTCAAGACAGGCATTGCACAGCTTTTCTGGATGTCGACAGGGAGAAGTTTGCCGCAAAGATCATCGATACGTACCGTTCGTTTTAGAAAAGGGGAAAGATATGAAAACAGTTTGGGAAAAATATGATGCAAAGACCATGAAACAGGTCATGGCATTTTCGGAGGACTACAAAGACTTCCTGGATCACGCCAAGACGGAAAGGGAAGCCGTCAGTAAGTCGATCGCGCTGGCGGAAAAAGCCGGTTTCAAGGAATTCAGGAACGTCAAGAAGATCAAAGCCGGTGACAAGTTCTATTTCAACAACCGCGGAAAATCGCTGGCGTTGTTCGTTATCGGCAAAAAGCCGATCGAAGAAGGCATGAACATCTTAGGCGCACACATCGATTCGCCGAGGATCGATGTCAAACAGAATCCGCTCTATGAAGACAACGGCCTGGTACTGATGGATACGCACTACTACGGCGGTATCAAGAAATACCAGTGGACAGCCAGACCTCTGGCGATCCACGGTGTCGTCTGTAAGAAAGACGGCAGCAAGGTCGAGTTCTGCATCGGCGAAAACGATGACGATCCGATCGTCGAGATCTCGGATCTGCTGATCCACCTGGCAAAAGACCAGATGTCCAAACCGGGTTCCAATGTCGTGGAAGGCGAAGATCTCAACGCTTTGGCAGGATCCATCCCGGCAAAGTCCAAGAAGGAAGAAAAAGATCCCGTCAAGAAGAACCTGCTCGACATCCTTAAGAAGGATTACGATATGGAAGAGGCGGATTTCATCTCCGCCGAACTGGAACTGGTACCTTGCGGCAAGGCAAGAGACCTGGGTCTGGACCGTTCGATGATCATGGGTTACGGTCATGATGACCGCATCTGTGCTTATACTTCTCTGGCAGCTCTGCTGGAATCGGAAAAGCCGGAGCGCACGTCTGTCTGCATCCTGACCGATAAGGAAGAGATCGGTTCCATCGGTTCGACCGGTGCACAGTCCGCATTCTTCGAAAACAGCGTTGCCGAGCTCATCAATGTCCAGGGCGAATACAACGATCTGAAGATCCGCCATGCTTTGCAGAATTCACGGATGCTTTCTTCCGATGTCTCTGCGGCATATGACCCGAACTATCCGCAGGTCAATGAGGCAAAAAGTGCCGCTTACTTCGGCAAAGGCATCTCCTTCAACAAGTTCACGGGTTCCAGAGGCAAATCCGGATCCAATGACGCTCCGGCGGAATTCGTTGCCAAGATCCGTGAGATCATGGACAGGAACGATGTCGCCTTCCAGTTTACCGAACTGGGCAGAGTCGACCAGGGCGGCGGCGGAACGATCGCTTATGTTCTGGCCAACAAGAACATGGATGTCGTCGATGCCGGCATCGCCGTACAGAACATGCACGCTCCGTACGAGACGGCATCCAAAGCCGATATCTATGAGGCATACCGCGCATATAAAGTATTCTTAAAGGAAATGGATTAATGTTTGTAAACTACGATGGATCAGTATTATCGTATGTCGCTTCGATCAGGAAGTATTTTGGTCTGAACCACGTTTACAATGATGATCCTTCGCTTTCAAAGATCCTCAACGAACAAAGGCCTGAGAAGGTCTTTGTTTTGTTGGTGGACGGCATGGGTGCAAGATTGTTGGAAAAGAAGCTGCCGGAAGATGCTTTTTTAAGAAGGAACATGCTGGCTGCCCCGATGACGGTCTTTCCTGCGACGACCACTGCCGCAACGACATCGATCCGCAACGGCCGTCCGCCGTGTGAAAACGGATGGTTAGGCTGGATGCAGTACCTCGAAGAGATTGATGACATCATCATCCCGTTCCGTTCGATGGGCTATTACAGCGAAGCTGTTTACGATGAAGATATCTTCCGCCGTTATGTGCCGGTCCCGACGACCGAAGAGGAATTGCGGCGTATCGGTATCCCTGCAAGGATCCTGTTTCCTTCGTTTGAAGAAGACGGCTGCGAGGATTTTGATGAGATGTGCTGCCGTCTGGCGGATCTTTCCTATTCGGACTACCGTTATGTCTACGCTTACTGGGACAAATATGACAGTTACATGCACGAGCACGGTCCTTCTTCGAAGATCTGCGATTCCTATCTCGAACACATCAACTATGAGATCGAGAATCTGGTGAAGAATCTGAGCAGGGATACCTTGCTGGTGGTGACGGCGGACCACGGTCAGGTGGACATCAATCGTTTCTTCAATCTCTGGCATTCGGAATTCGATCCTTTCTTCTCCCGAAGACCTTCTCTGGAACAAAGGGCGATGGCTTTCAATATCAAAAAGGGAATGGAAAAGGAATTCGAGAATCTTTTCAAAGAGCGTTTCGAAAATGACTATATCCTTTTGAACAAGACACAGGTGCTCTCGTCGAAGCTTTTCGGTGACCGGCCGAATCATCCCCGCTTCGAACAGTTCATCGGCGACTTTATCGCCATTGCCAAAAGCGATATGGTCCTCATCTATAAGGAAAGAGGAAATCTCTACTATTCCGGCCAACATGCCGGGATCTGCGATGATGAACTATATGTGCCGGTCATCGTTGCGCAGAATGATAAAGTTCTGATATGAGCCGAAAGTGCTAAGATAAAGAAGTATGAAACAAGTCACATGCAAAAACTGCGGTGCGGTATTCAGTGAGTCATTGGAAAAATGTCCTTACTGCGGCACCATGAACAAGAAAGGCGCATACAGGAAGTTCAGACAGAAGATCTCCGATATGATCGATGCGATGCTCGGACTTAAGGAAGAAGCTTACCGTTCGGTCTCGAAGATGATCTTCACCTCACTGCTGCGCGGGATCGTTCTGATCGCGGCGGTCATCCTGCTGGCGTTTGTTTTCTCACGTTTTGCCAACGTCAACTACTATAACGACAGGGAATATGATGAAAAGGCATTGGAGTCCATCCTTTGGGAAGATGAGAATCTTGAGAAGCTCGATCAAGCCTATGCCGAGGAGGATTTCAAGACGATCGAAAAACTTTATTATGAGAATTCCCATGTCGTTTCCCGTTGGACTCACTATCCTTCCTATATGCTGAAAAAGCAGTTCCGGAAGCTCACCGAAGATGAGGACTTCAATCATTACGATCTCGATGATGCCTTGTATTTCCTGTTTTATCCGGAATCCATCACCGGATATAACGGCATGGCGAGAGTCGACCGCGAGGAATATGACCTGATGCGCGGATCATTATTGACGATGCTGAATCAGAAAGGTTTCTCCGAAGCGAAACTGGAAGAGATCTACCGCAAGAACTGCGATGAGTACGGCTATATCAACAGCAGCGGCTTGGAGGAATATTTCGAGGAGGGCACAAATGGTTAACTGTAAGAACTGCGGCGCTCCTTTATCGCTCAACGACGCTTATTGTCCGCATTGCGGAACGCCGAACCCCGAAGCACAGGAGCATCTGAAAAAACTCAAGGAACTCGACAGATCATTTAAGAAGACGCGCTTGGAAGTCGTCGATGAGGTCAAGAAATCGAAAAAAGGCTATGGCTTGCTGGTGATCCTGACGATGGTCCTTCTGGCCAACCTGGTCCTGATCCCGTTTCATGAGGCAAGCTATGAGATCGCCGATCGGATCATCGCTTCCAAGATGACCGAGGAACAGATCAAGGAAAAGATGGATGCTTTTCTGGAGAACCGAGATTATATCGAAATGTCGGTCTTCGCAAGAAAGTTCCCGCTTCCTTATCATGAATTCGGTGCATACAATCAGGTGATCTATTTTGCGGAGCTTTACGAGCGGATCATCGATGATGTTTCCGATTATTTCTACGGCAAGGATCTCTACAGCGATCCTTTGATGGATTCCTGCAAGAGGATCAAAGAATTCAAGGATGAATATGAACGTCTGCAGAAGCGAAACAACTATCCGGAGACGAAATCATACATCGAAGATATGAATGAAGAGGCTGATCTTTATCTGAAAGCGACGCTGAAACTGAACGATGAAGATCTGGCTTCGATCAAAGATCTGAGCGATTCGCAATTGCTGGTGCTGGTGAATGAGAGGCTGAATCATGAAGAGTAAGTGGGTTTCTCTCGCCAGGATCCTCATCCTCATCTTTCTGATGATCTTATACATGAACGCCTATGCGCTGTTCACGGAGATCAGAAAAGATGTTTTATACAGTTCGAGGAGCTATGGCTTGGATACGTTGAATCAGGATTTCGACAACGGTGAATACGAGAAGCTGTATATGCGCGCAATTGCCAACCGCTATGCGGATGACGAACTCAGCGTCGACGTGAGTCAATACGAAGCGTTCGGTTTCTATTATCACTACTTCACTCTGGCAAAATCCCATCCCGAGGATAAGAGCTACCGCGATGCGATGGCTGCCGAAAAAGAAAAGATCACCTGGAAGAAGATCCTCGATGTGATCACATTGCTGGAAAACGAATTGGATCAATGAAAAACGGAGCATCAGCTCCGTTTTGCTTATTTTTTGACGTAAGCGACTGCGCAGGCGTAAGGCCCGATATGGGCTCCGACCGTCGCACCGACCGGAATGATCTGATCTTCTGAGATCGTATAGCCTTTTTCTTCTCTGAGCTTTTCCGCCAGTTTGTAGGCGTTGACCTTGTCGTAAGTATACATGACATAGATCGGGTAGTCGGGATCGGGTATTTCGCTGTCGAAACGCTCGACGATATAGCGGATGGCCTTATTGAGTCCGATGTGTTTGGATACGATCTCCGCTTTGCCTTGCGAATCTGCCGCACAATGCATGATCGGTTTGATATGGCCGAGCTGCGCGATATAGTACGCCGTATTGGAGAGCCTGCCGTTCTTGTAAAGATATTCGAGCGTATCCATCGCCGTATAGATGACGGTCTTTTGCTTGAGTTGTTCCATCGCTTCGGCGATCTGTTTTCCGCTGCAGCCTTTGTCTCTCATCTTCACGGCCTTTTCGACCAGGAGCCTTTGTCCGCCGGTACAGGTCAGCGTATCGATGACATAGATCCCTTCATAAGCGACCATCGAAGCGACAGACATCGCCGTCTGATAATCACCGGAAAGACCGGATGACAGAGGAAGATAGACCACTTCATCTTTGTTTTTCCTGGCGTTCTCAAAGAGTTCCTCGAACATCGCCGGGGAAGGCTGGGATGTTTTCGGAAAATGCGTGTCTGTCTTGAGTCTTTCAAAAAACTGTTCCTTGGAGATCGAGATGTTCTCCAGATACTGATCTTCTCCGAACATGACCGACATCGGCATGTAGGTGACATTCATCTTTTTCAGTTCGTCCAATTCAAAGTCGGCTGCAGAATCCGTTGCGATAATCACCATAAGAAAAACCTCCCAGACTCTATTTTAATCCAATTTGGAAAATATTAGGATAAAATGATACAATCTATCATTGTGAGGTACGCATATCATGAATGAAACGATCATCAAGACCATCGCTGAAGAGCTGAAGATCAGCGTTAAACAGGTAAATACCGTATTGGAAATGCTGGGAAACGGGGATACCGTTCCGTTCATTTCCCGATACAGAAAGGAACAGACAGGAGCTCTTGATGAAGAGCAGATCTTATATATCGAAAAACAGTATAAATACGAACTCAATCTTGCCGAAAGGAAAGAAAGTGTCATCGGCCTGATCGAGACGCAGGGCAAACTGACAGAGGAATTGAAGAAACAGATCATGGACTGCACCAAGCTTTCCCAGGTCGAAGATCTTTACAAGCCTTACAAACAGAAGAAGAAGACCAGAGCCGGTATCGCGATCAAGAACGGTCTGGAACCTTTGAGTCAGTATATCCTGGCGCTTCCGGAACACGGCGATCTGGAAAATGAAGCAGCCAAATATATCAACGAAAACGTCAAGACCGCTGCGGATGCCATTCAAGGTGCGAAAGACATCATTGCCGAGAACGTTTCCGACAATGCCAATCTGCGCTGGAAGTTCAAAGATCTCATCGTCAAGGCCGGTGCCATTTCTACCGCATTGAAGAAAGATGCAGTCGATGAGAAGAAAGTCTATGAGATGTATTATGAATACTCCGAGAAGATCTCCAATGTTGCCGATCACCGTGTCATGGCGATCGACCGCGCAGAGAAGGAGAAGGTCATCACGGTCTCCATGTCTTATGACCTCGCTCACATCAAAGATCTCGCTCATGAAGCATATCTGAAAAATAAGAAGACCGATCTGGAGGACGTCATCATCGAAGCGATCGATGACGGTATCGACCGTCTTCTGATGCCTTCCATCGAAAATGAGATCCGTTCCGATCTGTCCGAACGTGCGCACAATACGTCGATCGAAGTCTTCTCGCTCAATTTGGAGAAGCTTCTGTCTCAGGCACCGTTGAAAGGCCGTGTCGTCCTGGGCTTTGACCCGGGCTTCTATAACGGCTGCAAGCTCGCTGTCCTGGATGCGACCGGCAAGATGCTGATGGTCGATAAGATCTATCCGTTCAGGAAAGACGGTGACATTCCAAGATCCAAGGCAAAACTGCTGAACATGATCCGCAAGTACGGCGTCAAGATCGTCGCGATCGGCAATGGTACAGCCTCCCGCGAATCGGAAAAACTGGTCGCCGAACTGATCAATGAGAACGCGCTCGATGTCTCTTATGCGATCGTTTCCGAGGCCGGTGCTTCGGTCTGGTCCGCTCAGGAAGAGGCCAGAAAAGAATTTCCGGATCTGGCTGTCGAAGAACGTTCTGCCGTTTCTATCGGCCGCAGGCTTTTGGATCCGCTTGCCGAACTGATCAAGATCGATCCGAAATCCATCGGTGTCGGTCAGTATCAGCACGATCTCCCGGAAAAGGCTCTCAATGAGAGACTGGATGAAGCGATCATGAAAGTCGTCAACCGCGTCGGTGCCGATGTCAATACCGCTTCCGCGCAGCTGCTGGAACACATCTCCGGTCTCAACAAAGGCATCGCTGCCGAGATCATCAATTACCGCAATGAAAACGGCAAGTTCACGAACCGCAGACAGCTTCTGAAGGTCAAGAAGCTCGGTGCTAAGGCATTCGAACAGTGTGCCGGCTTTCTCAGGATCATCGACGGTGACGAAGCGCTGGATGCGACCAATATCCACCCGGAATCTTACGACCTGGCAAAGAAGGTCATGGAAGTCTCTTCGATCGATAAACTGGGCGATCCTGATATCGTATTCAATGACGAAGCGATCGCAAAGCTGGGCATCGATGAATATACGCTCAACGACATCAAGGACTGCATCAAAGCTCCGCTCAGAGACTACCGCGATCAGTTCGACGGTGCGATCTTGAAGTCCAATGTCCTGGAACTCAAGGATCTCAAGAAGGGCGATGAATTATCCGGTACGGTCAGAAATGTCGTCGACTTCGGTGCTTTCGTCGATATCGGTCTTCATGACGACGGTCTGGTCCATATCTCGAGGATGTCGACCAAGCGCGTCAATCACCCGAGCGAAGTCGTTTCCGTATCCGATATCGTCAGGGTCTATGTCTATGATGTCGACGAAGCCAAACAGCGTGTGCAGCTGTCTTTGCTTCCGTTGGATGTACTGGCGAAGCGTGATGCCGACAAGAAAGAGTTCCGTTCCCGCAAGAAGGCGCAGAACCGTCCTTATCACAAAGAAAAAGAGAAGCCGGTAGAAAAAGAGATCTCCGAAGAGGAAGCAATGAAGAGGCTCTTGGAAAGATTCGGTTCCAAACATTAAGATTTTTGCCCTGCAGATGCGGGGCTTTTCTTTTACCTGCCCATTATCCGCTGCTTCTGCGATTTCGTTGAAGGAAAAACATGATTCCTGATGTATCATTGAAGAAGATACAGATCAAAAGATCATATGGAGGAAATACGATGGAAAGATGCCTTGTCAGCAAGACCGATAACTGTAAGAACTGTTACAAATGCATCAGAAGCTGCCGGCTGAAGGCGATCTCTTTTGAAAATGACCGCGCTTCGATCATTCACGAAGACTGCGTATTGTGCGGCTCCTGCTACAACATCTGTCCGCAGAAACTCAAAGTCGTCAGGAACGATGTGAGCCGCGTCAAGAAGCTCATCGCTCAGGGGAAGACTTATGTATCGCTGGCACCGAGCTTTGTATCGTATTATCCGGACAGCGACATCCTCTGCATGAAGGAAACGCTGAAAGAACTGGGTTTTGAAGATGCGGAAGAGACGGCGGTCGGAGCGACGATCGTCAAGAACGCTTATGACCGGATGCTGGAAGATCCGGACAGGGATGTCATCATCTCTTCCTGCTGTCATGCCGTCAACATTCTGATACAGAAACATTTCCCCGAATGCCGCAAGTATCTGGCAGATGTCCTCTCGCCGATGTGTGCTCACGGTCTCAATCTCAAACAGCGCTACGAAGGAGCAAACGTCGTTTTCATCGGACCGTGTATCGCCAAGAAGGACGAAGGCGATCACAGCGAACATATCGATGCGGTCCTGACGTTCGAAGAACTGGACGGCTGGCTGGAGGACGAAGGCATCGTCTTGAAGACGACGGAAGAAAAAGAAGTCCGGGAAAGATCCAAAGCCCGGCTTTTCCCGGAATCCGGCGGTATCCTGAAGACCATGAAATGCGAAAACAAGGATTACGATTATCTGGTGGTCGACGGCATGAAAAACTGCATGTCGGCTTTGGAAGATCTCAAGGCAGGCAAACTGCACAAATGTTTCATCGAGATGTCTTCCTGCCAGGGCAGCTGTGTTGCCGGACCGATCGCCAAGCGCAAGAAGGCTTCCATCCTGACCAATACGCATCTGGTCAACAAGTATGCCGGAGACAAGGATTTCGATTATGAAGGCACTTCCTTTGATGATATCCGGACCGTCTATGACCGCTCGCCGATACAGCATCGCGAACCAAGCGATGAGGAAGTAGAAAAGATGCTGGTGAAGATGGGCAAAAAAGACCTGAAAGACCGGCTCAACTGCGGCTGCTGCGGATACGACTCCTGCAGAGCGAAAGCTGCGGCGATCATCAAAGGCCATGCCAACATCGACATGTGTCTGCCGCTGTTGATGGAAAAATCACAGTCTCTGGCCAACAATATCGTCGACAACACGCCGAATGGCCTGATGGTCCTGGACGAAGAGCTCAATATCGGTCTGATCAACAACACCATGTGCAGGATGCTTTCTTTAGCAAACAGTGACAGTGTCATCGGCCAGCATGTGGCGATGATCCTGGATCCGTCCGATTACTTTGAAGCACTCTCCGGCAAAAAGATCGAAAACAAATATGAATATCTCAATGAGTATGAGAAGTATATCGAAAAGACCGTCTCCTATGACGAAAAGTTCAAGGTCCTGGTCTGTGTCTTCCGTGATATCACCGAAGAAGAGATACAGAAACAGGAGAAGTTCAAGATCATCAACAATACGGTCTCGATCACCGATTCACTTCTTGAACAGAACATGCGTTCGGTCCATGAGATCGCTTCGCTTTTAGGTGAGACGGCTGCCGAGACCAAGATCGCACTGGAGAAACTCAAAGGGCTGGTGAAGTCGGATGGCGAATAATCTTTATACCGATATCGGACATGTTTCGATCAACCATGTCGGTGAGATGCTCTGCGGAGACAATGTGACGATCACCGATCTTTCGGACGGCTCTTATGTCGTCGTCCTCGCGGATGGATTAGGGAGCGGTGTCAAGGCGAACATCCTGTCCACGCTGACTTCCACGATGCTTTCCAAGATGGTGGGCAACGGCATATCCATCGAGCAGTGTGTCGAGACGATCATTGCGACTTTGCCGGTATGTAAGGATAGGGGCGTCGCTTATTCGACGTTCTCGGTCGTTGCGGTAAAAAACAACACGGAGATGAAGATCTACAATTATGACAATCCTTCTCCTTTCATCGTCCGGAACAATAAAGCGATCCTTCCGGATTATATCGTTACGCAGATCCACGGCAAGCGGATCGAATTCTGTGACTTCAAAGCGGAAGTGGGCGACTGTGTCTTCATGATGTCGGACGGCGTGATCCATGCCGGAGCCGGTGAGATCCTCAACTACGGTTGGGAACTGCCGGAGATCATGAAATACATGGAAGAAACGGTCATGCCCGATTCCTGCGCCAAAGTACTGGCGACCACTTTGATCGATCGCTGCAACGCACTTTATGCTTCCAAGCCCGGAGACGATGTGACCTGTGCCTGTGTGCGCATCAAAGAAAGGAAACGCGTCAATCTGATGATGGGTCCTTCCACCAATCCGGAAGATGATGAAAAGATGGTCAGTCTGTTCATGTCGAAAAAGGGGATGCATATCGTCTGCGGCGGGACGACAGCCAAGATCGTTGCCCGCTGTCTGAATAAACAGATCTATAACGAAAACAACGAGATGCCGACCGACATCCCGCCGATGTCGAGGATCGAAGGCATCGACCTGGTGACCGAAGGGATGATCACGATGAACCGGGTCCTGGAATACGGGAAGAATTTCGCCGGAAAGAATGACGATTACTTCAACTGGTATTTCCAGACGGACGGGGCATCAAGGTTGGCTTCGATCTTGTTTGAAGAAGCAACGGATGTCGATATCTTCTCCGGCTGTGCCATCAATCCTGCCCACCAGAACGATCCTTCGCTGTCCATCTCCCTCAAGATGAAACTGGTCGATGAGCTCACGGATGTCTTGAAGAAGCTCAACAAGACCGTCAAAGTCAACTATTATTAAAGTTCAGGAATTCCTGAGCTTTTTAAATGAAAAACCTGTCCGCACAAGGGACAGGTCTGTTTTAAGAATGGTGCCGACACCGTGAATTCTGGGGTTCTGCGAACCCCAGCAGAAGAACACGGAAAATAAGGCTTTTTCGAGTATTTCAACCGTGCAAAAATACAGATTTTTGAGAAAAATCTTCTCACAATCTTCTCACAAGTACCCGTTTGAAGTAATTTGTAATTAATTGAACTAAATCATAATAAAAGCGAATAAAACATGGAATGATCAACAGTATCGCTCAAAAATGAAGAAATTAATGAGTTCTGATGAGTATAAAGAGAAGATATCAATGAAAAACAGAGGAAGAAAACATACTTCTGAAGAATTAAGAAAAATGAGCATTGGCAATATGGGTGAGAAGAACGGAATGTATGGAAGACATGGGAAAAATAATCCAAATTCTAAGCCGGTAGGATACTTAATGTCTTCACTGATTTTTGATATATTTTCTTTAGAAGTAATCCTGCTCGTAGAGGGGTTCTCTACCAGCAGATTGATTGCTTCTTTTTTGAGACTTTTTTGAGAACTTAAACAAAAACTGTTGACATCAGCTTTGGCATCTGTTAAAACTAAATTAACGAATAGCATGTAACTCTTACGAGGCATAACCTATCGGGAATGTTTTTCAGTAAGAGTTTTTTATTTCAAATCATGAAGATCATCAAGAACATCAACAACAATTACGCGATCGCAATCGACAGCGCAGGAAATCAGATCGTGGTATCCGGAAAGGGTATCGGTTTTGGAACTGTGCCAAGAGAGCTTGCGGATATCACGGTGATCAACCGGTCCTACTATGATGTTGACGAAACTTACATCTCGATGATCAATTCGATCCCGGAAGAGGTGATCGAGATCTCTGGGCAGATCGTGGACCACGCAAGGGATGTGATCGACAATCCGGTCTCAGCCAACATCGTCTTCACCCTGGCGGACCACATCAACTTCTGTATCGACCGCCATAAGAAAGGGATGAACATCAAACTGCCGATCCTGTATGACATACAGCACCTCTTTGAAAAAGAGATGTCGGTCGGAGAATATGGCGTAAAGCTGATCAAGGATAAGATGAGGGTCTACCTGCCAAGAGAAGAGGCAGCGTATATCGCCCTTCATCTAATCAATGCCGAAGAGAAGGAAAAGAACATCGAAGCCGACAATGACCGGATCGTGGAAGATATCACGAAGGTCGTCGAAGAATGCTACGGTATCGAAGTCGACCGCAATGACTTCAACTATTCCAGATTCGTATCCCACATCCATTACCTGCTCAAACGGGGAAAAACGAAAGCGCTGGTGGAAACGAGCAACGACAAACTCTATCAGACGATGAAGAAGGATTACGAAAAGACGTATCTGTGTTCGGAGGAAGTTGCCAAATATCTGAAGAACAATCTGAACATCGAACTCAACGATGAAGAAAAACTGTATCTGATGTTACACATCAACCGGCTGTGTACCCGTGAGGACTGTAACCAATAGGGCGGAAACCTCATACACTAGAACATTTATTTGTTTTATTGTATGAGGTTTTATTTATTT
>JAIKXJ010000085.1 GCA_024684175.1 Erysipelotrichaceae bacterium
AGAATACATTCACTATTACAACAACGAAAGGATCCAAGCCAAAACAAAATGGATGCCTCCTGTCAAATACAGGGAAGCATCCATCTTAAATCGTGTTGCAGTCTAGTTAACTAATATGTCCAGGAATGTGGGTACATATCAAAAGAGCAGCGTTTTTTCTTTGAAGACCTGATCGGATCGGCAAAGTCTCAGGGGCGGATAATACTTTCTTATATTGAAGATTTACACTGATCGGTTTCGGATTTTATAATCTAATGTGAAGTAATAAATCTGACAAAATAAAATCAATTCAGTAAATATGCAAAAAGAGGAGAACTGATATGTTTCAAAGTATAGAGAACGGTTTCCACAGGCTTAAGAACGTCCTCTCACCGATCGGTCAATATCTTTTGTGTCTGATACCGTATTATTTTCTTTATCGATCTGCCAAGGAAAACATCCTGATCGAAGAAGACATTTTTATTCTTATGGCCGTCATTGCAGCCGCCGTATTGCCGCTGATCGGCGATACGGTCGGTCTCGTCCTGTGCATCATCCTCTTCTTATGTCTTTGCCAAAAGAATGTATTCCTTGCGGCTGCAGCGATCCTGACTCTGCTCTTTTCTGCAGGGTTTGTAAGAAAAAAAGAAAAGGTCAAATACGTTTTCGCTATATTGATCATGATATTTGCAAGTGCATTTGAGCATTCGCTTACGGCTCTTGTGTCTGTTTACATGCTCACATCGATCGTTTTATGGGACAGGAACAGCGATTGTTCTTTCCTCATTCCGTTTGCGATCGTCATCCATTTCATCCTTTTCGGAAGCGGAGACAGCCTGATCCCGCTTGAATCGAACATCTCCGGTCTCGTGCTTCCGTTCAAAGAATACTTTATCCATATATACAACAGTATCGATATGCAGGCACATTGGCAGATTCTTTATGAATCGATCAAGAGTCAGGCGTTATTCTATGTCGTATTTCTTCTGACTGCCTCTTTTCTTACATCCTTCTATGTTTCCGTAAACAAAAGAATAAAGGACATCTCTTCTCTGAATTATGTACTGATGTCGAATTCGGTTTCCGGAATGATCTTTCTTATTGCTTATAGTGCCGGTCTGATCTCGATCGGTGTGGTCCCGGACATCAAAGAGCTCATCCTGACATTGATCAAAAGTTTTGCCATTGCCGCTTCATTGAGTCTGTTCATCGACGGAAACTTCGTCAGATCCGGTCAAACTTACGATAAAGCCAAAGTTTTCATCAGCTATTCCCATCACGATATCGATATCGTCAAGGAAGTCTGCGAAATACTGGAAAGCAACAACATCGGCTGCTGGTATGCTCCGAGAAATATTCCCACCGGATCGGAATGGGCTTCGGCGATCATGGATGCCATTAAAGAAGCGGATGTCATGCTTCTTATATTCACTTCATTCTCGAACAAGTCCGTCCAGGTAAAAAGAGAGATCGATCAGGCCATAAGCAATAAGGTCACCGTCATTCCTTTGAAGCTTGACAGCACGGTTCCGTCAGGCGGAATGGAATACTACGTTTCAACGCTTCAGTGGTTTGACGCAAGACATATGTCCCTTGAATCCGTTTGTCAGAAACTGATAAAGAAGATCAATGAAACGCGTACTTGACATAGCGCAGCTTCTGAAACCGATCTTTCATCTTTCGTTACGGAAGGTCAACGATCTGCAGACTTACCGACGGAATTCGGAGAGGATTCCGTTTTTTTGTTCGGTCTATAGAGAAAACAAAGGCGGATCTCCTGCCGATAAAGTATAAACGGTGCATTTCATAGGCATAATTTTTGATGTAAATTCACATATAATGAAATCAAATGATGAAGATCACAAAAGATATATTGGATCATTCTTTGATCCTCTGTCCGGATGAGACGAAGGAAGATCTGCTGAAACGGATGTATGAAGAAAAACTTCTTTGCGATGTGAAGTTCATGTCTTTGAACGAGTACCGCAAGAAGAAGTGTTTTGATTATGATAACAAAGCGCTGCGTTATCTCAAGGATCACTATGGGATGACTGTTAATAATGCCCGGGAAATATTAGAGGCGATGTCTTTCGTCGATGTGAATAAAACTTACGAGGTTGAAAAACTTGACCGGCTGGTCTTCTACCGGAAGAAACTGGAAGAAGAAGGGCTTCTGATCTTCGATCCGCTTTTTGAGGGATCGCTGAAGGACAGAAAAGTCTATGTCCTGGGTTACGGGAAGCTCAATAAGGAAGACGAGCGTCTGATCAAGGGCGAAGTGATCGCTTATGAAAAGAAAGTCAAGACGTATGAAGTTTTTGAATATGAGCAGATCGAGGAAGAAGTGATCGCTTTATATGAACGGATACAGGATCTGATTTTTTCCGAGGGCGTCGATATCAACAAGATCTATGTGCTGGGTGCCAATGAGGATCATTTTCCTTTGTTCCGGCGTTTCAACGATGCATATCCATTCACGGTCGAAGTTTTGAAGAAGGACAGCTTATATGGGACTAAGGCGGGAAAGGATTTCCTTGATCGGATCATGACCATGGATAAGAAGGAACTATATGATCTTTTGAGCGAAAAAGAGAATGAAGTTTCGGGAAAGCTCATTTCACTGATCAACCGTTATCCGGAAGATGAGCTTGCCGATGTCAAAGATCTCATCGAAGAGGATCTGAAACATACGAAGATCTCTGCGGGACTGCAGAGAGATCTGGTCCGCTGCGTCGGTCTGTATCATCGTTTTGAAGATGACGACCATGTCTTCCTTTTGGGGTTCAACGACGCTTTCCCTGTCATGAAGAAGGATACGGATTATCTTACGGATTCTTTGTCGAAGGTCCTGGATCTGTCGCTGACGGAGGAAAAGAATGCCCTGATAAGGGAAAATGTTTCGTCTTATCTTTCCGGCATCGGGGATCTACACATCTCTTACAGCAGGAAGACGCCGTTTAAACAATACGAGATCTCTTCATTGTTTGAAAAAGAGGAATACATCATAAAGAAGGAAAAAGCCGTTTCCACATCGTATAAGACCGATCTGGCTTTGCTTTCGTATTGCCTGGATGAGGTCTACCGTTACGGTACGCTCGATGAACGGCTGAGTCCGTTATATAAGACCGTGGATCCGAAGGAGTATCGCAGCTATGACAACCGTTTTTCCGGTCTGCGCAAGGAACAGACGGACGGGATCGGCAAAGTCGTCCTTTCGTTTTCTTCGATGGATACGTTCTATAAATGTTCCTTTGCCTATTATCTGAAGAACATCTTGCGTATCGATTCTTACGATGATACGTTCTATACCAAGACCGGGGCCTTATGTCACGATGTGCTCAAGGATCTGTTCACGGAAAAGGCTTTTGATTTTGAAGTATCCTGGAGAGAAAACCTGAAGAAACTGCAGGATGCGGGAAAAGGCTTTGAAAGCGAAAAGGAGTCGTATTTCTTGAGCAGATTCAAAGAAGAATTGAAAAAGGATGTTGAGATACTGAAGATGCAGAAGTCTTATTCGCATCTGGATCAAACGATGTGTGAAAACGAATTCTTCGTATGGAATGATGAGCGGATCGGTTTCAAGGGATACATCGACAAGGTGATGTATAAGGAACTGGAAGATGAAGTCATCATCGACGTCATCGACTATAAGACGGGAAATACGGTTTCGATCAAAGAGAGTCTGATGGAATTCGGACTGTCGATGCAGCTGCCTTCTTATATGTATCTGCTGAAGCATTCCGGGATCTTTGACAAGAAACTGTCGTACGGCGGTTTCTATCTTCAGCATCTGATCAACAATGATCTCAAATACGATGAAAAGAAGAGCGCGGAAGAGATCAAGGAAGAGTCCATGAAACTGGAGGGCTATACGACGGATGATCAAAGCAGGCTCTCCTATTGCGACGAGAGTTTTTATGACGGCTCTTCGAAGATCATTAAGGGCCTGCGTTTGAAAAAAGACGGCGGTTTCGATGCCCGGTCCAAGGTCATTTCGGATAGCCGGATCGATGAACTGATCGCTCTGACGGAAGAGAAGATCGCAAATGCGGGTAAAGCGATCCTGAACGGGGAATTTGCGATCGATCCCAAAGAGATCGACGGGAACAACGAGTCCTGCCGCTTCTGTCCGTATGCGGGGATCTGTTATAAGCGGTACCGCGATGTGAAGCACCTTTCGTCTGAGACGGAACAGGAGGAAGAAAATGATTGAACGATGGACAGATCAGCAGAAAGCGGCGATCGAACATTACGGTCATAATATCCTGGTCTCCGCCGGTGCGGGTTCGGGCAAGACGGCAGTCTTATCGGAGCGGGTCTATACCAATGTCGGCAAGCGCAAGATCGATATCGACCGGATGTTGGTGCTGACTTTCACCAATAAGGCGGCAGCTGAGATGAAGTCGAGGATCTTAAAGAAGATCCGGGAAGATGCCATGGGCTATTTCACGGCGGCAGAGAAGAAGCGGCAGACCAACAAGATCGATTCTTCGTTCATCATGACCTTCGATGCCTATGCCTTGTTCCTGGTGCAGAAATATCACCAGCTTTTGGGCATCGACAAGCAGATCGGCATCATCGATGCCAATATCCTGGCCAATGAAAAAGAGTGGCTCCTGGAAGAACTGCTGGAAGAAGGATACGGAAACAAGGATGCAGAACTGCTGGCTCTGACGGAGCGTTTCTGTGTGCGGGACGATCAGCCGCTCAAAGATGCGGTGCTGAAGATCCTGAATAAGATCGATGCGATCCCGGATAAGCAGGCGTATTATGAAGACTATGAACGCCGTTTCTATTCCGATGAGGCCATCGATGCCTATGTCCGGCGTTTTGAGATTTATCTTTTCAGCAGGATCAAAGAGATCTCTTCGCTGGTCAATGATCTTTCTTACGGTGTGGAGAACGTCTCGGAGTATTTTTTCAATATCGATGCCTTGCTTCATGCGAGGGATCTTCATGAGATCTTTCAGGCCTTGAGTCTCTGTGAGATGAGCAAGAAGCGGCTGCCGAAGGGTTCGGAAGTCTCGGATGTCAAAGGAAAGATCAATGCGGCGCTCAAGGAGCTCAAATCTCTCTGTAACAGGGACGAGGATCAGATCAAAGAGGAACTGTGTTCGACCAAGGATCAGGACCTCAGTTTGCTGAAACTGTGCGGCAGGCTCGATGAGAAGCTTTCGGCGTTCAAAAAGAAGAAGGGGCTCTACTCTTTCTCCGATATCTTTCATATGGCCATCTCTCTGGTCAGAGATTATCCGGAGATCAGAGAAGAGATCGCCGAAAGTTTTGACGAGATCCTGATCGATGAATACCAGGACACCAACGACCTGCAGGACGGCTTCATCTCTTTGATCGAAAGAAACAATGTCTATATGGTCGGCGATGTCAAACAGTCCATCTACCGTTTCCGCAATGCCAATCCGTCCTTGTTCATGAAGAAATATGCGGACTATTCCGATAACGGAAAGGGCGAATTGATCGCTCTGCCGCATAATTTCCGTTCCCGTAAAGAGATCCTGAACGATGTCGATGTCATCTTCGATCGGGTCATGGATCTTTCGGTCGGCGGTGCCGATTATAAGAGATCGCATCACATGGTCAACGGGCGGAGCGAGGAAGCCTATGAAGGACAGGATCCTGAACTGGAGATCCTGACCTACGGATACGACAAAAAAGAAGCGCCGTTTGATGAATTCTCCAAACACGAAGTCGAAGCCTTCATCATGGCGAAAGACATCCGGAATAAACTCGGATCATTTTTGATCAAAGACGGAGACGAAGTCCGTCCTTGTAAGTATAAAGATTTCTGCATCATCGTCGACCGCGGAAACAACTTCGATCTCTACAAACAGGTCTTCACTTATTTCGATATCCCCTGCGTGATCGAGCGGGACGAGAAGATGTCGGATTCCGATCTGATCGTCGCTTTGAAGGCGGTCTTCGTTTTGCTGGAAAAGCTGGCGGATCAAAACTTCGATGCGGATTTCCGGCTGGCTTTCCTGTCCCTGGCCAGGAGCTTTTTGAGCGATCTGAAAGACGACGCGATCTATGACACCGTGAAGAAGGATGCGTACCTGCAGACTCCGATCCTGAAGAAGCTCACAGTGATTTCCGAGCGTCTGGAAGGCCTGTCGGTCTCGATGGTCCTCGACGAGGTGATCGAAGCCTTCGATGTCTATGACCGCATACAGAGGATCGGCGATGTGAAAGAAAACTACATCAAGATCGAATATCTTTATCAGCTGGCATCTTCTTTGAATGAGAGCGGCTATGACATCCGTGCATTCAATGAATATCTCGATTCTCTGTTTGCGGATGAAAACAAGGACATCACCTACGGCATCGACCAGGAAGGTCTTGATGCCGTGAAGATCATCAACATTCACAAGTCCAAGGGACTGCAGTACAAGATCTGTTACTTCCCGGCACTGGATGTGGATTTCAACCTTTCCGATGCCAATGACCGTTTCCTGTTCACGATGGAGGAGGGGATCATCTCGCCGGTCTATGTCAAAGGCAGAGGGCTGAAGGACTCTCTGCGCAAGAAGCTTTTTACGCAGGAGTATTACCGTCAGGAGATCGGCGAGAAGATGCGTCTTCTTTATGTTGCCCTGACCAGGACCGAAGAGAAGATGGTCATGATCGCCCCGCTCAGTGATGAGACGCAGGACGGCAAGATCATCAGTGAAGAAAGAAGGATCGCTTACCGCAATTTCAACGCTCTGTTAAGTTCGGTCTACCGCGATCTTGAGGAACACGGCTTCCTGCATCCTTTGGATCTGACGTCTTATTCCTTCAGCAAGGACTACCGCAGTCTGAAAAACAAGGACATCCGTTCTTTGATCGATAAAGAAGCGAAGCCTTATGAGATCCGTTCCTATGAAAAGATCCTTCCGAAAAAGGTCGAACGTTCTTCCTTCTCCAAGAAGGCGAAACTGATCGATGCGGAGATGATCGGGCGCATGGAACTGGGCAGCAAGCTGCACTATGATCTCGAGACACTGGATCTCAAAGATCCCGATCTTTCCAAGATCGATAAAGACCACGTGAAGTTCATCGAGGCCTTCTTACATTCCGATATCATGAAGGACCGCCTGTCGGGCAAGGCCTACAAGGAATATGAATTCCTTTATGAAGAGAACGATGAGGTGAAACACGGTTTCATCGACCTGCTGATGGAATATGAAGACCGTTTCGATATCATCGACTACAAGACGAAAAACATCGATGACGAACATTACGACGAACAATTGAACGGTTATCGGCGTTATATTCAAAGCATTTCCGATAAAAAAGTGAATTGTTATCTCTACAGTCTCGTCGATTCGGCCTATCGGGAAGTAAAATAGAAGTATATGATCTACATCATGTCAGACATCCACGGCCAGTATCCCCGATACAAGGCCATCCTGGAAAAGATCGATCTCAAGGATGAGGATACGCTCTATGTTTTGGGCGACGCCATCGACCGCGGTCCCGGATCGATCGAGATCCTTCTGGATATCATGGAGCGGAAAAACTGCGAACTGTTTTTAGGCAACCATGAGCACATGATGCTGACGTATCTGGAAGGGTCGGACCGGCAGTCTTGGTTCTTCGGCGTCAACGGCGGCAAAGTCACCTTTGAACGGCTGATGGCTCTGGATAAGGAAAACAGGGACAGGATCATCGACTATCTGCTCGATAGTACGACGATCAAAAAAGATCTCGTCTTCCCCAAAGCGAGGATCGTCTTATCGCATACCAGCGCCTTGAACGACGGGATCGACATGTACACCCGGGACTTCAAGGATCATCTGATGTATGTGCAGGACATCGTCTGGGACATGTCGGCCAACAACATCGCTTCGATCAAACATTTCCCCAAGACGGAGAAAAAGACCTTCTTCATCTCGGGGCATGTCATCACACGGAGACTGCATGACAGCGACGAGATCTACTTCGAAGAGTATGACAACAACTATACCTGGATCGACATCGACTGCGGCTGTGCGATGGGCAGCGAATACGGCAACCTGGCCTGTCTGAAGGTCTCGGAAGAAGGGGAGATCACGGAAGTCTTATATGCGCATTAAAAAAGTCAGTTTCTTCAAGAAACTGACTTTTTGTTGATGAAACAGGTGACTATTATAAAGTCTTTCTGTATTCCTTGACGATGTCCATGAACTCTTTGACCCTGTTGTAGTCGACAGGGTTTTCGAATTTGCCGTCGACCTTGAAGGTGGTCGCACAGACCGCACCGTCGGATGCGGACAACTGCCTGACGATGTTGTCCTTGTTGCAGCCGGTGTTGCAGAAGATCGGGGTATGTGTGACGGAGTTCTTGACCTTGGTCAATACCTGGGTGTCGGTCTCCGCTCCTGCGGTGAGGCCGGAGACGCAGATGGCATCCGGCTTGCAGTTGAACTCGGTCGTCTTGGCGATCGCACCGATGTCCCTGTCGGCGAGATAGACGGCGGCTTCCGGAACGATGTTGTACAACATCTTGACGTCATCGGCACCGATGCGGTGACGGTGTCTGGCCGTTGCGCCGGAATTGGTGTTCCAGATGCCGAAGTCGGAGGCATAGACACCGGAGATGATCTCTCTTATGAACTTGCCACCGGTGGCTTTGGCGACATCAAGCGAGGAGATCGGATCCCAGAGGCAGTTGATGCCATAGGGGATGGAAACATCTTCCTTGACGCGGCCGACGACATAGGCCATGGCGGCCAGAGTAATCGGCTCCATCTTGGTCAGATAAGGCAGGGAGTATTCGTTGGAGAACATGATGCCGTCGACCCCGCCTCTTTGTAAAGCATCGACATCCGCTTTTGCGCGCTCCACGATCGCTTCCAGTCCTTTTTCCTCATCGTAGTAGGGATCGCCGGGAAGCGGAAGCAGGTGACACATTGCAATGATCGGTTTTTTCACATGGAAGAGTTCTTCCAGCCAGTTGCCGGTATCGGCAAAGAAATCTAAAGCCATTTTTTATCCTCCTTTTTTCCGATTTCATGATAATATATCTCGTTTTTTCAAGACAACTACTTTGACATAACCGAGCATATAAGCAATAAAACGGACATAAATCATATAAACGGCATATAACGGTACAAAACGATCCTTATCTATGGATTTTATGAAGCTTCGATCATATAATTAAAAACAGAGGTAATTTTATATGCTGAGACATTATTCTTTCAAGCAGAAGGCGAGAATGATCATCAATCTGTGTTTTTATATCTTGTTTCTGATCATGGTCATCTATGCCGCCGTCAACAATAAGGGCGATATCGCTTCCATCCTGTTCGCCGTTCTGGGCATCGTCTGTCTGGTGCTTGGCTCGTACAGCGAGTATCTGAAACTGCAGTACAACGAAGCGCTCTGGTATCTCAATTTCAAGCTCGATACCAAAAAGGCCAAACAGATCCACGAAGATCTGTGTAAGAAGGATTTCCTGGGCATGTACAAGAACGATTCTTCCTTGTTCGACGTGATGGTGGCGGTCGAAGAGAATGACGGAAACAAAGCTTTGCGGATCATTGAAGAGAACGAGAAGACGTTCAATTCCAATGTCGAGACCTTGCTGATCCGGCTCTACTACGAGATGCGGGCATGTCTTCTGACCGGGAAGGATAAAAAGATCAACGAGATCTATAACGATGTGAAGAATATCGAGAAGATGAAAAAGCGTCCGAAGATCTTCCAGTACGATGAGCTTGACGGTATCTATGAACGGGCCCGCAAGAACCGTGCCGGTGCTTTTGAACACTTCAAGAAAGTCAATATGGCCTATATGAATCCCAAGGAGACCAAGTTCATCCTGGAGAATCTGGTCCTTCTTGCCCCGGCGGATCAGAAAGACCGCTACAAGGCAGATCTCGATAAGCTGCTGAAGGCGATCGATGAAAGTAAGTAAGGCTTTAGTCGATAAAAGAAGACAGGAGGTCATGAGGCTGATCCAGGAGAACAACTTCATGTCTGTGGAAGATCTGCAGAAGCAGTTCCACGTCTCTGCCGCAACGATGCGAAGAGACCTTCAGTATTGGGAGAACCTGGGCGCAATCGAGCGCAATTACGGCGGTGCGGCGCTGCTGCAGGCGTTCATCGAAGAAGACGAAGAATCTTATCAGCGCAGCCGCTATATGAAGGCGATCGCCAAACGGGCGGCGATGTTCGTCGAGGACGGCGATGTCATCTTCGTCAATTCGTCGATGACAGCGGTCATGATCATCGATTATATACGTTACAAACATGTCACGATCATCACCAACAACGCCAAAGCGATCAATTTCAATCCGGATGAAAACGTCACGGTCCTGTTTACCGGCGGCGAACTGCGTTTCCCGAAAAAGTCGATGACCGGTGACCTGGCGGTGCAGACCATCAATTCGATCACCGCCAACAAATGTTTCATCGGCTGCAGCGGGCTGACGATGGAAGGCATCTCGACGGCCAATGTCAAGGAGACTTTGGTCAACAAGACGATGCTGCAGCGGACCAAGGGTAAGAAGTTCGTCTTGTGCGATCATACCAAGGTGGGACTCAACTTCGCTTTCCGTTATGCGACGTTCGACGGGATCGATTATCTGATCACCGATGTCGAAGCCGATAAGGATGTGATCGATCACATTGCCAGGCACAATAAGATCAGCGTCATCAAGGAAGAACCGTTACAAAGATAAAGAAAGGCTGTCATGTAAGGCAGCCTGTTTTATTTGATGAAGGGTTCCGTGATGTAATCCAGATGCAGGTCCTCAAGTTCCTTGAGTCCTTCATCGATGAACTGCGTCTGCAGCAGATCGTCCGGCGAATGGGCGTCGATGCCGACGACCGCTTTGATATCGTATTGAGCGAGAATGGTCCAGAAGTTTTTGTTCGGGTACCAGTAGGCTTCGCCGTCAGGGAAGGCTTTTTTGCCTTTCATGATGCCGCGGATGTTGACTTCGACCGGCAGACGGTTTCTTTCACAGGCCTCGCCGATCATATGGGCGGCTTTTTCGCAGGCCGGAGAGAAGACGCTCTGATGGTTCATGAAGACATCCGGGTGGCACAGATAGGTATAGATGCCGGTATCCGCTGCCTCGCAGACCGCTTTCGCATAGCCGAGGATCTCTTCGTCGGTGTTTTCTTTGAAGTAGTTGACGCCGATCCCGGAAGGATGGGAATAGTGCTGTCCCAGCAGCATGTAGTCAAGATGATCGAGCAGCTGTTTTCTTTCTTCCAGACAGTAGGGATAGTATTCGCTTTCCAGTCCGATCCTGATCTGTATCCGATCCTTGTATTTCTCTTTCAGAGAGGCGATCGAAGCAAGATAATCCGCAAAGTATTCGATGTCCATGTGGGAACGTTTGAGCGGATAATCTCTGTAAGGCGCATGATCGGAAAAACCAAAGACCTTATACCCGGCCTCGATGGCAGCCAGGACATATTCTTCGTCACTGCCGGAAGCATGACCGCAGCGTTTCGTATGAGTGTGATAGTTATATGGAAACATAGGCCCTTCTTTCTTCGTCTGTTTCAACGCCTTAATATCATATCATATGTCATTGCATTTTTCTTGAGCCGAAAGTCATTTGGGCTATGAGATAATATTGTTATAAAGATAAAGGAGAGATATCATGCCATTTCCGAAGAATTTCTTATGGGGCGGAGCGACCGCTGCCAATCAGATCGAAGGTGCCTGGAACGTTGACGGCAGAGGACCTGCCCTGACCGATGTCACGACCGGCGGTACTGCCACTGATCCGCGTAAGATCACCTATATTGATAAGGACGGCAAACCGGGATATATTACCAGACTGCAGAAGCTGCCGGAGGGTGCCCATTACGCGGTGCTGGACGATCAGCTGTATCCGAATCATGAAGGCATCGACTTCTATCATCGTTACAAGGAAGACATCGCTTTGTTTGCGGAGATGGGTTTCAAGGTCTTCCGCATGTCGATCTCCTGGTCAAGGCTTTATCCGACCGGCCTGGAAGAAAAGCCGAATGAAAAGGGTATTGAATTCTATCGCAATGTCTTTAAAGAACTGAAGAAATACGAGATCGAACCGTTGGTCACCATCTGGCATTTCGATACGCCGCTGTATCTGGAAGAGACTTTGGGCAACTGGCAGAACCGGGAACTGATCCCGCTGTTCGTCAAGTTTGCGAAGACCTGTTTTGAAGAATTCAAGGGTCTGGTCCGTTACTGGCTGACGTTCAACGAGATCAACAACACGATCAATTTCCTGCCGGATGACATGCCGGATGAGTATTTCCAAAATGCTTACCAGCATCTGCATAACCAGTTCGTGGCTTCCGCCAAAGCCGTCAAGATCGGCCACGAGATCGATCCGGACAACATGATCGGCTGCATGATCTGCGGCATCACGTACTATCCGCATACCGAAGATCCGAAGGATATCTTATACAACCGTTACAAGTGGGAAAAGGGCATCTTCTACTGCGGCGATGTGCAGTGCTTCGGCTATTATCCGACCTATGCCCAGAAGTTATGGAACGAGCACAACGTCAAGCTCGACATCACGGAAGATGACATCAATTCACTCATGGAAGGCACGGTCGATATGTATACCTTCTCTTACTATATGTCGATGTCGGTCACGACCCACAAGGGCGATGCCTCGGCTGCCGGCAATATGGTCCGCGGCACCAAGAACGAGTATCTGCAATACTCCGACTGGGGCTGGGCTTATGACCCGGACGGACTGCAGTATTATCTTGAGATGATCTATGATCGTTACGAGCGGCCGCTGATGGTCGTCGAGAACGGCGTCGGTGCCTACGATACCGTGGAAGAAGACGGTTCCGTTCACGATCCGTACCGTATCGAATACTTCCGCAAGCACATCGCTTCGATGAAAAAGGCCGTGGAAAACGGCGTCGACTTGAGGGCATATACGACCTGGGGTCCGATCGACCTGGTCGCAGCGTCGACCGGCGAGATGCGCAAGCGTTACGGTTTCATCTATGTCGACAAACACGATGACGGGACCGGTACGATGGCAAGGAGCCGCAAGGATTCCTTCTACTGGTATAAGAAGGTCATCGCTTCCAACGGCGAAGATCTCGATTAGTCAGAGCTTTCATCCGCATCTGTCAGAAACAGCCTGAATCATTCGGGCTGTTTTTCTGTCCAAATATTTCCCCATGGGCGGATCAAAAAAGATCTATGATGACCTTGAGGAGGAAACGATATGAAAAAAGCGGAATCACTTAGTGAGATCAGGATCGGACAGGACATCTATGACGATGAAAGCGGCAAGAAGAAATATGTGGTGAGGTCTCTGGAAAACAAGCTGGTACCTTACATCGTTGCGACGGATAACAGCTGTCATACCTTATATAAAGGAGTCTGGATCAAAGAAAAATAAGGTACTGCCGTATACGTCAGGTCCGGGATGATAAAATAATACTATAGGAGAGTAAAAATAATATGAGCAAGTACGATGTTTTCGCGAAGCCTTACAAAATCTGCAACGTGGAGATCCCGAACCGTTTTGCGGTCATCCCGATGACGATGGGTGCTTTATCCTACGATGCGGAAGGCGGTTTTTCCGACAATCTGATCAAGTATTTCGAGCTCAGAGCCAAGGGCGGTTTCGGACTGATCATCCCGGGTGCGGCTGCGACCGACTATCATGTCGATCCGTATTCGGCATTGGGACCTAACGTCAACACCAACAAGCACTGGCAGGAACGTGCAAAAGTCCTGACGGATACGGTACATCGCTGCGGCACGAAGATCTTCTGTCAGCTGACCATGGGCTTAGGCAGGAACTATCCGGGTCTTCCGGGTCCTTCCGAGAATCCGGTCTGGCGGGATCCTTCGCAAAAATCCCCTGAACTCACGGTCGAACAGATCCGGCAGAAGATCGCCGACATGATCGAAGGCGCCGCCGTTGCCAAGGACTGCGGCTATGACGGCGTTGAGATCCATGCGATGCATTGGGGTTATCTCTTGGACCAGTTTGGCATGGCTTTGTTC
>JAIKXJ010000045.1 GCA_024684175.1 Erysipelotrichaceae bacterium
CCTGCTTCGGAAGCGGAACATCCAAAGCCAGCAGCATGATCGGCCAGTACAGCGTGTGAAAACGGATGATGTCCTTGCCGATCAGATGCAGATCGGCCGGCCAGTATTTCTTGTACAAATCGCCGTGATCACCGTCGACATCGTAACCGAGGCCTGTGATATAATTCGACAGCGCATCGATCCAGACATAGACGACGTGCTTGGGGTCGAAATCGACCGGAATGCCCCATTTAAAGGAAGTACGGGAGACACACAGATCCTGAAGACCCGGTTTGAGGAAGTTGTTGATCATTTCGTTCTTCCTGGATTCCGGTTCGATGAAGTCGTTTTCCTGAATGTATTTTTCCAATGCCTTCTGGTACTTGGAAAGCTTGAAGAAGTAGGATTCTTCCTTTTCCTTGTGAACTTCCCTGCCGCAGTCCGGACACTTGCCGTCGACCAGCTGCGAATCCGTCCAGAACGATTCGCAAGGTGTGCAGTACCAGCCTTCGTATTCGCTCTTATAGATATCTCCCTGATCGTAGAGCCTCTTGAAGATCTTTTTGACCTGACGCTCATGATCGTCGTCGGTCGTACGGATGAAACGGTCATAAGAAGTGTTCATCAGATCCCAGATGCGCTTAATCTCGGCAGCCTGGCGATCGACGAACTCCTTGGGTGAAATGCCTTCGGCCTTTGCCTTCTCTTCGATCTTCTGGCCGTGTTCATCGGTACCGGTCTGGAAGTAGACATCGTAACCGAGCATCCTCTTGAAACGGGCGATCGCATCGGCCATGATGATCTCATAGGTATTGCCGATATGCGGCTTGCCGCTGGCATAGGCGATCGCAGTGGTGATGTAGTATTTTCCCTTGTTTTCCATAATGCCTCCTAAAATAAAAAAGGTGATATGAAGGGCGCAAAAAGCGCGGTACCACCTTGATTTATCTCTTCATTTTCTTTAACGCAGAACTACGTCCCGGCCTACCTATCGACAGGGATGTTCAGGATCCATCTTCGTCAATGTCCGCTGCCGCCTTTCACCAGCCGCCGGCTCTCTGAAAGCATTCAAAGACGATCTATCCATCAAAACAACTCTATTCTAACATAAGCCTGAAAGAAATCATAACTCTTTCTTAAGATGATCTAATATGACGTTGGCCGTGATGTTCCCGGTGACGTTGAGCGTCGTGTACAGCATATCCAGGATCTTATAGATGCCGCTGTAGAAACCGATGAAATCCAGCGGGATGCCAAGAAGCGAAAGATACGTCGCTCCGATCACCACGCCGCCGTTGGGGATGCCCGGTGCCGACATATTGATCAGCAAGGCGGACAAGATCATCAGCAGGTATTGGGCAAGACCGACCTGTACCCCGTACATCTTCGAACAGAACAGTCCCAATAAGGCAAACGAGACCGCACCGCCGCACATGTGGATGGTGCAGCCTAAAGGCGAGACGATATCGACGATCCTCTTTGAAACTCCGAATTCCTCTTGACAGACTCTCATCGTCGTCGGAAGCGTCGCTGCCGAAGAACAGGTCGTCAGCGAGACCAGCCAGACTTTGTAGACTTTTTTCAGATACTCTGCCGGTGAGATCTTTGAGATCAGCCAGACCGGCAGGATCATGATGAAGATCACCGTCAGGACACCGCACAGATAAGCGGTACCGATATAGCGTAAGCCGACACCGACGACGCTCACGCCGTAGGAAGCGACCGTATTACCGATCAAAGAAAAGACGGCAAGCGGCGTCAGATACATGACGTATTCCAGGATCTTGAAAAAGATGTCTCTGAGGATCTCGATTGCTTCGATGACCTTTTCACCTTTATTGACTTTATTGGCGCAATAGCCCAGCATATAGGCAAACAAGATGATCGCAAACAGTTTCGTCTCCGCAAAGATCGACACCAGATTGTTCGGGAAAAGATTGACGATGATCTCCTGTACCGACAGAGACTGCACGTTTCCGTTCCAGTCCTGTGCCGGAAAACTGAAGCCTTTTGCCGGATCCAAAAGAAAGACGAACAGCGATGTCAGCAGGAAGGTCGCCGCAAACATCGCCATATAGGTGAAGACGGCTTTCCTTAAGGTATCTTCTTTCTTTTCGGAAGAATGATAGATCGTCGGAACGATCGAACAAAATACGATCGGAGCGATCAGAAATTTCAGAAGATTGATGTAGATCGTACCGATGAATGCCAGCGACTGTACGAGCGGCTTTACAAAAAGCCCTGAGAGGATCCCCAGGGCAAGGAAGACCAGTGTTGATAAACTGATATTTCTTTTCATACTAGATCTGTGATTTCAGATAAGCGAACAGGAAGTTGTTGATCTCCCCGTTCATGACCTTATCGACATTTCCTTCTTCGTAATTGGTACGGTGGTCTTTGACCAGAGTATAAGGACAGAAGACATAGGAGCGGATCTGCGAACCCCATTCGATCTTGCGCTGTTCGCCCTTCAGTGCCCGCTTCTCATTCTCACGGTCTTCGATCGCTTTCTGATAGAGTTTGGCCTTTAAGATCGCCAGACACTTTTCCCGGTTGAGGATCTGCGAACGTTCCGACTGCGAGAAGGCCATCAAGCCGGTCGGGATGTGTTTCATGCGCACGGCCGAGTCGGTCTTGTTGATGTGCTGACCGCCGGCACCGGAAGAACGCATCGTATCGACTTCCAGATCCTCGTCGCGGATCTCGATCTCGATCTCATTGTTGAACTCCGGAAGCACTTCGACGGAGGCAAACGATGTATGGCGGCGGCTCGATGCATCGAACGGCGAGATACGTACCAGACGGTGGACACCGCTCTCCCCTTTCAGATAACCGTATGCCATATCGCCCTTAATGGCGACCAGACAGGACTTGATGCCCGCCTCGTCTGCTTCTTCATAAGAGATCACTTCAAAACCGTAGCCGTTGTTCTGCGCATAGCGCTGATACATCCTGAAAAGCATCTCCGCCCAGTCCTGGGATTCCGTGCCGCCGGCTCCCGGATGGATCTCCAGCAGTGCATTGGAGTGGTCGTAGTCATTGGATAAGAGGACTTTGATCTCGAATTCTTCGAAATCCGCATTGATCTGTTCGTATTCCTCTTCCAGCAATTCGAAAAGCTCCGCATCGTAATTCTTGTTGAGCTCATCGAGCTCCTTCAGGATCCCTTCGATGCCTGCCTTGTTTTGTTCGTACCTGGACTTGAGATCCTTCAGCTTATTGACTTCCTTGATGACGCTCTGTGCTTTCTTCTGGTCGGACCAGAAGTTTTCCTCGTTCTGCTGCTGCTCAAGTTCTTCGATCTGCTTGCCGATCTCTTCCAGATCCAGTGATTCGCCCAAATCCTTCAGCTTTTTCAAGGAAGCATTCAGGCTTTGCCTCATTTCATACAGTTCCAAATCTACTTTTCCTTTATGACGATCTTCAGATTGTTACAGAACGTAACGACATCCGAAGAGATCGTATTCATCATGTTTTCAAACAATTCGTAGCCTTCTTCGACATATGCCTGCAAAGGATTGTTCTGCGCATAGGAACGCAGATGGATGCCCTCTCTGAGTTTGGACATGACATCGATCTGATTCTGCCATGCACGGTCCATCAGACGAAGGACCATCGTTCTTTCCACCGGCATGATCTGATTCTTGACCGGCTTGATCTTATCTTCATACGCCTGGAACGATGCCTCCTTGCAGTGCGCGATCGTCTCCTCTTTGTCAAGACCTTCGATCTTTTCCGGTCCGAAGGAAGGAACGCCCATCGTTTCCAGACTCTTGGTGATCGAAGCGTAGTCGATAACTTCCTTCTTGCCGTCGATCGAAACGTTCGAGCTGACGATGTTTTCGCAGACGCGCTCGAACATGTTTTCGATCACGGAGTGGATATCTTCGTTCTCCAGGATGTAATTACGCTGGGCATACATCGTCTCACGCTGCTGACGCATGACATCGTCATAATCCAGCAGGGCTTTACGGACATCGAAGTTGAGACCTTCGACACGCTTCTGTGCAGAAGAGATCGCCTTGGAAACGGTCTTGTTTTCGATCGGGATATCGCCCATCTGTTCAAACAGTGAAGAGATGCGGTCGGATCCGAAGCGGACCATCAGGTCATCTTCCAGGGAGACGTAGAAACGGGAGTAACCCGGATCACCTTGTCGGCCGGAACGGCCGCGCAGCTGATTGTCGATACGTCTCGATTCATGACGTTCCGATCCCAGGACCACGAGACCTCCCAGTTCCCTGGAACGCTCGGTCAGCTTGATATCGGTACCACGGCCGGCCATGTTGGTCGCGATCGTGACCGAGCCTTCTTTGCCGGCTTTGGCGATGATCTCCGCTTCTCTGGCGTGGTTCTTGGCATTGAGGACTTCATGACGGATCCTGGCTTGCTTGAACATGCGGGAGATCAGCTCCGAAGTCTCGACCGAGATCGTGCCGACCAGGACCGGCTGTCCCTTGGCATATAATTCTTTCACTTCTTCCAGAAGCGCATTGTATTTGGCTTTCTTGGTGCCGAAGACCAGGTCCGGATAATCGATCCTGGCGACCGGACGATTGGTCGGGATCTCGACGACACGCATGTTGTATATCGATAGGAACTCTTCTTCCTCGGTCTTGGCTGTACCGGTCATGCCGGCGAGCTTGTTGTAAAGACGGAAGAAGTTCTGATAGGTGATCGTCGCCCAGGTCGTCGTTTCCTGTTTGATCGGTACGCCTTCCTTGGCCTGGATCGCCTGATGCAGACCGTCCGAGTATTCTCTACCCGGCATCTTTCGGCCGGTGTTCTGGTCGACGATGATGACTTCGTTGTCTTCCACGACGTATTCCACATCTCTGGTCATGATGTAGTTGGCTTTCAAAGCCTGCGCGATATAGTGGACCAAAGACGTATTGTCGATATCGTAAAGGTTTTCGACGCCGAACGCCTTCTCGCCTTTATGAACGCCTTCTTCGGTCAGCCGGACGTTCCTGTCCTTGACATCGATGACGTAATCTTCTTCTTTCTTCAGACGCTTGACGAAGCGGTCGGCATTGATGTACAGATTGGCCGTCTTGCGCTCGCCGCCGGAGATGATCAAAGGCGTCCTGGATTCATCGATCAGGATCGAGTCGACCTCATCGACCAGCGCATAGTTGAGTTCACGCAAAACGCGGTCTTCCACGCGGGTGACCATGTTGTCACGCAGATAGTCGAAACCGACTTCCGAGTTGGTCGTATAAGTGATGTCACATTCGTAAGCCGCCCGTTTCTGCGCCGGTGTCAAAGCGCGCAGGTTCAGACCGACCGTCAATCCCAGAAAACGGTGGATCTGTCCCATCCATTCGCTGTCACGTTCCGCCAGATATTCATTGACGGTGACGACGTGAACGCCTTTTCCTTCCAGTGCATTCAGATAGACCGCCATGACGGAAGTCAGCGTCTTGCCTTCACCGGTCTTCATCTCGGCGATGTCGCCTCTGTGAAGCACATAGGCACCTTCCAGCTGGCAGAAGAACGGGAATTCGCCGATCACGCGCTTCGCCGCTTCCCTGGCCACCGCAAAAGCTTCCACCCGGATATCATCCAGGGTCTCGCCTTTGGCAAGGCGTTCCTTGAACTCCACGGTCTTGTGTTTGAGCTGTTCATCGCTCAAAGCCGCCATCTCGTCTTTCAGTTTTTCGACGGGGATGGTGCCTTTTTCGACCTCATCAAGGATCCTTTTATCACTATTGAATAATCTGTCAAATAAACCCATTATTTTTTCTCCAATACCATACTATTATAATACAACGTAACAAAAAAAGCTGACCGGCGGCCAACTTCTTTTGTGTTTCTCGATTATTCTTGAATCTCTTTTATATTGTGAGCTTGAAGACCTCGATCACCTTCAATTAAATCAAATTCAACCGGTGCACCCTCATTGATGGTTTTGTAACCATCCATGATCAATTGAGAATAATGGAAAAAGACATCACGACCGTCATCTGCTGTAATGAAGCCAAATCCCTTAACCTTGTTGAATCTCTTAACTTTGCCTAACATTTCCTTATTCTCCTTTTTATGAATTCTATTCTATCATACTTTATTTTAAAGATGTAAAGTAATGTTTTTGTAAGCCAGTGATATAACTTTTACCATTTTGGCATGAGATTTGACGGCCGAAAATGCCCCTTTTACGGTCGAACCGGTCGTTATAACGTCATCCGCGATCAGTATTTTGTCCACATCTGGCCCAATATAGGCATAATTGGTCTCCATTCTCCGTCTTTCGCTCAGATCTTTGCCTTCCTGCGTAATCTCTTCCTTCATTTTCAGGCAGGAGATCTTTTTCAATTGTACCAATCGGAACATCTCTTTCAGGTGGTCAAAACCTCTTTCTTCGAGCTTTTTTCCGGTACTCGGTATGCACAGCAGATGATAGCCGTGATAGCGCAGCTCAAGATACTCCTTCAGGTCATAGAGAAAGACATCTTTCAGTGCCTCGTCGTGGCATTCCTTGTACTGCAGCAGCAGGTCGCGGAAGAAACCGTCATAATCGAAAAACGTCTCGACTTCAAGATCACCGAGCGGGATCTTCTTCCTCTTAGGCCGCAGTTTGCGCCGGCATTTCGGACAGAGCTCATCCGTTTTCAGAAAAAGCGAAACGAGGCTGTAGGATTCGATCGGATCGTCGCAATACAGACACCTCACAGATGGGAATTCGCCTCCTTGAGATAGGCGATCGTCTTCTTCACCTGCCGGTCTTTATAGGCACAGAACAGATAAGATCTTCCCTCTTCGTATCTCACGCCGCGTCCGACCCGGCCGAGCATCTGTACGAGGTTCCCTTCATCAAAGACCTCGTCATAGTGAAGGATGATCACCGAGACTTCGGGGATCGTGATCCCCCTTTCCATCACCGTCGTCGAGATCAGAAAACGGCACTTCTTTTCCCGGAACGCAGCGATGTTTTCCTTTCTTTGTTCCAGGTCGGAATACACATAAGTACAGGAAAAGAAACGGGAGGCGATCTTATAGAGCTGCCTGCACTTTCTTTTACCGGAAACGAAGATGATGCACCGGTTGGCCGTCAGTGACATCAGCCGAAACAGATAAAAGACAGCGGCAGTTTCCGGAAGGCAGATCACCTGCGGAACGGACAAAGGCTTCCGGGAAGGCCGGACGTAAAGCTTCAGTGTGCAGACCTTCCTTCTTTTCAGGATCTTCTCGAGCTGTTCATCGACCGTTGCCGTGGAAAAGATCAGCCTTCCCCGACAGGAATTCAAAGCGATGTTCATCAGCGTCTCATCCCCCTTCAAAGGAAAGGCATCCGCTTCATCGATGACCAGCAGGTCGAAACTTTTGTAATAGCGGAAAAGCTGGTGACAGGTGCAGACGATCAGATCACCTTTCAGACATTCGTGATGACCGCCGTAGACTGCCGTGACTCTCGCCTTTCGAAAGATGTCCTGAAACCGCTTTGCAAGTTCGATGACGACTTCCTTGCGAGAGATCGCATACGCCACCTTGTATCCCTGTTCGAGATATCGGGCGATGCTTCGGACGGTGATCTCCGTCTTGCCTGCCCCGCATACGCAATGCAAAAGGACATCACTGTCTTTCAAAGCTTCAAGACATTTTTCCGAGATCCGTTTCTGCGCATCGGTCAGTTCATAAGAAAAGTGATATTCCCCGGCATCCGGAGCGATCTGATAATCGAAGCTTTTCAGCTCCTCTTCCAGCAGCACTCTGGAAAAACGGATGCACTTGCGGCAATAATAGCCCTTCGATCCTTTATAGAAATATTCCGGATCTTCGTTGTTGCATCTCAAGCACTTCATCCTGCCCTCCTATACATTATTTGTAAGGAAAAAGTCCAATTCCTATTTTTTGCATAAGGAAAATACAATTTTGTTACACTAATGATATGAACAAACTGCCTGAAGATTATCTCTCCATGATGAAGGAGCTGCTGAAAGAAGGATACGAAGACTATCTTGCTTCTTTTGAAGAAGAAAGGAACTTCGGACTTCGCGTCAATACCTCCAAGATCTCCGTGGAAGATTTTTTGAAGATCTGTCCGTTTCAGATCGAGAAGATCCCCTGGACGCAAGACGGCTTTTATTATAAGGAAGAAGAAAGACCGGCCAAACACCCTTATTATTTTGCGGGACTCTATTATCTGCAGGAAGCTTCCGCCATGCTTCCGGCACAAGTTTTGCCGATCGAAGAAGGCGATCTTGTCCTGGATGCCTGCGCCGCACCGGGCGGCAAGTCCTCGAAGCTGGCAAACAAGCTCAACAAAACAGGTGTCCTGGTCGCCAACGATATCTCGGTCAGCCGTGCTCAGGTCTTATTGAAGACGTTGGAGAATCAAGGTGTCGAGAATGCCTATGTCATGGCGGAAGACATCGCTGAGCTGCATCAGTTTCACGAAAGCTTCGACAAGATCCTGATCGACGCTCCGTGTTCCGGACAAGGGATGTTCCGCAAAGACAGCGACCTGATCCGTTCCTTCACGGAAAAAGGAAGCGAGACTTACGTCCCGCTGCAGAAAAAGATCATCGAAGCGGCGGTCGATATGCTGAAGCCGGGCGGCAAAATGGTCTACTCGACCTGCACCTTCGATCCGAAAGAAGATGAAGAGATCATCGAATACGCCTTGGATCTGTGCAAAGACCTCAAAGTCCTGCCCATCGAAAAATGCGTGGGCTTTTGTGAAGGCATCACTCCGGCAACGAAAGACTGCGTGCGTCTCTATCCGCACCGCATCAAAGGCGAAGGCCACTTCGTCGCTCTTTTGGAAAAACAAGGCGAGAAAAGAAAAACTTCTCTGCATGTCTCAGCTCCGGACAAAAAGCTCCTCGATCTGATCCCGGACGAGTTTCACGGATCGCTGCCGGACGGCGACCTCGTCCTTCGCAAAGACCGGCTTTATGTACTGCCGCCCTATGACTTCCCTTCAGGAAATGCGCGTATCTTACGCTCGGGCTTGCTGGTCGGCGAACTGAAACACGGCCGCTTCCGGCCGAGCCAGGCACTGGCAATGACGATGTCCCCTGTGAAATATGGAAAGATCCTCGATCTGTCTCTGGAGGATGAACGGGTACTGAAATATCTGAAATGCGAGACGCTGAAAGTCGATGATGTTTCTCTTGAAGGGACCCTGCTGGTCTGCGTCGATCACTTCCCTTTAGGTTTCGGCGAAGTCAAAAACGGGATCCTGAAAAACAGATATCCCGTCCATTACCGTTATCAGTAAAATAACCATCCACCAGCCTAGCTGGTGGTTTTTCATATACGGGCATAGCCCTCACCTGCAGAGCTGCGCTTTCAGCGCTGCTGTGGTCTGCGACGAGCACTATCTGTTTCTCTTCCCGGTGAACGGATCGAAAAGTTCAA
>JAIKXJ010000046.1 GCA_024684175.1 Erysipelotrichaceae bacterium
GCCAGACTTCCCGAAGCGATCGTTTCCTTATAAGAAAAACCCGGCTCCCTGAAGTGCACATGCACATCACAGAAACCGGGAAAAATAATATGATCGCCTTTTGAAGCAAAGCCTGGAACATCAACACAGACGCTGTCATTCATGACCCGTCCGCTGTCATCTTTCTTGAATAACCTGGCATTCACTTTCATAACAGTTCTCCTGATCCGGAATATTTCCTGCCGGAAAAGCTCTTAATTCCTGTAAAAATATACCAAAGTCCATCCATGATGTCAACCGCCTTGCGTGTCTTGACAAGCACGGTCTCTCTTCATGATTTGAGTAGACTTATTTCTCTTTCTTCCTTTGGCTCAACAGCGCCAGCTTCCAGCCCAGATACACCCAGCTCAGCAACATCATCAGATTCTCACAAAAGACCAAGACCGCCGTTTTGTCATAGTCTAAGAAGGCAAAGACGGCTTGAAAGAAGAGATAATCGAAGACCTTGTTTCGTACCGACAGATAGAAGCCAAAAACGGCTATCAGACATAAAGCAATATCAAAGATCTTTTCTTTCTTCTTATCTAGCTTTAACTTACCCAGGATCATCGGCAGATGCAGACCCAGATGAAGTCCCATCAAAACGAAAGACCAGTGGGACAGCGACAGATGCATTGCCCGGGCAAAGGATACGCGCAAGATCCCGTAAAGGAACGGTACGGCGTGAGCGCTCATCGACATGCCGCACAAAGCCGTCATCAGAAACGAAAAGATCAGTAAGATGTTGATACTGACACTCAGGATGTGGTACGCCGTATATCTTCCCTTGAACAGTGTCCCGTACCATCTCCGGTTGAGGATCTGATGAAAGATGACCAGAACGGTCATCAGAATGCCGATCCACTCATGAAGCAACTCCCCGGTGACCTGATAGGCCATCAGAAAAAGCAGGCATACGAACATCCCGCTGTCGATGAACATCCTTTGTTTACCTTCCTGCTTTCTTTGCATAAGCCCGATCCTTTCTTTTACTTTAAACTATCGATCCAGGAAGCCAGGTCCGTTTCAGAGACGCTTCCGGAAAAACGTTTGCCTTCCAGCCAGTTGCCGTTTCCGGCATGTTCTTCCAGATTCTTGCCGCTGCGGCCGATGCCGCTGCTGCTTGAGGTGCAGAACGGGATCATCGTGATGCCTGAAAAATCATAGCTCTCCACGAACGTATCCAGGATCCGCGGTTCTTCGCCCCACCAGATCGGAAAACCGACGTAGATCTTCGTATAACCCTCCAGAGAAAGAGCTTCACTGCCGATCTCCGGCCGAACGGAATCATCGTTCTGTTCCAGAGTCGAACGGCTGTTTTTGTCGTTCCAGTTGAGGTCGGCATCACTGTAAGCTTCTTTCGCCTTGATCTCATAGAGATCGGCATCTTCGATCGCCGCGATCTTTTTCGCAACACCTAAGGTCGTACCGGTCGCCGAGAAGACGACGACCAAAGTCTTTTCTTCGACTGTATTCGTTTCCGTTTCCTGTACCGGTGTCTCTTCCGGAGCGAGCGGCTCTTCTTCCTTTTCCGGCGCCTTGGCACAGGCACTCAGAAACAAAGAGAGGACCAGAAACAAAACAATTAAATATTTCTTTTTCTTCATTTTTTCTCCTATCTGTTTTGTAAAAGAGTACATATGCAGTTGTAAGTGAGCTCGTAGACCGACCGATAGACATAATCCACCTGTGCTTCCTTCATCGCCTTTTTCTGTTTGTCCGTCACTTCCGTATACGGATAGATCCCGAACATGAACGGGAAGAAAGAATAAACGAAACGCTCCTTCTTTTCTTCGGACATCTTGGGACAGAACTTGTCCAGGATCGCCCGTATGTCCTTCAGAGAACGGCCATAGGACCTCTTGAAACTTTTCAGGTTCTCCGGACGGCTGTTTTCTTCCATGTCGTAATTGTTCATCGAAAGCAGCTTCAGCAGCTGCGGACGTCTCGACAACGATGAAGCGATCTTGTCGGCGATCTCTTCCTTGTTCAGTTTCTTGTTTTCCTTAACGATCGTTTCCAGTTCTTCGTTCCAGCGGTCATACTCTTCTTCGAACAAGGCCAGGAAGATCTCTTCCTTAGTCTCAAAGTAGTTGTAGATCGTCGGACGGGAGAAGGACGTTTCATTCCCGATCTCCTTTAAGGTGATCTGTTTGAAACTCATCGTCTGATACAGTTTTTCGCATGCGCGGATGATCTCATTTCTTCGGGAAGCGGTCAGCTCCGGTGAACCTTTTGGCATAATGAACTCCTTTGATACTTCTATTCTGACATCATGTCAGCTATATTATAGATACTGTTCTGACACCGTGTCAATATAAGATCTTCCTGCAACAAAAAAATACGGAAACACAGTTCCGTATCTTTCTTCAATATTTTACAAAAACGTCTATTCGATCTCGATCTGGCACATCTTCATGGTCGCAAGCGCCGCCTCATGGCTCTCCGGTGTGACCCCGGCACAGCAGTCCTTCAGGACCGTCAGCTTCTTTTCCGGGAACGCCGCTTTCACCAACAAGGCATTGGAGACCACACAGATGTCCGTGCAAAGTCCCACGAAAACGAACTCATCGATCGGTGCCTCCGCATTCGCTTCCTTCAGTTCCTGCACCAGGACCTCCGAACCGAAAGTCGGCTTGTCGATGATCTCGTGATCCTTCGGTTTTAAAGCCTCTTCCACTTCCTTGCGGATCTGCCAGCCCTCACTGCCTTGAATACAGTGTCTCACCGGCAGATGCCTTCCTTCGTTAGTCTCCAGATAATTCTCGGGATGCGTATCCCTTGTGGCATAGATGAACGAATAGTCTTTGTTGATCTCATTGACGACGTTGGAAACGATGTCTTGCGCTTCCTTGGTCCCCAGAGACCCGTCGATGAAGTCGTTCTGCATATCGACAACGATCAAAACCTTATTCACTTTTTCCTCCTTCGGGCTTATATTCGATCAGGATCAATGACGCGATCACCAGGATCACGCCGATCCAGCCGAAGAGCCCCTGTCGTTCATTGAATAATAGGACACCGAACAGCACTGCTGCCACCGGCTCGAACGTCGACAACATCGAAGCCGTGACGATATTCAGATACGACAGTGCCGTATTGAACAGATAGTATGTGAAGATCGAACAGCACAGCGCCCACAAAGCGATGAAAAAGATCAGTTTGGGATCCGCGCTCAGGCGGGAAGCGATGCTTCCGATATCCGAAAAGACACATAAATAAACAAGTGCACTGAGCCCGGCAAACAAGGCCGGATAAAACATCTTCGTCGCCGGAGCATAGTCTTTCAAGCCGTGGGCAACGGCGATGTTGTTGAAGGCATAAAAGAAGGCTGCCGCGATGCCGCATAAGATGCCTGTCACTTCGCTCCCCGCACCGTTCATGATGCCCGAGACCAAAGCGCAGCCCAAGAGGTTCAGACATAAGGCGATCCCCTTGATCAAAGTGAACTTCTCCCCTTTGAACAGACAGGAATACGCCATGACCAGACTTGGCATCAGGTAGATCAGCACGCCGGCCGTTCCCATGCCCACTCTGGCGATCGCCGCCGTATATAAGACCAGGAACAGATACATGCCCAAGACCCCGATGAGCGCCGACCACAGAAGTCCTTTGCCGTCGATCCGGAAGCTTTTCTTATCCGTGAGAAACAGGATGACCGCTTCCATAAAGACTGCCAGGACCATGCGGGCCGAAGTCCGCTCAATGGCGGAAAAACCGGAATCCGTCAGAAGATTGATGAAGATCCCGTTGCTTCCCCAAAGCACCGCCGCCAGAAGCACCATCCAGGGTGCGAGCTTCTTCATCAGAAGACGAAGTTTCCTTCCCGGAAGATCGGTACGATGGTACCGTCTTTGCGTATGCCGTCGATGTTCATGCCTTTGGTGCCGAACATGAAGTCTTCGTGCTGCAAAGAATCATTGGCACCGTGAGACAGAAGTTCTTCCTTGGACATCTGTTCACCGCCCTTGATGTTTTCCGGATACGGTCTTCCCAACGCCAGATGGCAGGCGGCATTTTCATCATACAGCGTATCGAAGAACAGGATGCCTGACTTGGATACCGGTGAATCGTAAGGGACCAGGGCAACTTCGCCCAGATAGGAAGATCCCTCATCGAATTCCAGCAGCTGCTTCAGGGATTCCTTTTCCTTTTTTGCATCGAAATCGACGACCTTGCCGTTCTCGAAACGGAACCAGAAATCTTCGATGACCTTGCCGTTGTAGCTTAACGGCTTGGAGGCATAGACGATGCCCTCCGTACCGGTCTTGAGCGGCATGCAGAAGCACTCCTCCGTCGGCATGTTCGGATCGAAGAAGACACCGTCCGGTGTCGTACAGCCGCCGCCGACCCAGATATGATCGTTCACCAGAGAAACATAGAGGTCGGTGCCGAGCTCCGAAGTGAAATGGAGCTTTTCAAAATCATAGGAATTGAGCTTCTTGGCATGTTCGATCAGCTCTTTGTCATGATCCTCCCATTCCTTGACCGGATCATTGTCTTCGCTGACTCGGGTGACTGCGAAGATCGCATCGCCCAGTTTCTCGAAGGCTTCCTCATCGCTCAGCTGCGGGAAGACGACCTTCGCCCATTTGAGCGAAGGGATGCCTAAAATGCACCACTGGCCTTCGTTGTTCATGGTGTAGGCCATGAGATCGGCCGTCTTGGTATAGTAAGCCTGCTGGTAGGCATTGAGCTTGGCGGGATCGATGTCCTTCAAAGCACCCGGCATATCGGAAGCGATCGAAAGATACGCGGTCTTCTGATCGTGCTGCAGCTTGGTGCGGTCATAGACCCACTGCGGGATGTCGGAAAGCGTCTCGATGGACTGGTATTGATAGTTCATCCTGGAAAGCTCTTCATCGCGCCAGTCGATGCTGACGGACTTCGCGCCGGCCTCATAAGCTTCCTTGACGACCTTTCTGACAAAAGCGATATCCCGGACATTGGCCCGTATATGCAAAGGCTGCCCCTTCTGCAGGTTGACGCCCTTGACGATTGCCAGCCGGGCAAGCTTGTCATACATTTTTTCGCTGACCATATGTTTATCCTTTGATGTACGCCAGGAAGAGATCGTACGTGTTCTTCAATCCGTCGATGTGCGTACGCTCATAACCGTGGGAGTTCGCCGTACCGAAACCGATCGCACCGTGGCGGACATCATGACCTGCCAGGATACTGCCGTCGGCATCCGTGCCGTAGTGCGGCGTGAAGATGTCCATGACATAGTCGATCTTGTTTTCGATCGCACAAGCCCTGAGCTCGTTGGTCATCGCATAGTGATACGGGAAACGGGAATCTTTCGCAAAGACCGTGACCTTCTTCTCATCGGAATTCTGTTCCGGTCCGAGCGGTGCGATATCGATCGCCAGGATGTCTTTCACATCGTCCGGCAGATACGTCGTACCGTGTCCGATCTCCTCATACATCGCAAAGTAGGCATAGACCTTGCGTCTCAGCTTGATCTTTTCTTCCTTGACCGCCTTCATCGCCGCCAGTAAGATCGCGCAGGCCGCCTTGTCATCGACGAAATGCGATTTGATGTAGCCGTTGACATATTTGAAACGCGGTTCGATACCGATCATGTCCCCGGTCTCGATGCCGAGCTTCCGGACATCATCGGCACACTTGACGTCCTCATCCAGAACGACACAGACGTTCTTGCGGAAATCCGGCATGACATCGCGCAGTTCCTCTTCCGTGACATGGATCGAATTCGGGATGCGGCAGACCGTTCCCGAATAGACCTTGCCGTCCCTGCTATGGACATTGACGTTGTCCATCATGCAGTAGAACGGATACAGACCGCCGACCGGACAGACATTGAGGGTTCCGTCACTGTTGATATGGCGGACCATCAGACCGATGTCGTCGAGGTGCGCTGTGACGGCCAAAGGATCACCCTTGCCGCCCAGGTCGACGATGACGCCGCCCTTATGGATACAGACCGGCTCATAACCGAGCTTCTTTACTTCATTGCAGACATAGTCCTGGATCTCAAGATACTGACCGGTCGTGGAATCGATCTTCAGCAGCTCTTCCAGCTGGTTCATACAATATTTTTCATCAAATGCCATTTTCATTCTCCTTTGATTGTCTTCCCTTTAATGATAACAGGACTTTCCGCTTTCAACGGATCGATTCTCCATTGCGTCCGATCACAAACAAATAACCATCCACCAGCCTAGCTGGTGGTTTTTCATATACGGGCATAGCCCTCACCTGCAGAGCTGCGCTTTCAGCGCTGCTGTGGTCTGCGACGAGCACTATCTGTTTCTCTTCCCGGTGAACGGATCGAAAAGTTCAA
>JAIKXJ010000059.1 GCA_024684175.1 Erysipelotrichaceae bacterium
GGTATGCAGATCATCGCACCCAGATCCATGAAAGCCTGACTGAGGTCTCTGATATAGGAAGGATCACAGATCTCTTGCTTTTCATAAAACTCTTTGATGCATCCTTCCAGAGCCTTTCGGACCTTATCGGAACGGATATCTTCCTTAAGGGCAAAATATCTCGACAAGACCCGCACGACATTGCCATCCACCGCTGCATAAGGCCTTCCATAGCCGATCGACAGGATCGCACCGGCCGTATAAGGACCGATCCCCGGCAGCGTCAGCAAAGTCTCATAGTCTTCGGGGATCTTGCCGTCATATTGTTCCATGAGAGTCGATGCACATTTTTTCAGACTTCTTGCACGGGAATAGTAACCGAGCCCTTCCCAGAGACGCAGGAGTTCATCCTCATCGATCAAAGAAAGATCCCTGATATTTTTTATCTGACTCTTGAAACGTCCGAAGTAGCCGATCACCGCCTCCGTCCTGGTCTGCTGCAGCATGATCTCGGAGACCCAGACATCGAAAGGATCGCCGGTATCCCGCCAGGGAAAGCTCCTCTTGTTTTTCCGGTACCAGTCCAAAAGGGCATCGGCCGCTTCTTTTTCAAGCACATACATATCTGTCTTCATTATACGCTGAAAGAAAAGGCTCTTTGAGCCTTATACCTATCGGATCAGATTCTGCAGAGTCTCAAACAAGACATCCGGTTCCACCGGCTTGGACAGGTGGGCATTGAGCCCCGCCTGCAGAGAACGCTGTACGTCTTCGTCAAAGGCGTTGGCCGTCAAAGCGATGATCGGGATCGACTCCGCATCTTCCCTGCCGGAGCTGCGGATCGCCTTGCTGGCGGAAATGCCGTCCATCTCCGGCATGCGCATATCCATTAAGACCGCGTAATAGTAGCCGGCCTCATGTGCCAGATATTTATCCAGAGCGATCTTGCCGTTTTCGGCCAGGTCGCATTCGATCTCTCTTAAGGACAAGACCATCTTCATGATCTGGGCGTTGATCTCCACATCCTCAGCCAGCAGGACCCGTCTTCCCTTGAGTTCGACGGTCTCGTTCACGATCTTCTCGTTCTTGCGCTTGAACGCTTCCCTGAATTCCTCCAGGACCGTCCCGGCAAACAAAGGCTTGGCGACGAACGAATCGACACCGGCCCCTCTGGCTTCATCGGCGACCTCGTCCCAGTTGAACGATGTCAGGATAATGATCGGCGTATCGTGTCCGACGATGCTGCGGATCTGCCGGCTGACCTCGACGCCGTCCATCTCCGGCATCTTCCAGTCGACCAGGATCAGATCATAGTCGCTTCTTCGGCCGTGAGCGATCTTGACTTTCTCCACGCCTTCCTGACCGGACATCGCCGTATCGCAGCTGATGCCGACCTGGCTCAAAACGATACCGGCATGTTCCAGAGCGATCTCATCGTCATCGATGACCAAGACATTCAAAGAATGCGGATCGAGCTCATCGCTTTCCAAGGCGCTGTCCTTGCGTTTGGACTCCTTCAGCGTCAGCATCACCGTAAATGTCGAACCCTTGCCTTTTTCGCTTTCCACCTCGATGGACCCGTTCATCAGTTCCACGATGGACTTGGTGATCGGCATGCCCAGACCGGTCGAACCGTACTTTGAGGTGGAAGAAGAATCCTCCTGCGAGAAAGAATCGAAGATATGCGGCAGGTAATCCTTCGACATGCCGATGCCCGTATCGGAAATGACGAACTTCAGTGTCGCCTGATCGTCATAACGCTTTCCTTCCTCGATCAGAAAATCGACGCTTCCCCCTTCCGGTGTGAATTTGACGGCATTGCCTAAGATATTCAATAAAGCCTGCCGGATCTTCATCTCATCGCCGATGTAATAATCGTCGACTTTCCCTTCGATGCGGCAGTCATAGTTCAGTCCCTTCTCCCGGCATTGGCCGGAGATCATCGTATTGACCTGTTCGAGGACTCTGGCAAAAGAGAACTCCTCATTGCGTATGACCATCCTGCCCGATTCGATGCGCGACATATCCAGGATGTCGTTGATGATCGACAGCAGATGCTGGGCCGAACTGTCGATCCGCACCAGGTGATCTTTCACTCTGTCAGTCGTGTCGGGATCGTTCAAGGCGATGCTGTTGAGACCGATGATCGCATTGAGCGGCGTACGGATCTCGTGCGACATATTCGAAAGGAAAGCGGTCTTGGCCTTATTGGCCTGTTCGGCTGCCGACAGGGCATCTCTTAAAGCTTCCCTGTTTTCCGCAAGCTCCTTCTTCTGTTCCCGCTCCCGCTGTATCGAAAGCTCCAGTTCCCTCCGGTATTCTTCCTTCTCGTCTTCCACGACATAACTGTGAAGGACGCAGGTCCCCAGCATATAGCCCATCGCGTAGTACGGCAGCAGCGGATAAAAGACCTGGATGGCGATCAAGACGACCATTGCGATGCCGAACAGTCCGATCGTCAGATTGCGCCGCCGCAAAGAACCTTCGCTCTTCAAAGCCGCCGAGATCGTATAGACCGAAGTCAGCAAAAACAAAACGATCTGTATCGCCAACGTCAGATATCTCGCCTTGCCCGCATGATAAGCACCGCTCTCATCGAAATAAAACAAAACCGGCACAAAGAAATTGACGATGACCGTCAGGACCTCAAAAATGAGAAAGAGCTTCCCTGCTTTGGCGATGAACGAACTGAACGCATCTTTCGCTCCCAGATAAGAGACGACGTAGCGCGTCCAAAGCATCACGGCCGCAGCCATCGCTATGAAATGAAGTGCCGTGTCGCCGTACAGGATACCGGTCAGTTTTTCCTGTTCCAGGATCCCCCAAAGCATATCGGTGACATAGTAGGAAAGCACGCCGAAAAGGAAGTAGCGATAATACCGCTGCGACTGCTTTTCCGTTTCTTTTTTGCGATGCCAAAGGACATCCCTGTTGATCATCAGCAGGATGATGCTCGCAAGGATCCCGATGATCGAGTACGTCATGTCTTTCCCCCGTCAGTCAGATCGTTATGATCGTTGATTGTGCATTCCATCGGCCGAATACCCGAATTTGTTTCCTAAGTTTCATTATACTTTGAAACAAGCCCTTTGTGTAAGAATCCCGGTCAAATTAAGAAAGATGTGAAGATCTCATCTTCCGTATTCTTTCTCACACCACCTTGCGATCTTCATGATCAGTTCCTCCGGAAGCTTTTTCCCGTAAGGAAAACGGATCGTCCCCTTGGAATGATCGTAGTCTTTAAGCTCTTCTTCAAAGACACCTGTCGCTTCTCCTCCCGGATAAAGACCGATGTGCTTCTTGGAAGCGGCGAAGTGGATGAGATTGACGCCTTTCTTATACGTCGGCATCGACCAGGAGATACGCTCTTTCGCTTCGGGGATGGCCTCCTTCAGGATCCTTCGCATTTCATTCAGTTCCCCTCTGACAGCTTCATCCTGTGCCTCGATGTATTCATCGACCGTTTCCGGCTTGCCGCAGTAATGCGGCTGATCCTTTTTCGCAAATGTCCTACCGCACTTTTCACACTTCCACATGATCCTCTCCTTCCTTTTCCCAAAAGAAAGGCACATGGCCTTTCGATCATCCATGTGCCTGTATATTTTTTTAATCAGAAATGTTTGACTCTTCCCTTGAAGTGCTCGTAGATGGCATCGTTGTCAAAACCGTCGACGTTCTGTGACTGGAAGACGTACGGACGCTTGCCGTGCGACAAAACGATCCTGATCGCTTCGGAAACGATCGTATCGACTAAGAACATCGTGACGATCGAAGATGCCGGACCGGTCTTGATGCCGTCAAGATCCAGTGTCGCATCGCCTGCCGGAACGCAGGTATCGACGATACAGTCGGCACATTCAAACAGACGCTTTCCGGACGGATGTCTCGAAGTCTGGTTCTTCGACTGTTCGACATTGGTCAGAGCGACCACATAAACGCCTTCCTTCTGGCAGCGCATCGCCATTTCGATCGGCATCGCATTCCTGCCGGAATTGGACGTGATGATCATCATATCGCCCTTTTCGATGTTGTAGGAATCATAGATGACATCCGAGACGCCCGGTGTCTTTTCCATCGCTCCGGAACGCTGTGCACCAAACGAAGTCAGAGTATCGGGATCCAGCATCGCATCGACGTTGCCCAGGCCGCCGGCTCTGGCAAACAATTCGATCCCCAGCATGTGGGAATGTCCCGTACCGAAGGTATGGATGACCTTGTCGTTCTCGATGTTTTCCGCGACCTTCTGTGCCAGCAGGTCGATGACATCTTTATTCTTTTCTTCTGCCTTTTTCAGCAGTTCGATAATCTTATCGCCATATTCGTAGATCATTAGGCTCTCCCCTCATATTTCTTTTTTATTTCCGCGTCATGTTTCTCATCGCCCGTCAGGACCGGCAGCTCATGGCCGTCTTCCTTCAGGATCTCGATGACTCGCGCCGCCATGGACTGGGCGATGCAGTTGTTGCAGATGGAGGAGACGGAACAGACTTTTGCCACGCCCTCCGTTTCCAACAAGGCATCTCCGTGCGGACCGCAGTTGTCGATGACGATGTCACCGAATTCATAGAGCTTCTTGCCGGACGGATGTCTCGGCTCTTCGGCCAAAGTGTGTTTCATCGACGTGATGATCACGACCTTGTGGCCGTTCTTCTTCGCCAGATCGGCGATGTCGATGACGATACCGTTGATCCCCGAATTGGAGATGACGATGAAGACATCCTGCGGCTTGATATCGTAAAGATCATAAAGCTTGGAAGCTACGCCCGGTTTTCTTTCGAAGATGTTCTTCTTATCCATGAACTCATCGACTGAGACACCGCCCTTCGTGACGAAGTCGGACATCTCCATGATGTGGATCGGCACCAGCGCACCCGGACGGTCCTTGATATCGATGCCCAGACCGACGGAATGGCCCGAACCGAAGACATGGACCACGCCTCCGTTTTCGATGCATTCAGCGATCAGTTTGGCTGTCTTTTCGATATTGTCTTTCTGTGTCGCATAAAGCTCATCCAAAAGAGCTTTCATTTCATCCTTGAAACGTTTTGCGTCGATCATCAGCGGATCCTCCTTCCATACGGGTCAGTCAGAGAATTATTGTGTACATCGGCGCCCTTGACGTTCGCCGACAGCAGGACCGGAGCTTCCATCTTGTGATCGATGAAATATCTGTAGACCTCCGCCGTCAGCATCTGGGCCATGACATTGGAGACTGTCGAAGACAGCTGTCCGACACAAGTTCCGTCGATATCCAGAGCCAGATCGGGATCCTCAGACCCCATATCGAGCCATAAGTCGCAATAGTCCAACAAGGTGCCTTTCACGGCATCATACGACTTCCTGTTGACGACAGCGACGACCTTCTGACCTCTTTCTTTGGCGCGTCTCGCCAGCTCGACTGCCAGCGGTTCATTGCCATAGAAACTGACCAGGCAATAGACGTCACGGTCATCGAGGTCATAGACTTCCGCAAAACGGTCGGCAACGGAAAGATCCTCATAGATCTTGCCGGAATCGATGTCCTTCTGATCGATCTTCTCTTTCAAAACAAGATCCTTTAGCCGCAGGGCATGATACAGAGCGATGCCTCCTGCCCGGTAATTGAGTTCGTTGACGAACTCTTCGCCATGCCTTACACCGAACAGCTGTACGATACCGCCGGCATTCATACATTCGCCGAAAAGAGCGGCGATCTGTGTCAGTTTTTCAGCCTGCTTATCATAAGCTTCTTCGATCTTGTCCTTGAGCAGATCGAAGTACTGCTTTTTCACATCCATATGATCTGTATTACCATCCTTCCTTATCCTCATTATACGCCTAAGCAGTACCGGTAAACGGTCAGTGTGCGGTTTTGATGATATACTAAAGTAAATGGGGGTACAAATCATATGAAAGGTATTGTGATCACAAGCCACGGTCCGATGGCACAAGGGATCCTCGAAACTTCAAAACTGTTTTTCGGCGAGCAGCCGCAGATGAAAGCCTGCTGCCTTTTTGCAGAAGATAATCCCGACGATTTCGTCGATACACTGAAAGATGCCGTGAAGGAAGTCGATACGGGTGACGGCGTCATCGTCTTCTGCGACATGTTGTTCGGTTCACCGTGCAACTGCATGGCCAGGATCGTTGCCGAAGATCTTGAAAACGACAAGCTGCAGGTCATCACCGGTGTCAACCTGGCGATGATCCTTCAGATCCTTTCGGTCCGGGAGGCCGCCGACTGCGAAGTCGAAGAACTGCTCAGATCCGGAACGGACGGCATCGCCGATCTCAAAGCGGTCTTAAAAGCCAATATGTAGATCGGACATTTGTCCAAGTCAGAAAACAGCACAGTCTTGAACTGTGCTGTTTTTTACATAATAGAGTAACTCCTTTATTTTCCGACCGCCGGCAGGATCACTTTTTCGATGAAGTCCACCCGGTCGAAGATCCGCGGTTTGAAAGTCCCGGTGATGCCGACGGAGACGTTGTTCTCTTTATCGACATAGATGATGTTGCCCGAATCACCGATCGCCGCATAGACATCCCGGTCATCGAAGGGCTTATACCACAGATAACCGTAGTTCATATGACCGAAGCGCTCATCGAGCTTATGGTGTACCGCCGTCATTTCCCTGAGATAGTCTTCGGAAACGATCCGCTTTCCCTTGTATATACCGTCATTGAGCACCGTCATGCCGATCTTCGCCAGATCCCGGGCACTCAGACACAGTCCCCAGCCGGCCGTGACGGTACCTGCAGGATCGCAATACCATTCACTCTTCCGGGGACCCTTGTTCATGAAGAAAGCGAACTGATCTTCCTTGCTGCTGTCCCCATGGACGACATGTTCCGGGATGCCCAGCGGAAGGAAAAGATTTTGATTGGCAAAATCGATACATTTTTCCTTGCTTGCGTTTTCGATGATGCCGGAAAGGATCTGTATGCCCAGCGTCGCATACTTGAATTCTCCCGTCAGACCCTTTCTTCCGCCCAGCAGATCCAGGGCAGCCAGTGTCCAGTCGCTTGATGTGCAGACCTTCGTCCATGGCTCCGACTTGTACTTGTACGGTGCGCTCATCGTCAGCAGATGACGCAAAGTCACATCATAGATCGTCTTTTCTCCGCGTCTGACCTCATAGTCCGGGAAAAAGTCCAGTACCTTCTGGCCGACGTCTCTGATATATCCTTTGTCGATCGCGATCCCGGTCAGCAGTGACATGACACCTTTGGTGACCGAGTTGACATTGACCGGATCGTCCTTTTCATAACCGTGCCAGCTGTCTTCATAAATGAGCGACTCACTGTCAGCGACAGCGATCTGACAGATGTTGCTTTCGTTGCCGCTGCCTGTTTCGATGTATTCGTGCAAAGCTTCTTTTCTCATCCTGACGTTCTCCTTTTCCTCTGTATGATCCAAGGATAAACGGATTAAAAATCATTTTCAAGCAGAAAAAAAGATGCATTTTCATGCATCTTAAGAAGCTTTCTTAGAGAACAGTTCCCGTTTGCGTTTCCTGAGACTGACTTCGTGGCTGTTGTCGTAGAACCCAATGAAATTGAACAGCAGCGACAGTCCGGTCAGTGCTCCGGCAACAAAGTCATCGATCGGGGAAACGAAGATCTTCGACAGAAAGCCGAACTGATGATTCAGGATCACCAGCAGTATGAAGATCTCTCCCAGGATAAAATAACGGTTCAGTTTCTTTCTTCTTTTTTCTTTCTCTTCCGTGCTGTACTCGACGATCTGCCCGAGAGTCTCTTTCAGTTCCTCATTCATCTTTTCGCTTTTTCTTTCCCCGCTCAAGATCTCCCGTAAGTCCGTTTCATAAAGATCGGACAGTTCGACCAGGATGTCGAGGTCCGGCATATTGTTTCCGGTCTCCCAGCGCGACACGGTCCGGCGGGCAACGCCCATCTGTTCCGCCAGCTCTTCCTGGGTCAGTCCTTTTTCCTTGCGAAGCTGTTTCAGAAAATTGCCTATCTTTACAAGATCCATAAGCGGTCCTCCTTTCGACTTTCAGTTTAGCGAGACTGCTCTTCCTTTTACAGGACACAAACTGAGCATTCCCGCTTTTTCACGAAATGAGACAAAGGATGTCTCAGCGAAGTCCGTTCTTCTTCGTCCAGGAAGAAAAATAGAAATAACAGGTCGCCAATGTCCCGGCTAACACATAACCGAAAGCCGTGCCCAGATATAGGATGCGGACATCATGGGCTAAAGACAAGCCGATCCTGACGAAGAGATACTTGCATAGGACCTGCGAGAAGACCGCGATCAGCATCGGAAAACGCACGTTGCCCGCACCGCGGCAGGCGGCATTGTAGATATGGGAAAGATGGATGAAAAACATCGAAAAGACCGAATGGCGGATCATCTGCGTCCCGTAGTAGATGACCTGCGGATCTTCATTGAAACGGCCGACCAGGAAGGGTGCCAGGACAAAGATCAGGGCGATGCAGATCAAAGTGCCGACGCCGGAGATCAGCGCCGAACCGGAGACCGACTCCTTCACCCGGTCATACTTTTCCGCTCCCATGTTCTGAGCGACCAGTGACATCGTGGCCGAGGAGACCGCCACCGAGACCAGCTGCCCCCAGGAAGCCACTTTTTCGGCGACGCCAATGCCGGCGATCACTTCGTTCGGGAACTGGTTGATGTAGGACTGCACCAGCATCGAACTGAAGGCGATCAACATGTTCTGAAAACCGGCCGGAATGCCCAAGGTGCAGATATCGCGGACGACACTGAACGAAAAGTCGATGTTGCGGATATCGAAATCGATGCCGTCATAATTGAAGATGAGCCGCAAAGCCAATGCGACCATGACGAACTGCGAGATGATGGTCGCTAAAGCCGTGCCCACCACATCGAGATGAAAGACGCGGACAAAGAGAAGACCCAAGGAGATGTTGACGGCTGAAGAGATGATCGAATAATACAGCTGATGTCTCGTATCGCCGAAACTGCGCAGGATGTAGAAACACATCTGCGAAGTCAGCACCGCCGTCGAACCCAGGATATAGACGATCAGATAGGATCTGGCATCGGCGTAGATGTCCGGACCGATCTTGCATAAGTCCATCATGAACGGAAGACCCAGTTCCGCCGCCAGAGTCAGGATGGCTCCTCCGGCGAACGCAAAGACGACCGCCGTATCCAGAGTCCTCTTCAGGTTTTCCTGATCCTTCGCTCCGTAGTAGCGTGCCACCAGGATCCCGGTCCCCATGCCCAGACCGAAGAACGTGTAATTGAAGATGTTGCAGATCCAGGTGCAGGCCGACACGGCACTTAACGCCTTCAAAGAGACGTAGTTGCCTACGATCAAAGAATTGGTGACATTATAAAGCTCCTGGAAGATCATCGAGATGAAGACCGGCCAGGAAAACGAAAGGATCAGTGATAAGATGTTTCCCTCCGTCAGAGAGACTGCTTTTTGTTTTGCCATCAAAGATTCCTTATACGGTAGAAATATTTATCGACGAGTTTATCGTTGTGATCGGCAAACTCTTCGTTCATGAACGCCATATGTCCGTTATAGTAGACATCCGCATGGATGCCCTTTTCCGTCAGGATCGCGACCATTTCGCAAAGGATCGCATTCTGTAAGTAGATGTTGGGGATCGAAGACGTCGAACCCACTTTCATTTCAAAACCGTCGATCTCCACGGCTGCGTCGCCGATCGCCGAACAGTTGTCCAGGACCACATCGGCGACATCCATGAGCTTGACTCCGTCTTTATGTTTACAAGTAAGATACTTGGAGTATTCCACGTTGGTGATGGCGATCACTTTGATCCCCTTCTCCTTCGCCCGCAGCGCCGCATCGACCGGTGCGATGTTGTTGCCGGAATTGGAGATGATGATCATGCAGTCGTTGGGTGTGATGCGGTGATAGTCCACGATCAGCTTCCCGATGCCGTACGTGTTCTCCACATAATAGGATTTGGTGATCTCCTGATTGCCGGTGGCCGACGGTTCCAGCAGAGCGACATAGTTGGCCGGCGTCGCTGCCCGCCAGAAGGCATCATCGACGACCAGATGCGAATGCCCGGTCCCGAAACCGTAGATCAGACCGCCCTTTTCCGTCGTATCTGCCAGGATCTGCGCCGCCTTTAGGATGTTTTCGGCCTGCGTATCCTTCACTTTCTTTACGATCGCATCCAGTTCTTCGAAATACTTCTCAAACGCCTTCATGATCCCTTCCTTTCCATCATCTATTTTGCCGTCTTGTCGGCGGCCGTATGGGCACCTTCGTGATCTCTCATATAAAACAACAGATCGATCAAAGACTTGTGATACGGGATGAAGATCCCTTCATCGATCAAAGAAAAGATCTCCTCCTTATCCGCCCACTTCACTTTTTCCACTTCTTCATACTGCAGTTTCAACGAAGCGATGTCGACATCTTTGCTGACGACATACATGTCATCGAAGCCCGACTTAAAATTTACCGTCAAAGCCGGTCTTTTCCCTTGCAGGTCGACATCGATGCCGAGCTCTTCCTTCAGTTCGCGCATCGCCGCACTGCGGGAATCGTCACCCGCTACCGCCGAACCGCCCACCGTGATGTCCCACATGCCGGAGAAGCCGGATTTGAACGGCTGCCGCTTCTGTATCAGCATCTGCCCCAGCGAATTGAACAGGCAGATGTGCACGATGATGCGATACCTGTCCTGAGGCTGCCGTTCACCGCGGATCATCGTTTCGCCGGTCAGCTTGCGGTCAAGATCGTACAAGTCCCACAGTTCCATTAATAAGACCTCCAGTCGTAGACGATGCAGCTGACTTCATCCTTGCGGTACATCAGATCTTCATAAGCCTTCTGACAGTCCTTCGGATCGATGATACGGCTGACGAGTTTATGGATATCGATCTCCTTGTTTCTCAGAAGATCTTCACAGATCTTAAAATTTCGTTCCATCGAATCGTTGGAACCCGGGACCGCCTTGACCGGGACCGTCTCATTGAACGCACCGAGGATCTTGAGATCCTTCATGTGGATCTTGGAAAAGACCGAAGTTAGATCCCCTTCGTAAGACTGTCGGGGCGAGCCCAGCAAGACGACTTGTCCGTATCTGCCGCAGCAGCCGATGCACTCTTCGATGACACCGGATAATCCCGTGACATCCACCGTGATGTCGAAACCCTTTCCCTGCGTGAAGTTTTGCAAGACATCTTCTTTGTTTTCGTGAACGGTATGCTTCAGACCCATCGTTTCCGCCAAGGCGCAGCGGTGAGCCATCGGATCGATGCCCAGGACATTGCAGCCCATCTTCTGAAACATCAGCGCCGTCAGGATGCCGATATTGCCCAGACCGAAGACGGCGACGTTGTCGCCCAGCCGCACCTTTGCCAGATTGACGCCCTGCAGCGCCACCAGCATCAGATTGAGTGCCGTCGCAGCGAGCGGATCGACGTCTTCAGCCAGTTTCAGGACCAGAGGCCCCTGTACGGAATCCGACGTCTTCCATTTCACCGCAGAGGCGTGCGGCGCATTGAAAAAGACGGTATCGCCTTCTTCAAAGTCCATCGCACTTCCGGCCTTGATCACTTTGCCGACCGAACAGTAGCCCGGCCGCACCGGATACTTGAAGCCTTTCTTCAAAGCATATGCCCGGGAAAGCTCCGTCCCGGCGGAGATCATCGAATATTCCGTCTTGATCAAGACTTCATCTGCCTGCAGATCCTTAGAGATCTCCTCTTTGTTGAGATGAGATTCTCCGATCCCGGTCAGTTCTACGAAATAAGATTCCATGTCCTGCCCTCTTTTTTATTTTTATTCTTCAATGAAGCCGAAATGAATCAACGCATTATAGACACCGTCTTCCGATACCTTGTCGGTGACATAGTCTGCCGCATAGCGGCATTCCTTAGCCCCGTTGCCCATCGCAATGCCCAAGCCCGCCAGCTTCAGCATCTCGATGTCGTTGCCGCCGTCGCCGAAGGCACAGATCTCTTCCGGACGGATACCGAAGGACTCTGCCGTTTCCAGCATCGCTTTCCCTTTGTTTTTATGAGGCGGAGAGATCTCACCGGCGATCGCCAGACGGTCGCATTCGCAGCCCTTTGCCAGGGAAATGACTTCTTCCCTGAGATCGCCTTGCGCGTAATAAAGCATCTGAATGACCTTCTCGCCTTCATACTTCTTGACTTCCGGGATGATGCCGTAAAGGATATCGAACAACGCCGCTTTTTCTTTGTCATCGACAGACAGATAGCCCTTGCCGTCATCCGTGCAGTAACGGTACAGGATCTGATGTTCATCCATGAAAGCGATCAGTTTCCTTACGGTCTTCTCTTCGATATAGCTGACCTGAACTT
>JAIKXJ010000050.1 GCA_024684175.1 Erysipelotrichaceae bacterium
GCTTTTGCCTGAGCTGCGAAATCTCTGTTTTTATTCTTCATTTCTTCTCCTTCATGCAGTTCAACTGTGTTTCCGCAGTAGCTGCATTTCCATAATATGTCTTCTTCATTGAAGCCTTCCTGTTTATTCAGTTCTGCAGAGCAGAAAGGGCAGACGTAGATCTTTTTGACTTTAATATCCATTTATTGATACCTCTGAATCTATTATAGGATATCACAAAGAATTTTTAAAAACTCTATTGACAGTCATATGAACCTCTGATATAATCAAATTACCATAAAGGAGGTGCTGTTATGGATAAGAGTCGAAGTAGTGAATATCAGCCGATCTTTGGCAGCCCGCTGATATCGGAAAAAATTGTGCTGCCGATATATTTTATGGAGGTATAAAACGATGTTAACTTTATTGATCACTTTAGGTTTGATCTGGCTGGGATTCCAGCTGTTATTCTCGATCCTCGGACTTGTGCTTAGGATCGCATTCCATCTCTCACCGTTCTTCCTGATCTATTATCTGCTGACTTCGGGAAGAAGAGCCGGAAGATATTATTGGTAAGGTGATGAGGTACTATTTCAAAGAAAATCTTCATTTCTTATATGCGGACGGTCAGCTCTGTGATGAACACGGGCAGACCGTTTACTCCTATGAGAATCAGACGCTTTTCCTTCCCAGGATCGACTTGTATAAATTCGGAACGAAGATCGGTCATGTCAAAAAGCAGTTTACATTCTTCTTGAGACAGTACGATCTGATCTACGGCGGTGAAGAAGTGGCATCCCTGAATCAGGAATTCACATTTTTCAGGCCGGAGCTCAGCGTCGACGGACTGGGCTGGAAGGTCAAGGGAGATTTCTTCGCTTTACATTATTCGATCTACAACGAGGAAGATGAACTGATCGCTGCGGTCGATCAGGAGATCTTCCATCTGACACCGCATTACTACATCGATATCTTCGATGAATACAACGAGGAACTGATCGTGCTATTGATCATCGCGATCAATCAGTTCGATAAAGACAAAGCGGCTGCCGCAAGTTCGAACGCCGGCCATTCGAGTTCAAATCATTAAGGAGGACTTATGTCAGACAAGATCATACCCGGAACCAATATCCCTTACGGGGATCAGAAAGATGCTTTCTCGGTCTTGCGGCCGATGATACAGATCACCGGAGGCCTGTCTTTGGGACAGATCTGCCGGATCACGAGTCTGCAGCAATCGACCATACAGAACTGGGTCAAGCGCGGTTTCGTGCCGCGGCCGGAACGTAAGAAATACTATGAGCGTCATCTTTCCAGGATCTTGCTGATCAGCGCGCTTCGTGACTGCATGAACATCGAAGACATCGGCGAGCTGATGACCCTGATCAACGGTGACACCGATGACGAAAGCGACGACATCATTTCCGAGACGGCTCTGTATGACCTGTTCACGAGAGCTGTCCGGGATCTCGATGAGAAGTCGCTGAACATGGCGGAGATCGAAGTATCGATCGACAGATCGTTTTCCGACGAAAATGCTTTGATCAGACAGAAGCTTTCCATGGCTTTGAAGGTCATGGTCTATGCGTATCTTTGCGGTAAATGCTTAAGGCAGATCGATCATAATCTTGCCGGATTGCGAGGTGTAAATGACAAAAATGAACAAAAATGACAAAAATCTGACAGTCAGCTGGAAGGCAGCGATCTTCGTCATACTGGTCATCTTCCTGCTGATCTTCTGTCAATATCTGCTGCTGGTGCCGTTCAATCTGCATTCGACGGCATTCCTGATGGAACTATCATTATTTTTACTGGGACTGTTCTTCTGCTTCTCCGGAGGAAAGAAGAACGGGAAGAAAGTGCTCTTTCAGATCAAGGACATCTACGGTCCTTTGGCTGTCCTGCTCCTATTTCTGATCGGCTGTCTGATCGGTACGCCGTATACCGGCGGTCTGCACAACTTCAAGAATCAGTCGAAGATCACGGAGATCGAATTTGAAACGATCCCCGAATTTGACCGGACGCAGGTGCAGCTGGTGGATAAGAACACTGCTCAGCAGCTGGGCGACCGCGTCTTCGGTACGCTCGGTTCGGAGGAAGTTTCGCAATATCAGATCGGTGAAGACTGGGTCCAGATCTCGATGAACGGCAATCTGTATCGGGTGACACCGATCGACTTCGGTTCGCTGTTCAACTATTTCCTGACCAAGACCACGCCGGGTTATGTCCTGGTCGACTGCAACAACGGCGATGCCAAGCTTGTACGTTACGAGGGTCTCAAATACATGAAGAGTGCTTATTTCTCACATGACCTTTACCGGAAACTCTATTTCAAGGATCCGACTGCTCTATATGGAAATGCGAAATTCGAACTGGATGATGACGGAAGACCGTTCTGGGTCACACCGGTCTACGATGTCACTTGGGTGGACAAGACCAGAGATGTGAAAGGTGTCATGATCCTGGATCCGGTGAGCGGCGAAGCTGCTTATTACGATAAGGAAAGCGTTCCGAGCTGGGTCGACAATGTCTATCCGGTGGAAGTCGTCTACCGCCAGTTTGCCCAGAGCAAGCGTTACGAAAACGGTCTCTTCAATTTCTCGAAGAGGGGCATCGTCGAATTCACGGATGACTATGCCTATGTCCTGTTCGATGATGACGTCCATATCTATACGGGCGTGACGAGCGTCGGCAAGGATGAGTCCAATGTCGGTTTCGCTTATGTCGATCTCAGAAACGGTGAGATCTCCTACATCCGTAAAGCGGGTGCGGAAGAATACTCCGCTAGAAGTTCCGCTGAAGGCGCGCTTCAGCAGTATCATTACTCAGCGATCTTCCCGTCGATGGTCAACGTCAAAGGACGTCCGACCTATTTCATGGGTCTGGTCGACGGCGCTAATCTGATCAAGAGCTATGCGTTCGTCAGCTACGAGAACTATCAGAACGTCGCGACCGGGATCACGGTCGAAGAAGCTTACAAGAATTATCTTTCCTTGTATGAAACGGGACACGATGTTCCGGATGAGGAAAAGAAAGAGATCTCGTTCACCGTCGTAAGAGTCGAACATATCGTTCAGGAAGGCAATACGCTCATCCTCTTGCAAAGTGAGGAAGGACAGATCTTCTTCTATGATATGAGTCTCGGCGATCTGCGGGCACCGTTCATCGTGCAGGGCAGCAGCGTCAAAGTCCTTGCCGATGAAAAGGGAAAGATCTACGGATTCGTGGAGATCGCTTCATAAAATGATACAGGGCCTGAGATTCAGGCCTTTTGAGTTGTATAATCATTTTGATGGGATTTTGGGAACTGTTCAAAAACAAGAAGATCCATGAAGGGGACATCGTCGATCTGAAAGAGCGCTACCGCGTGGATGAAAAAAGCGCGTATGACGGCGTTCCGACGGTCTACTACGATATCCTGCGTCATTCCGACGGCGAGAAAGCGGGGACGATCGATCTTCGGCTGACCGTTGAGGGCAAGATGTATTATTACGGCCACATCGGTTACAATATCCAGAAAGCATACCGGGGAAACGGCTATGCATATCACGCCTGCCGTGTCTTGTTTACGATCGCCAGGGAAGAATTCGGCATGGACGAACTGATCATCACCTGTTCACCGGAAAACATCGCGTCGTATAAGACGCTGAAAAAACTGGACGGCGAACTGATCGAACTCGTCAAAGTCCCGCCGGGCCATCCTTTGTATACGATCGGTGAAAAGACCAAGTTCATCTTCCGTTACCGGATCGATCTGAAAAACGATGATCACAAATGAGTGGTCATTCTTTTTTTATTCAGCTATAATGAGGAAGTCTCATGTTGGAAGTCTTATTATTATCGGTCGCTTTGGCGATGGATGCGATGGCCGTATCGATCGTCAACGGGATCAAATACCGCAATTATTCAAAGAAGGCGATGATCGCCGCTTCTTTTTCGTTCGGTGCTTTTCAGGGCCTGATGCCTCTGTTGGGCTTTCTGATCTTTTCTCCGTTTATTTCTTATATCGAGAAGTATGATCATTGGATCGTTCTGATCGTCCTGTCGGCGATCGGCATCAATATGATCAAGGAATCGTTCGTCAAAGAAAACATCGAGGAACGCTCCTCCGATTTTTCGATGAAGATCCTGCTGGGTGAATCGATCGCGACCGCCATCGATGCCTTGAGTACCGGTGTCGCATTGGAGACCTTTGCCCTGAGCCCGTATCTGAGCTGTCTGCTCATTTTCATCATCACTTTCGTGATCTGTCTGATCGCCCATCATCTGGGGAAAAGGATCGCCTTGTTACTGAAAGACAAGGCGACGGTCTTCGGCGGAACGATCCTGATCCTGTTGGGCATCAAAACGGTGCTGGAGCATCTGGACATCCTGTAAAACGAGGCGGAAAGGAAGCGGGATATGGAATTGTTGAGAGATATGAATGAAGTGCTCTCTTATCTGCAAGAAGGGGAAGTCGTCACATCCGACGGGAAGGATCTGTTCGTCTTGAAGGGCGAAAAGGTCTGGACATATCGGGAGGGAACGCGTTTTTCTTTAAGCCTCAAAGATTTCGCGGAGCTGTATAAGAAAAACAGATTCTACCTGTACGAAGAATCTGTCGAGATCGATGAGACCAAGGACGAAGCGTATTACCGCTACTACCGCAAGTGATCATCTGTTTTTGAAGAAGAGACCTAAGCCGGCTCCCGAGATGCCGCCGATGATGTGAGTGATCTGGGAGATGTTATCGGAAGATAAGAAACCGTTGTAGATCTCCTGACCCAACCAAAGCAAGGCAACAAGGATCAATGTGATCGGGATTCCTTTTTCTTTTCCGGTAATCGATGCCAGCAGGATGAAAGCGAAGACCACGCCGCTGGCTCCCAGCAGCATCACATGCGGCTGCAGGATGTTGTGGATGACGCCGGTCACCACGGCTGTCGTGAAGACGACCGTGATGAGCTTGTCGTGATACTTTTCTTCCAGCATCGGTCCCAACAGCAGAATGTACAGCATGTTGGAGATCAGGTGCTGGACGCCGCCGTGGCCGAAGATGTGTAAAAACAGACGGATATAAGTTAAAGGCGAAAGCCAGGAAGAACCGTAGGTCGAAAACAAAAGGACCGTCGATTTGCCGGCGGTCAGATAGTCCAGCGCCAGTGCGGACAGGCAGATGACCACGAAACTCATGGTCAGCGGTGCGTTGAGATAGATCGTATATTTTTTACGTTTTGCCATAATGTACCTGAAATACCTTATTTATTGTAATTCTTTTTGCAAGATTATTCTATTCCCGAAAGGTCCGGTGTTTCCCGGAGCTCACAAAAAGGACTTTGTCATATAATGGAAAAAACGGAGGTCGTTTATGGAACTGAAAAAGATGCAGGAAAAATATGCCTATACACTGGCGCGTGTCGGTCTCAATGTGCAGAAGGGGCAGACCGTTCTGGTCGAAGCGGCGATCGAAGGTGCTTATTTCACACCGATCTTTGCGGAAGCGTGCTATAAGCTCGGTGCCGGCAATGTCGTCATCCATTATCTTGATGAGCCCAATCTGAAGGTCGCGGCAAAATATCGCAAGGATGAGGATGTGCGCAAAGTGGAACCGTGGGAATCTTTGCAATGCACGCAATACCTTGAAGGAGGCGCCTGTTACATCCGCCTGGAAGGCGTCAATCCGGCATTGATGGCCGATGTTCCGGAAGATCAGGCCAATGCGATCTTCGCTCATACCGATGCCATCCGCAATATCATGCGTAAGGCATCGAGAGAACGGCATTGTCAATGGTGCATCGCCATGATCCCGACCAAAGAATGGGCGGACCAGATCCTGAAAGACGTGAAGGAAGAAGACCGCTACGAAGAGCTCTGGAAACTGATCCTGAAGCTTTGTTATATCGATGAAGATAATGATGTCGTCAAGACCTGGGAAGAAAAGAACGCCAGGAAAAGAGAACTCGGCGACCGTATCGATGCCTATGAGTTCACGAAACTGCACTATACGGCATCCAACGGCACGGATCTGACTGTTGAACTGACACCGGATTCCAAGTTCGGTTTCGGAAAGCGCAAGCTGCCGGAGAACTTCGTACATTTCAATGCCAATATTCCGACGGAAGAGATCTGCACGACACCGGAGAAATTCGGCACCAACGGCACCGTCTATGCTTCAAGGCCTTTGGTCCTGGGCGGCAAGAGCGTCGAGAACTTCGGTTTCCGTTTCGAAAACGGCAAAGTCGTCGAAGTCCTGGCGGAAGAAGGCAAGGAGATGCTGGAAGCTTTGGTGAAGATGGACGAGAATGCCGGGTATCTGGGTGAAGCGGCGTTGGTCGAGTATCATTCGCCGATCTCGATGAGCGGCGTGGTCTACTACACGACGCTGATCGATGAGAATGCCTCCTGCCACTTGGCTTTGGGCAGAGGACTCAACAACGGCAAATGTTCCGATCCGAAATATACGTTCAACGATTCTGTGATCCATATCGATTTCATGATCGGTACTAAGGACATGCATATCGTGGGAACGACGAAGTCCGGGGAGGAAGTCGTCATCTTCGATGAAGGCGATTTCGCGATTTAAGAACAGCGGCTGTCGTAAAGACAGCCTTTCTTTTTGGATTGAAGAAAGCTTGCAGAAAGACTAAAATGAAGTCATGAGCAAATACAAAACGTCCCTTGTTCTGGAAGGCGGCGGGATGCGCGGCGCCTATACGGCCGGCGCGCTGACTTGGCTGTTGGATCATGAAGTCGAATTCGACTGCTGCTACGGCATCTCGACCGGCGCGGTCCATATGGCGAGCTTTCTGATGAAGTCCAGACATTTTTTATATGAACTTCCGGTCAAAAAGATCACCGATCCGCGGATCGTGGGTATCCGTCCCTTGCTTCGCTGCGGCAGGATCGTCGATTACGATTATCTTTTCGATGTGATCCTGACGGAAGAGGAGCACTACGACATCTCGTCTTTGAAAGACTGTAAGAAGGGACAGATCGGTCTTTATTCGCTGTCGCAAGGCAAGACCTTCTATCTTTCGACCAGAGACATCTCCTTCAAGCAGCTGGAAGCATCCACTTCCTTGCCGATCCTGGGAACGATTGTCAAAGAAAACGGCGAAGAATATCTCGACGGCGGCATCACGGAGATGATCCCGATCCAGAAGGCGGTCGATGACCATTGTGAACGTCATCTGATCATCACGACCAAGCCGGGCGATTATGAAAGAAAACCGGCCAAGCCGTTCATCGTCTGGCTGATGAAGAGATCTTATCCGCAATGCGACAACATCTCCAAAGATTACGCGGTCCGTCATCTGAACTACAAGAAACAGATCGAACTGATCAAGGAACTGCAAAGCAAGAAGGAAGCGGTCTACGTCTATCCGAGCAAGCACTCCAATGTCACGAGACTGGGCGGTTCCTTCGAAGATCTCGATTCTTTGTTCAAACTCGGATATGACGATATGGAGGCGCGAAAGGAAGAGATCCTTTCGGTATTCTCTGATCATGAATAAACGATCCTATAAAAAACTGACGCTGCTTCTTGCGGCGCTTTTTCTTGTCAGCTGTGCGGCGAAAGACGTTCCCGTCATACCGGAAGAAGAAGTACCGGCAGACATCGTTTCCGACGATTTCATCGCTCCGGTCAATGATGTTTTCCTTTTCTCCAAACTGGATGAAGATCTTCAGAAACGGATCAAGACGGCAAACTGTGATGCTGATTATGAAAACTACCAGTTCAAGATGTTGGGCAAAGACGTCTGCGAAGAAAAGTTCACGGACATCAACGGCAATCAAGTCGATTTCAAGCATCTGGGGACTTTTTATCTGGAAGTCGTTTCAGTGGAATGTTCACACTGTAAGAAACAGCTCGCCGTGATCGAAGATCTTGTTTCGGGTCAGGACCGGCCTTTTCTTCAGTATTTTAACGTCGGTGAAAAAGACGAGATCCTTTCTTTTTATGAGGAACAGGACGTTTCGATGAGCTCGGAGATCACCGTTTTGAGCCACGACGATGTTCTGGAGGAATATCTTCGCCATAAAGTCGGTATCAAGAAGTATCCCACGCTTCTTTGTTTTGCAGAGGGTAAGCTTTGTTTCTCTTCGGTCGGTGAAGTGGACGAAGAGGCATTCGAAATGATCGAAAGCCTTTGCTTTGAAGAACCGGTCGATATCGCTTCCCTGAAGGATGAGGGCGGTGAACTTCTGATCGACGCATCAAGAAGCAGCGAAGACGTCTGGAATGACTTGAGCAAAGAGAATCAGGAAAAGATCGAATCCCTTGATAACGACGACTACACCAAAGATCTGACCCTGAAGCTGATGGGAAAAAGAGTTGACTTTTCCAGGGTCGTTCCCGGTCAGGGCGACATGTATTACTCGCAAGTCGATGATTTCAAGCACTATGAAAAAGAAGATCTCATCCTGCTGTATACCTATCTCAGGGACAATTCGGAAACGGATAAGGTCGCTTTCATCAATGAGCTCATCGATCTGAATGACGGGAACCGTTACATCGTCGTTCTGGTGGAAGGACTGGAATCTTCTTCCGTGGCTTTACGCAATATGGATGCCGTTTTCCATTGTCCGGTGGTCTCAGTCCTGGGCAGGATGCCGGAACAGTTCTTCGACTTCGGACTGGTCGGCTATCCTACGGCGGTCTTCATCGACCACGGCGTTTTTACCGGAGCTTATTCCAATATCGAGGATAAAGAAAAGTTTGCCTTAAGCAAACTCATGTTTCTTTCGGGTGATAGCATCGCCCGCAGATCGAACAATTAGGCTTCGATGATCCAGCCTTGCGGTTCGCTTGTGAAAGACAGGCGTTCGCCGCTGACCGGATGCGTGAATTCGATGCGGTTGGACCATAAGGCGATCTGCTGACCGGCAGACGCTTTTTTATTGTAGCGCTGATCCCCCCACAAAGGATGGTTCCGCGAGGCGAACTGGACCCGTATCTGGTGGGAACGTCCGGTATGAAGATAAACTCTTACCAGGGCAAGATTATCTTTACGCTTCAGGACCTCGTAATCCAAAGAGGCATCTTTGCCTTTGGGATCGACTCTGACCGTATTGGTCCGATGATCCTTGAGCAGTTTGTCCTGAAAACGTCCCGAATCCTTCAATCCGTTGTCGGAAACGATCGCCAGGTATTCTTTTTTGAAGCTGTGCTCGCTGATCTGTCTGGACATCCGGGCAGCTGCCTTGGAGGTCCGGGCAAAGACGCAGACGCCGCCGACCGGCCGGTCGAGTCTGTGCAGAAGACCGAGATAGACATCGCCCGGTTTCTTGTATTTCTCTTTGATGTAGGTTTTGGCGATGCTCAAAAGATCTTCGTCTTTGGAAGCGTCTTCCTGCATCGGCACGTTGACTGGTTTTTCAACGACCAGCAGATGATTGTCTTCGTATAAGACCTTCACCTGTACCACCTGGTCGTCTGACCGCAGGGCAGGACATACGGACTGTCTTGGATCTGGATGCCGATCTCATCGGCTTCGATGGTCCCGGACAAGCCGTTTTGTGCGCACCATAAGCTCAAAGTATTGTACATGACGGTCGGTGAATAACCGGTCGTGTAGGTATTGATGATAAAGAATAACGGATGATCCGACAAAAGCTGCAGACAGTTTTCGATCAGCGGATTGATCTTGTCTTCAAAGCGGAACAGTTCATTCTCCGGGCCTCTTCCGTAGGAAGGCGGGTCCATGATGATGCCGTCGTAGTGGCGGCCTCTGCGGATCTCACGGGCTGTGAATTTGAGGGCGTCGTCGACCATGAAACGGATCGTCTTATCCTGTAAAGAGGAGAGTTTCATGTTTTCCTTGGCCCATTCGTTGATGCCTTTGGAAGCATCGAGATGCACGACTTCTTTTGCCCCGGCGCGGGCTGCAGCCATCGTGGCTGCCCCGGTATAGGCAAACAGATTGAGCACCGAAACGTCTTTCGCGTAAGCGACTTTTTCTGAGATCAGATCCCAGTTGGCTGCCTGTTCGGGGAAGAGCCCCGTATGTTTGAAATTGGTCGGTGAGACCTTGAACGTCAGATCTTTATAACGGGCATTCCAGGATTCCGGAAGCTTCTTCTGAAAGTCCCAGTGACCGCCGCCTTTGTTGGAACGGTGGTAGAAACCGTCCGCTTTATCCCAGAGTTCCGGGCGGATCTTCGGCCAGATGGCCATGGGATCGGGCCGGCGCAGGATGATGCCGTTCCAGCTTTCCAGTTTCTCTTTGTCGCCCGCATCCAGGAGCTTGTAATCTTTAAAATTTTCAGACGTAATCATAAATAAATTTTAACATGGCTGTAGTAAAATAGGGATGTGAATATAGAAGCCGCCATACGGGCTTATCAGCCTTACAATATACAGGAAGAAAAGGATAAGGAGACGATCCTTTCTTTTCTTGAAAGGTACGAAGATGCCTTTTTCAGGGAAAACGAACTGGCCCACATGACCGCTTCCGCCTGGGTCGTCAATCAAGAAAAGACCAGGGTGCTGATGGCTTATCATAAGATCTACGATTCCTGGGCCTGGCTGGGCGGACATTGCGACGGTGAGCGGGACTGCCTGAAAGTGGCGGTCAAAGAAGTGAAAGAAGAATCCGGTGTCGGGAACGTCGTACCGGTATCGGAAGACATCTTTTCTCTGGAAGTCTTAAGTGTGAATTCCCATTATAAAAAAGGGAAATATGTACCGACCCATCTTCATCTGAATGTGACTTATCTTCTGCAGGCGGACGAGGAAGAGGTCTTGCATGCCAAGGAAGATGAGAATACAGGTGTGGCGTGGTTTCGCCTCGATGAGGCAATCGAGAAGTCCAATGAGAAATGGTTCAGAGAGAATATCTATGCCAAATTGAATAAAAAGCTGAGGGAGACTTATGAAATCGATTAAACGTATTGTATTTACCGGCGGTCCTTGTTCAGGAAAGACGACATTCACATCCCGTGCCCAGCAGGTCTTCGGCGAAAGAGGATATCGGGTCATCATCGACCACGAGTCGGCGACCGATCTGATCTCGGGCGGCATCTCTCCGGCTACGATGGGGATGTATGAATTCCAGAAGTACTGCATCGCTTTGCAGCTGAAGAAGGAAGAGATCTGTTATAAAGCCGCGCAGGAGATCGAAGGGGACAAGGTCCTCATCTTCATCGACCGCGGCATCAACGACGATATGGCTTATGTCGGTGCGGAAGATTTCCGTGAGATCCTCAAGGGTTTCGACATGGTCCCGGAAGAGATCAACGACCGTTATGACATGGTCGTCCACCTCATCACGGCAGCCAAAGGCAAGGAAGAGGCTTATACGCTTTCCAACAACGCAGCCAGATATGAGACGATCGAAGAGGCCAGATATATGGACGATATGGCTTTGCAGTCATGGAAGGATCATCCGAACCGCGCCATCATCGGCAACGAGAACGAATTCGAAGTCAAGATGATCAAGGCGATCCAGTCGGTCTTCGAATACCTGGGCGAAGGTGCTCCGGTCCAGAAGTTCAACCGTTATCTCGTCGAGGTCGACGATGAAGTCCTGGAACGTTTTACCAAAGAAGCCAACTATTCGACTTCCCATATCGTGCAGCACTATCTGCGTTCGGATAACGGCTATGAGCGCCGTATCCGTTCAAGAGAGTGCGGTCCCGATGTCTTATATACCTATTCGGAAGCCAATTATCTGTCTACGCACGAGCGTGTCAAGGTCGACCGCGTCCTGACGGAGCGTCAGTACAAGGACTATTTCCATCAGGTCGATCCCGAGCTCAACGTCATCGACAAGACCCGCTATTCTTTCATCAAGAAGGGGCTCTTCTTCAAGCTCGAAGTCTTTGATTTCGATAAGACCAAGGGCATCCTGACGGTCGATGAACCAAGCGACGGCCGGCAGGTGGAGATCCCGGATTACATCCGTCTCATCAAGGATGTCACGGGCGATCTCAACTACAAGAATTATTATCTGGCAAAATCACAGAAGTTTTAGAATGATCACTTATTCGCAATTGAACGAAAATCAGAAGGCAGCAGTGACTTCCGATGCAAAGCATATACGTATCATCGCGGGTGCCGGTTCCGGTAAGACCCGCGTTTTAACGATGCGCATCGCTTACCTGATCGAACAGCTTGGCGTGCGGCCGTATCATATCCTGGCGATCACCTTTACCAACAAGGCGGCCAGAGAGATGAAGACCAGGATCAACGACATGCTGGGGGATGCCGGGACGGGATGTCACATTTCGACCATCCATTCCTTGTGTATGCGCATCCTTTCGGAAGACATCCAGGCTCTGAACTATCCCAAGAATTTCACGGTCATCGATGCGGATGACCAGAGACAGATCCTGAAGGAAGCTTACAAGGAGATCGGCATCGACAAGAAGGAATATCCTTACGGGACGTGTCTCGATTACATCTCGAACAACAAATACATGAACGTTGACCCTGCCAAGGCGATGGAGTTCTCCTATGGGGAACCGCGTCTGGTCAACAAGGCCAAGGTCTACGACTACTATGATAAACGTCTCAAGCAGCTCTATGCGCTGGATTTCGACGACCTGATCTTATTCACGACCCGGCTTTTCGAGACTTATCCGGTCATCCTGGAAAAGTGGTCGAACAAGTATCATTTCATCCATGTCGATGAATTCCAGGATGTCGATAAGGAACAGTATAAACTGATCCGGCTGTTATCGACCGTCCATGACAACGTCTATGTGGTCGGCGATCCCGACCAGACGATCTTTACCTGGCGCGGGGCAGACGTCAACATCATCGTCAATTTCGACCGTGATTTTCCCAATACCCAGACAATCGTCCTGAACCAGAACTACCGTTCGACCAACAACATCCTTTCCGGCGCCAACTCTTTGATCCGCAACAACAAGGCGCGGGTGGACAAGGAACTGTTCTCTAAAAACGGTGACGGCAGCAAGATCATCCATAAGACCTGCATGTCGGAGACCGGGGAAGCCAACTATGTCGCTTCCCAGATCATGAAACTGCACGGTGACGGCTACAATTACCGGGATATTGCGGTCTTATACCGCGCCAACTATCTGTCAAGAGAAGTGGAAAAGGCTTTGATCGAGAACCGGATCAACTATGTGATCTACGGCGGCCTTCGTTTCTATGAGCGGATGGAAGTCAAGGACATCCTGTCATATCTGCGGATGATCACCAGAGGCGATGACCTCGCTTTCGTGCGTATCATCAATACGCCGCGCCGCGCCATCGGCCCCAAGACTATCGATGCCATCCAACAGATGGCCAATGAAAAGGGCATCTCGATGTACGAGGTCATCAAGGAAGGGCTCTATCCGAAAAACAAAGAGACCTTCGATCGCTTTGTACGGATGGTCGAAAAATGGCGCGAAGACATGAACAACGGTGACTTGGAAGCCTTGCTTCAGGAAGTCTTGGATGATTCCGGTTACCGTACGATGCTGGAAAAAGACGGGGAGACGGAACGTCTGGAAAACATCAAGTCCCTCCTGGACGATATCAAGCAGTATTCGAGAGACTATCCGGACTCATCCCTGGATGAGTATCTGCAGATGATCGCTTTATATACCGATCGCGCTTCCGAGGAGACCGGGGATGCAGTCAGTCTCTGCACGATCCATTCGGCGAAAGGCCTGGAATTCGATGCGGTCTTCGTCATCGGCCTGTCGGAAGGCATCTTCCCGTCGGAACGGACGATGGCGGAGGGCATGAAAGGCCTGGAAGAAGAACGCCGTCTGGCATATGTCGCCTATACCAGGGCGAAGAAGCTCTTGTATCTGAGCGAGTCGAGTTCCTTCTCCTATGTCATTCAGGCAGCTAAGGTGCCGTCCCGATTCATCAAGGAGATCGATCCCGCCTTCATCGACAATGTCGATCAAAGGAAAGAAAGTGTCGTCTCGAAGATCTTCGATGAAGACATCGTCATCCGTGATCAGAAGAAGGAAAAGCCGAAAGATCAGATCTACCGTAACGGCGACACTGTAGTCCACAAGATCTATGGCGAGGGCATCGTCATCGGCAATGACGGCGGTGTCTTGCAGATCGCATTCGCTCACCCGTACGGCGTCAAAAAGATCCTGGCCTCCCATCCGTCCATCCGCAAGAAAGGCAAGGACGATTTCAGTTAAGCAAAACAAAAGTGTGTTCATGACACACTTTTCTTTTCCATTTCTTCAAGTTTGACGATCCCGTCGAGATTGGACAGACGGAAGGACTTATCGTCGTGGGTATACAGGTCGATGAGCACATCGGCTTCATGTGAATAGAACTGCAGCAGTTCTTTCAGATACTCGGATACGTTGGCGTAATTGAACAGAGAGTAGAGTTCGAAGATCGTGATGAAGCGGTCCTGTTCTCTCCGGCGTCCGTCAAAATCATAAAAGAGGGTATCTTTCAGATCCTTATAATAATCGTTCAGCTCCGGAGAAGAAAACAGATAGCGGATGAAACCGTAGTTATCGTTCTGACTTTCGGAGACGACGGAGACTTTGATGTAGACCACGATATCTAACGGCAGCATCGCCATTTCCAGATCGCTTGGTCTAAAGTCCAGCATATCGCGTAAGGACATATTTTCGGTTAACATGTTTCTATTATAGTACAATAACTATATGGAAAAAGTTATGAAAAAAATATTGATAACAATGTTGCTGGCATTGATGCTCGCATCGTGCACATCGAAAAAACAACCGGCACCGGTCGATGAGGATCATGACGGCAAAACGTATATCTCTTTGATCGAAGACTATCAGCCGAGAAAGAAAAACACCGCCAACACGGTGAATGATGAAAAATTCGATCAGTTCCTCGACAAGGTCTTCGTCGAATCGATGGAATCCGACTATATGACGATGCATTTTTCAGTCATCGACTACAAGAGCTACGGCATCGAAAAACCGCCGGTCGATCTCGGTGAGATCAAGTACGGTTTCGACGAAGAGAACTTTCAGTATATGAAAGATCAGCTAGCCGAACTGCAGAGTTTTGATTTCGACAAGCTTTCGTATCGTCAGCAGTATGACTACGAAGCACTGGAATACTCTCTTTATGAGACACTGGCTGATATGTGCTATTACCGCTATTCCTTCCCGTTTTCTTCCGGATCCAATGCGGTGGAGAATCTGATCTCCAACTTCAGTGACTATACCTTCTATGATAAGGAATCCGTCGATGACTATATGACTTGTTTGAAAGATATCGACAGGTATTTCGATGACCTGCTGGTCTACCTCGAGGATCAGGCCAAAGACGGTCTGCCGCCGATCGACGCCTGGGTCGATTATACGCAGGCTGCCTGCAACTCCACGCTCAACAAGACCGAAGATAACGAATACATCGTTTCTTTCGACAAGCGCATGAAAGAACTTGACTTCCTGAGCAATGAAGAGAAAGATGCCTACATGAAGGAAAACAAGAAGATCGTACTGGAAGAAGTCCTTCCGGCATACCAGAAGGTCAATGAGGCGATCTCCAAGTATTCCGGAAAAGCCAAGACCGATGATTATGCCTTATGCAGGCTCGACAAGGATTACGCTAAGCTCGTCTATATCTTACAGGGTTCCAACAACAAACCGATCGACACGGTCTTCCAGGAGCTCAATGACAACCTCGATTATCTGGAAGCGATGGTTTCTTCCTGCGTCTATGACGCTTCATCCTACGATAAGTTCAACAGATATTACCAAGGGGCGGAAAGCCAGTCTCTGGTCGGCAAAGAGGCTCTGGAGTTCCTGCGCATGAATCTGAGCGCATATTATCCGGATCTCGGTGATGTCGAATACACTGTTGAAGAACTTGATCCTGATACCGCGCCTTCGACCGTCGTTGCCTACTACTGGCCGTCTCCTGTCGACAACCACAACCAGAATATCATTCGTACCAATCCGAACAACATGGTGCCGGGTTATGAGACCTATGGAACACTTTCGCACGAAGGCTTCCCTGGCCACCTTTATCAGCATATCTATTATCTGAAGACCGGTCCGCATAACTACCGTTCGGCGATCGCCTTCAGCGGTTACACGGAAGGCTGGGCTGTCAACGCGCAATACTATGCATATCAGTTCTCCGGCATCGATGATGAATATGCGGCGGCAGCGCTCTTCTTTGAAGATGCCTATTACTTCTTCGTCTATTCGATCGTCGACATCGGCGTCAACTACTACGGCTGGACAGCAAAGGACATCACCAAGCATTTCAAAGACGATAAGATGTTCAGCTTCGACAGCAGCAACGCGAAATACTTCCATGACTTCATGATCGAGATGCCGGGCGTCTATTGTTCCTATGGCTTAGGCTGTTCGAATTTCATCACGATGTGTGAGGACACGAAAGCGGCTTTGGGCGACAAGTTCGATTACATCAGATATCACGATACCCTGATGAAGAACGGACCGCTTCCGTTCAACATCTTACAGACGGCAGTCGACGAATACATCTCCGCTCAATGATACCAGTCCGGGATCTCGCTTTGTGCCAGAGATCCTGCCTGATCGCCGAACGCTTCTGTCATATCCGAAACACTGGACACGTTCCAGTGTTTTAATTTGCCGGTTTCAAAACGGTAGGCACCGTAGAAAGCATAGGAGAGATCCTGCAAAGAAGAAGTGTCCCAGACGGAAAGATCGGCATTGAAGTATTGATCCCCGTAGAACATGTTGGAAATAGTGACCAAAGAGGAGACATCGAGATCTTCGATACCGCAGACCGCAGTCAGCTGCGAAGGCGAGAGCGTCTCACTGTAGGCAAACATATAGGATGCATCTTTCAGACAGGAGGTGTCCCATCCCCGGATATTCAATGAGGATAAAGTACAGTTTTCAAACATGTGGGACATGTCTTCACAGCCCGAGACATCCCATGAAGAAAGGTCCTGGTCCTGTGCCAGAAGGGCTTTTGTTCCGGCAAAAAGATAAGACAAGTTTTTGCAAGACGATGAGACTTGCCAATGATACAGGTCTCCGATGTCGGAAAGATCTTTCGCGTTGGCAAAGCACGATGAGAAGCTGACGACGTTATGCACGTCCCAGGAGCTGATCGTGCCGACCGAAGAGAGAGCGGAACAGCCGGAAAAGAGTTCGGACAGATCCGTGATCTTCGAAGTGTTCCAGGTGCTCAGATCACCGACGTTCCTGAGTTTGGGACAGTAGGAAAACATGCCGGAGATGTCTTGAGCGCTATCCAGATCCCAGGCAGAGAGGTTGCCGGTCGAAGCCAGAATGAGACAATGGGCAAACATATCTTCGAATAAGATGCCTTCGGAGACGTTCCAGTTTCGTAAATTGAGTGTCTTCAGACTTTCGCAATATGCGAAGGCGCCGGAAAAATCGGTGACTTTCGATGTGTCCCAGCCGCCGATCTGCAGCGTGCTCAAGTTTCGGCAGCCGAAGAACAGGTGGTCCATGTCCGTAACATTGGAAACATCGATCTGCCCGATCCCTTCGATCGTATTCAGAATAGGGGAATTGTCAAACATGTGGGAGATATCAAAGCAGTTACAAAACTCAAGGTCTGACAGATCGATGTACGACAGGGAAGAAAGATCTTTGAAGGCACCGCTCATGGAGATATCGGTGAGGATCTTTTCTTGCCTTTGATTGCTGATATAGACAGTGTCGTCTTGGAGATATGCATTGATCGAGGCATCCTGCGCTTTTGAGACATCGGCGATCCATTCTCCCTGCACCGTATCGGTAAACAGGATCTCTTGCGGATCGTATCGTCTGAATAAAGCGTTGAGGTCCTCGCCGCTCTCCAGAATATTGGACGGGACCGTGTTTTCGATGGAAATGGAGATCGGCAAAGTTCCGGACCATTCTCCTGTCTCAAGCTCTTCAAGCTGCAGCGTGACCGTCTTGGCTTCATATTCATCTTTCCGGTAGGTGAGCTGATTGTTCAAGACGCCGCCCTGAGCGAAGCGTTCGCCGTCGCTTTCGTATAGTGTGAATCCGGAGGGCATATCGACATGAAGGATCTGACTGCCGTTCAGTCCGTTTTCTTTGATGCGGACTTCGAAACAGTCGGTCTGCGTCAGGTCGACGCTCTGCGGGATCTCGATGATGTAGGTATCTTTCAAGGGGGTCAGCAGACTCCAAAAAGAAAGAATCAGTGTAGAAAGGATCGTTTTTAAACATGTCATTTTTGTGACCCCCTTGAGCAAGCGGATGAAATGTATGAAGACAGTTTCAATGAACTTTCTCATCCGCAGATATCTGCATCCGAATTGCTTCGGATGTTTTAAAAAAGGGAAGGATCAGGGATGCAGGCCCTGATCGAAGAATCAGGAATTCGCTTGGTTGAGCGCGATGACGATCGGAAGATCGTAGCTGTAGTCACCTGCGGAAAGTGCCGCATGGGTAATGGTGAAGACAGCCTTCAGATCGTTCTGGTATTCTTCCGCCAGCAAGTCAGCTGCAAAGCTCGTTGCGCTCGCGGTGACATTGAGCGGATAGCTTCTGGTGGAACCGGCGGTATTGTCTCTTAAGATATGATCACCCGCACCGGCAGTGACATCGAGTTTCTTGTCGGCGGCGATGCTTCCTTTGGCGAAGATTTCAAAGCTGGTGTTCTCGTTTTTGACATCGACGCGCCTCGGCAGCTTGACGAAGTATTGCGATCCGATGTTGGCATAGAGGGTGACGCTGGCTTGTTCGCCGGTCACTTCCGTGACATCTTCCTCCGCAAAGAGATGGGCGGGAATGCACAGCGTCAAGAGAGAAACGAACAGTAATGTGATGATCTTTTTCATAAAACTCCTTATTTTCTGATGAAGATGTCCTGATCCTGCTGCACACCGGACCACAGGAGAGACTTGTCCTTGAGGTCATAGGAAGAGATCAGATACGTCAGCGTATGTTCACCTGCATCCAGTCGGCTGTAGATATCGAAGTCTTCCATCTTTCCCGGTTCGATGAGATCGCTCTTATATAAGCTCTGCCCCTGGTATCGGACATCAAAACTCAGATAGACCTCATTGCCCGGCGGGTTGATCAGATAGATGAGGGGAGAATCCAGATCCAGTTCCAGACGTCCGAATCCCATCAGTTCCGTATAGGCATCCTCATCCTTGACTTTGTCCAGAGGATTCTGATAATCGCTTTGATCCTGTGAGACTTGTAAGTCACTGCAAGCCTGCGACTTGTTCCATGCCCGGAGGCTGAAAAAGAGTGCCAAGCCTGCCAACAGGATCAGGATGCACAAGAGGATAATGATGATGGTCTGTTTTCTCTGTTTTCTTTCTTTCATCTTTTGAACTCCTTCATATCGTTATTCGGCGAAAAGAGGGCGGATTCCTGACCAAAAAAGAAAGAAAATGCATTATTCCCATGAAAAAAAGCCATATTTCTATGACTTTTGGCTAATTCAGTTCCCGGTGATCAGAAACGCGGGTCGATCGACATGAAGACTTTTTTGTTTTTCAGATATTTTCTCGTCAGACGGTCGGACAATGAAGTGTAAAGCTCGTAAGGTATGGTGCCCAGCTCCTTTGCCCGCTGTGCTACATCGATATGACTTCCGAGGAGTTCGACCTTCGATCCTTCTTCGTGAGGATGTTCGCACAAGATCATCAGCTGGTCCATGCAGATGCTGCCGACGATCGTGCCGTATTCGTTCTCGCACCAGACTTTTTTGCCGGTATTGCTGCGATAGAAACCGTCCGCATAGCCCAAAGGGATGGTCAGCAGCCAGCCGTTTCCGTCCGATGTATAGTGACGTCCGTAGGAGACGGTATCGCCGGCTTCCGGCTTCTTCAGCATGGAGACGTGAGAATACAGACCGATGACTTGTTTCAAGTCGGTCTTATAGGCGCTTAAGCCCAGCAATCCCAAACCGATCCTTTGTGCATTGCAGATATCGTCATCGACTGCGATCGCACCGTCGGTCGCCGACATATGGATCAAAGGGAAGTCGTAGTCTAAAGACTGTACGCATTTCTTGAAGCGTTCGTACTGCGCTTTGGAGTATTCGATATCCTCATCGGCACTGGAGAAGTGTGACATGACACCTTCGATGATCGCACCTTTGTCTTTCAGAAGACCGAGACACTGTTTAGCTTCGGCAGTTCTGACACCGATACGGTTCATGCCGGTATTGAGCTTGAGGTGGACTTTGACACCGTTCAGCTGGGCCTTTTGAACGAAAGGCAAAGACAAGGTGACGATTGAAAGATCGTTTTTCTTAATAAGATCCATGCTGTCATCCGGCACCTGGCCCAAGATCAGGATGGAACCATCGATCCCGTGCTCTCTCAGGTGCAAAGCTTCATCCAGGCTGGAAACGGCAAAATGATCCACGCCTTCTTCCTTCAGTGTTTTGGCTTCGATGTAATCGATCATGCCGTAACCGTCCGCTTTGACGACACCGATCAGTATTTTATCCGTGCCGGAAGTGAAGAAACGGATATTGTGCCTGAGTGCATCCAGGTCGATCTCTACATAAGAATTTCTGTACATAAGTCTATTTTACCTCAAACCGGTCAAAGTAAGAAGGAAACAGGATGAGCTCGGAGAGAAGATCTGTGCGGCGATGCTATAATGAAGTCAGATAGGATCACGTTTATCATCGATAAGGAGGTACACGATGGGCTTTTTTGACAAAAAATACTGTGATATCTGCGGAAAAGAGATCAAATTCCTGGGCAACCGGAAGCTGGATGACGGCAATATGTGCAAAGACTGTGCCGCCAAGCTTTCCCGTTGGTTCACCGGGCGCAAGCGTACAAGCGTGGAGGCCATCAAGGAACAGCTGGCTTACCGGGAAAAGAATGCGGAAGAACTCAAGAGTTTCGATCCCGATAAGATCATCGGTGATTATTACAAATTCTATATCGATACGAAAAAGAAGTGTTTCATCGTTTCAAGTCTGACTGCGAAATGGAGACAGGACAATCCGGACATCCTGCGTTTCGATCAGGTGAAAGACATGAAAGTCAGCATCAGGGAAGATAAGGATGAGATCTATTATAAGGATGCGGACGGCAAGAATGTCAGCTACGATCCGAAACGCTATGAATATGACTACGATTTCTATGTGCATATCGATGTCGACCATAAGTATTTTGACGACTTGGATTTTAAGCTGAATCATGAACGGCCGGAAAATCCGGGGGATGGCAAATACAGGGAACTCGTCGAGATCTGCAGACAGGCGATGAAGATCATCTGCAACAAAGAATACTGCGATGACCGCAGCGGCTTTGAAAATCCGAATGCTGCAGATCATGTGGTCTATACCGATGAAACAAGTCAGGAAGGCGAATGGTATTGTCCGAAGTGCGGTAATAAAAACAACGGAAACTTCTGCGTGAAATGCGGTGAGGCCAGACCTGCATCTTTTGAACCTTTCTTCTGCAGCAGGTGCGGGGAAAAGATCACCGATCCGGAAGCGTTGTTCTGCCCGAAGTGCGGCAATAAATTGAGATGAGCATCTTTTGGAACGAGACCGATTCACCTTTGGGAAAGATCGCCTTGGAAAGTGACGGGCAGTCTTTGACAGGCCTTTGGTTCATTGGCCAGAAACACTTTCCCGAAGACCGGAAAGAGAAGGCCGAACAGCGTGACCTTGCGGTCTTTGAACAGACGAAGATCTTTCTGAAACAGTACTTTGAAGGGAAACGACCCGAGATAAATATCCCGCTGAAGTTCGAGGATACGCCGTTTCGCATGCGGGTATGGAAGATCCTGCAGGAGATCCCGTATGGGCAGACGGTGAGTTATTCCGATATCGCTCAAAGGATCGCGAAAGAAGACGGGATCCGCAGGATGTCTTGTCAGGCGGTCGGTTCCGCTGTCTCTGCCAATCCGATCAGCATCATCGTTCCGTGCCACCGGGTCATCGGCAAAAACGGCAGCCTGACAGGCTATGCCGGCGGACTGGACAGAAAAGAGAAGCTTCTGAATCTGGAGCAGCAAAAAAAGTCACGGATGTGACTTTTTGTTTTTTTTATCGTTTCAAAGCGGCTTCGATGACATGACTTGCCAGCACGGCCGTCGTCACGGAACCGACACCGCCGGGGACCGGTGTGACCGCTTGTACAATGCCATCCGCTTCTTCAAAGATGACATCGCCGCAAAGCTTGTTGCGGATCGGGTCGAAACCGATCCCGACATCAATGAGCGTTTGACGGTCATTGAAGTAAGAGGAACCGATCGAACTTGTTTTTCCGGTCGCACAGATCAGGATATCGGCATCGGAAGCGATCGCTTCGATGTCTTTGGTCCTGGAATGACAGACGGTCACGGTCGCATCCTCATTCAGCAGCAGCATCGAGACCGGCTTGCCGATGACCAAGGATCTTCCTAAGACGACGGCTTTCTTTCCGCTCACCTCGATCCGATAATGGTGAAGGATCTCCGTGACCGCTTGCGCAGTACATGGGGCAAAGCCGAGATCTTTGTTCATGAAGATTCCGGCCAAAGACAGATCGTTGCAGCCGTCGACGTCTTTTTCCGGATCGATGAGTGCTTTGACTTTTTCTTCATCGAAGCTTTTTGGCAGAGGGCGGAAGACCAGGATACCGTGGATGTTTTCATCATCGTTTGCATCTTTCAAAGCCCGGTACAATCCTTCCGGATCGGCATTCACGTCGAAAACGTATTTTTTGATCGCGATCCCGATCTTGTCAAAACATTTTCCGATGCCTTTTTCATAGGAAAGATCGTCTTGTTTTTCTCCTACCCGAAACAGCGCCAGCGTGGGAGTGATGCCTTTGCCGGAGAGATCTTTCATTTTATTGATGCAGCGCTCCCGGATCGCTTCGGCGACCGGCTTTCCTTTCAACAGCTCAGACATCGGTCAGCCTCTTGCAGATATCGTCGAAGATATTGAGCGCTTTGATCGAATATTCATCGACATATTTGACTGCTTCGTTCGTCAGTTGATCGGCATAGTCACGGTCTTTCATCAGCCGTGTATTGACTAAGATGTTGATGTAGGCGCCATAGAGCACGCCATGTGCCAGCATGACCGAGGTCGCCGCATCGGAGACCGAGATCTTCGAACCGATGGAAGCCAGCCGTTCATCGATCTCAATGATGCGCATCGCAAATTTTAAGATCAGATAAGGGGAATCGGCCGCTTTTTTTAAGCAGGCTTCCATATGTTCCTCATAGCCTTCGCTGTCTTTCGGAAGCGAATAGGCTTTCGCAAGCGGTCCGAAGGCTTCAGCGTCCTTGTTGATGCAGTCGAGCAGACTGCTTCTAAGGATCTCGAGTTCCTTGCGGATCTGTGTAAGTTCAAAAGTGTGTTCCAGGTATTTCTTTTTGCCGATGGTGAGGTTGGTCACCATCTCTCCCAATGAGGCTGCCAAAGCACCGGCATCGGCGATGACACCGCCGCCGCCCGGAACGGGATCCTTTGAGGCAGCTAAGAGGGAGAATTCTTCCAAAGTCTTGTTTTTCATATCAGAACAGTCCTGTGATCACGCCGTTCTCATCGACGTCGATCTTTTCGGCAGCCGGTACTTTCGGAAGACCCGGCATCGTCATGATCTCGCCGGTAAGAGCGACGATGAAGCCCGCACCGGCAGAGACTTTCAGATTTCTGACCGAGATGCGGAAGCCTTTCGGTGCACCGAGCTTGTTGGGATCATCGGAGAAGGAGTACTGTGTCTTGGCCATACAGATCGGATAAGAACCGAAGCCGAGGCTTTCTAGCTGCCTGAGCTGTTTCGGTGCGTTACCGATGAGGTCTACGCCGTCAGCATGATAGATCTTTTTGGCGATCGCTTCCAGTTTTTCTTTGATGGACAGATCGTCTTCATAAGCGAATGTGAAGTCATTCTCTTGTTCGCAAAGCCGTACGACTTCGTTGGCCAAGGAGATACCGCCTTCGCCGCCTTTGGCCCAGACTTCGCTCAAGGCGACATTGACGCCGAGCTCCCGGCAGCGTTTTTCGACCAGATCGAGTTCGGCTTTCGTATCGGAAGGGAAGGCGTTGATGGCGACGACACACGGCAGTCTGAAATCGTTGGTGATATTGTCGACATGCTGAAGCAGGTTCGGCAGACCTTTTTCCAGCGCTTCGAGGTCCTCTGTGCCGAGCGTGTCTTTTGAAGCGCCGCCGTGATGCTTCAAGGCGCGGATGGTCGCGACGATGACGACCGCATCAGGCTTCAGGCCTGCCATGCGGCATTTGATGTCCAGGAATTTTTCGGCGCCGAGGTCTGCACCGAAACCGGCTTCCGTCACGGCATAATCGCCTAATTTCATCGCCATCTTTGTGGCGGTCACGGAATTGCAGCCGTGAGCGATATTGGCGAACGGTCCGCCGTGGACAAAGGCCGGAGTGCCTTCCAGGGTCTGCACGAGATTGGGCTTCAAAGCGTCTTTCAATAAGGCGGCCATGGCACCCTGTGCCTTCAATTGGCCGGCAGTGACCGGCTGGTTGTCATATGTATAAGCGACGATGATCCTTGCAAGCCTTTCTTTCAGATCGAGGATGTCGGAAGCCAGACATAAGACAGCCATGACTTCCGAGGCGACGGTGATATCGAAACCGTCTTCTCTGGGCATGCCGTTGGCCTTACCGCCCAGACCGTCGATGATGTTCCGCAGCTGACGGTCGTTCATATCGACTGCCCGCTTCCAGGTGATCTTCCGCGGATCGATATTCAGACTGTTTCCCTGCTGGATGTGGTTGTCAAGCATCGCTGCCAGCAGGTTGTTGGCGGCACCGATCGCATGGAAGTCACCGGTGAAGTGCAGATTGATGTCTTCCATCGGAACGACTTGGGCATAGCCGCCGCCGGCAGCACCCCCCTTGACGCCGAAGACCGGTCCCAGGGAGGGCTCACGCAAGGCGACGATCGAATTTTTGCCGATCTTGCGAAGTCCGTCAGCCAGACCGATGGTCGTGGTCGTCTTTCCTTCACCGGCCGGTGTCGGGTTGATGGCGGTGACCAGGATCAGTTTACCGTCTTTGCGGTCCTGAAGTTTCTTCAAAAGGCGAAAGTCGACTTTCGCCTTGTAGTTTCCATAGAATTCCAGATCCTCTTGAGGGATACCGGCTTTGTCGGCGATCACCTGGATCTTTTCTTTTTTACATGCCTGAGCGATCTCAATGTCTGTGAACATGTAAAATCCTCCTCTTCTTACAGATTCATTATAAGGTATAGCGCAACAAAAAAAGAGGCGGACCTCTCAGTTTTGTTCCTGCAGCTTTTTCAGATAAGCAAGCAGTTTCGGCAGGATCGCGGAATAGATGACAGCCAATATGACGCCGGTGACGATCTTAAGAAACAGATTGCCGAAGACCAGGGCTGAGGAATAATAGCCGTAGAGTTTGGAATCGACATATAGTGCCAGCAGGTTCAAAGAAGTCACGGTCAGCGAAGACAGGATGCAGGCCAGGATGATCTGCGGTCTGTTCAGATCGAATTTCTTTGATCTGGAAAGAAGACCGACGAGAAGACCGCTGGCTGCATGGGGCAGGACCCAGAGTACCGTTGTCGGGGTGATCCCGTAACCGGAGAACAGCAGCTGATATAAAAACGAGCCGATACCTCCGACGATCAGTCCGTCAGCCGGACCCGACAGGAAAGCGGCGACCAGGATCGGGAACGCTTCGAAGGTGAATTTGAAGTTGACCACTTTTACAGGCGTCAGGATGCTCAAAACGAGGTATACGGCGATCAACATGGCTAATCTTGTCAGTCTTTTCGTATTCATTATCAAGATTATATAACAAGTTCAATGGCAAACTCTATCATTGTGCTTATGTCGATATCTGCAACTGTTTTTCTTTTTGAACGGGAATTACACTGGGATCGTAGGAGGAGCTTCCTCTTATATATAGGGAAGGAAGATCTATTCCTTTCTGCTTCCTTCCCGGTCGGTCTGCTGACCTTTTGGATAAAAGCCGTATATAAAGAAAAACTCTCTTGCGAGAGTTTGTTTTTTAGCTGGTGCCAACTACAGGAATTATGATGCCCGTTGGGCATCATAGGAACGACCCGTAACCTACTGATTACAAATCGTTTTTTCATAAGTATTTTGAAGAAAACTTCTCAAAATCTTCTCACACAATACAAAAGAAAATAATAGAAAGGAAAACATACTATTTCATCATAAACCATCAACTTTTAACTATTTAGCATCAACTTATATTAGTTTATTGAAGAGTTTATA
>JAIKXJ010000083.1 GCA_024684175.1 Erysipelotrichaceae bacterium
CCTTCTTCGGCAGGATGAAGAACGAGATGTTTTACGGATATGAATCACAGTACAGGACATTCGAACAGTTCTATAAAGCTGTTGAAGAATACATTCACTACTACAACAACGAAAGGATTCAAGCCAAAACACAATGGATGCCTCCTGTCAAATACAGGGAAGCATCCATCTTAAATCGTGTTACAGTTTAGTTAGCTAATATGTCCAGGATTCTGGGTACATATCACTGACAGTTCTTTGTTTATTTGAGATTCTTTTCCATGAAGACATGCATCTCGGCGATGGTCTTCCAGAAGACTTCCCCTTGACCTCTGTCATGGGATCCGAGTTCCAATACTCTTAACAGGATCGGATTATCGCTTCTGTTATGTTCCTGCATCGTTGCAGCAAAGGATTTGCCGTGGTAGGGAGGAACGTTGTTGTCACACTCTCCGGTCTGGATGTAGGTCGCCGGATATTCAGTGTCCTTCACATTGTGGACAGGAGAATAGCTTAAGAGATACAGATATTCTTCTTCGGAATGATTGGGATCGCCGTACTCGGTGATGTACATCGGTCCTCTGTCATCATCCGCAAAGTGGATCATGTCGGTATGGGGGACAGAATCGATGACACAGCCCCAGAGATCGGGCCTCATGGTGACCAGTGTGCTCATCAGCAGTCCGCCGTTGGAGCAGCCGCTGATCGCGATCTTTTCCGGTCTTGTCCAGCCATCGGCGATCACTTTCTCGGCGATGCCGATGAAGTCGTAGTAGCAGTTCTTTTTCTTCAGACCCATGCCTTCCTCGTGCCAGGAAGTGCCGTATTCGCTTCCGCCTCTCAAGAGACAGTGGACATAGATGCCGCCGTTCCTGACCCAGGCGGCGATATTGGTCTGGGAGACCATTTCCGTTGACCAGGGCGGCATGTTGACATTGTATCCGCCGTAGCCGTAGATCAGTGTCTTATTATTTGAGTCTTTCTTTGCATCCTTGGATCTCACCAGATAGTAGGGGATCTCTTTTTTGTCTTCTTTCGAAGGTGCTTTCAGGAACTCGACGATGATATCGGACGTATCTTCGTCCTTGCCGTAGATCGTTCTGAACGCATCGCCGTCAAATTCCAGGAGTTTCGGCGGATTGACGAAGCAGTCGAATTCGAAGATCCTGCCGCTTTTTGTCTTGCCGGAAGGTCTCAAGGATGCGACTTTTTCCGGAAGTTCCAGTTCCTTGCCATCATCCACACAGATGACTCTGCTGGCGGCATCCTTGCTGGAAAGCAGATAGATCTTCTCGTTCAGGGAAGTTCCGCCTTCGATGTAGGCTTCTTTTTCCTGATAGACCGTTTCGGCGCAGCTGATGTCTTTTCCATAGGGAATGGCGATCACTTCGCCGTGCGGATCGTTTTCAAAGGAGATGAAGTAGTGTCTTCCTTTGAAGGAATCGACATAGCTCAGCATCATCACCTTGTCCGGATTGATCGGATATGCTTCACCGCTTTCTTCATCAAAGACATAATAGTAGTCCTGAGAGTAATTGACGGAGAAGGAGAAGATCATCGTATTGCCGTCTTCGGATACCTGCGTATTCCCGAAGATCGCATTGCCTTCATAGGTGAAGACATCGCTCAGTTCATCATTTCCCTCTTCCCATTTCTGGATGATGGTCTTGCAACTGTTTCCTTCAGAGATGGTGGTCGGCGAATAGAAGGCAAGCTTCTTTTTCGACCAGACACCCGAGAAAGTCAGAGGCAGTATCTTGAGGATCCTGCTGTTTCGGAAATCATAGATGATGTTGTCGGGACGCGGTGCACCGTCGACCTGAGCCATGATGGCCAGAATATCTTCATCCGTTTCCGAAGGCGTTGCCGAGAAAGGAGTCCTTTCAGGCAGATCGTATCTCCTGAACAGGGTCTTTACGACATTGAGGTCTTTGTCCAGTTCCACGACTGTGTAGTTTCCTTCGTGGGATCTGGTGGCGATATAGCCGTCATGCCAGGGCAGGATGCCTGAAGGAAGTTCCTCATTATATTCCGCTTTCAGTTTTGCGATCATGGCTTCGATCTCTTCGGGATCGAAATAGGAATCGGTAAATGCGTTTTCCCTGGCAGTGAAGTCTTTGACTTCCGGATCTTTGGTGTCTCTGAGCCAGGTATAGGGTGCCTCAAGCTGATGGCCGAAGCGTTCTTCGACCAGATCGGACTTGCGGCACTTGGGATAATCATACTTCATCTTTCCTGTACACCACCTTTCCGTTGATCATTGTCAGTAAGAGGTTGGCTCTGACATCGAGCGAAGGCAGAGCATCAAAGATCAGGATATCGGCGTCTTTCCCTTTTTCCAGAGTGCCGACTCTGTCGTCGACCATCAGGATCTTTGCGGAGTTGCGGGTGATCATAGCCAGTGCATGGACGGGATCCATGCCTTTTCTGACGGCTTCACCGACTTCCGTGACCAGCAGGTTTTCCGGTGTGACCGGTCCGTCGGTCATGACGGTGACGGTGATGCCTCGATCGTCCAGACCTTTGCAGCACTCAAAGTCGATCTTGCCGCCTTCTCCCGGGAAGAGCCCTGAGGAGATCGGTCCGAAGATGACGCCTTTGACGTGACTGTCTTTTAAGACATCATAGTAATCGGATGCGCCCTGGGCATGGTCGATGGTAACGTTGATGTCGAATTCTTTTGCGATCTCAACGACGGTGACCATGTCGTGCATATAGGTATGGACTTTTAAGGGGATCTTCTTTTCCAGTACGGGAATACCGTGTTCCAGTCCCAGATCATAAGGAGGCATCTTCTTGGGATCCTTCTTCGCTTTTTCTTTCTTTTCCTTATATTCTCTGACTTTACGGAAGTAGTCTCTTAACAGGAAGGCGATGCCCATGCGGGTCATCGGCAGCTGATGGGCTCTGGAATAGACACCTTTGGGGTTGATTCCGGTGGCGGCTTTCAGGCAGACCGGATGTTTTAAAAGTCTTTCATCGATCGTTCCTTCACTGGACTTCAGGACGATGCCCCAGCCGCCGATGACGTTGCCGCTGCCGGGGATCAGGCAGGAAGTCGTGATGCCGTTTTTCACAGCGATCTTGAACTGTTCGTCATCCGGGGTGATGCCGTAGTAGGCATCCATTTCCGGCGTGACCGGGTTCGTACATTCGTTGAGGTCGTCCAGTTCGTCTTCAAAGACGCCGCCAATGTGGGAATGGGCATCCACAAAACCGGGAATGACGACTTTGCCGGAAGCATCGATGAGTTCCGCTTTGTCCGCTTTGATGGAGGAAGCGATCTTTTCGATCTTGCCTTCATCATTGACCAGGATGTCAGCTTTGATGGGCTTGTCATCCTTCATCGTGTAGACTGTACCGTTCTTGATTACATACATCTC
>JAIKXJ010000018.1 GCA_024684175.1 Erysipelotrichaceae bacterium
ACTTCTTCAACAACACGATCCAGCCTTGGATGCTGGTCTACGGCGGCCAGGACTTCTCGCTGTTCGGTATCATCGAAGGCCTGATCGCAAAGATCCTTGCATAAGGTCTTTCGTAAGACATCATGAAAAATGCTCCGGTAAATTACCGGAGCATTTTTTTGTTTGTTTTTATCCCTGCTTATTTTTTGGCGGGAGCTTTCTTTTCGATCTCTGCTTCTGCGTTCTTCTTGACGGACTTGATGCCGTTCTTGCAGGATGACAGAGAATTGTAGCCTTCGGATCTGCCGATGGATTTTGCGTTAGCGGCAATGAGCCTGAAATAGTACTTTTCGTCTTTGCCCTGGTAGATCTCGAATTTCGGATTCTTGGCAGGAACGACTTCTTTGGCAGTGAGGTCTACGACCGGTGCTTCCGGTGCATTCTTGGCGACGCTTCGGATGCCTTTGACTGCGCCTTTTCTGGCGGCATACATCTGAGATGTCAGGATCGGTTCGCCATTGCCGGCGACAAGGTTGAAATGATACTTGCCGGACGGGCTCAGCGTGATAACATACTTGCTCATACTTTTCCTCCTATTTTTATTATTATGAATAAAGCTTTTTCTAATTTTATTTTAGAATGTGAAGTGGTCTTTTTTCAAGTTCCCAGGGGTATCTTTTGGTCCGGGATCGGTACCTTTTGACAAAGAAGAACAGAAAACGAAGGAGTACCGGATCTACTTATTTCAAAAGCGGCAGAGATGTAAGAGTCAGAGCATCTTTTCTATAACATTTTTGAAATTTCGTATAGAATGGTAATGTATGTTGAATGATACGATCTGTGCGATCTCCACAGCTTTGAAAGACGGAGCGATCTCCATCGTCAGGATGTCCGGCGACGAGTCTTTTGATATCATCCGGAAGATCTCGGATGTGAAAAAGATCACCGCGAACACCATCGTCTATTCCCACATCAGGGATGAGGGGAAGATCATCGACGAAGTCCTGATCTCCTTTTTTGCTGCAGGGAGATCGTATACGAAAGAGGATATGGTCGAGATCAACTGCCACGGCGGCGTCTATGTCACCAGACTCATCCTCAATCTGCTTTTAAAGAACGGCTGCCGTCTGGCGGAACCGGGGGAATTCACCAAGCGGGCTTACCTCAACGGCAGGATCGACCTGGCGGAAGCGGATTCGATCAACGATCTGATCAAGGCTCAAAGCATGCTGCAGGCCAAGTCGGCGATCCGCGGAATGAACGGTTCGGTCCAGCATCTGATCGATCCGCTGATGGCGGAGATGAAAGACGTCATCGCGATGATCGAGGTCAATATCGATTATCCGGAATACGAAGACGAAACGGAGATGACCGATGAAGTCTTGCGTCCTTACGTTGAAAAATGGATAGCGCAGTGTGAAGAGATGATCGACAAGGCGGAGCGTTTCCGTCTGATCAAAGACGGTCTGAATACCGTCATCATCGGCAAGCCCAACGTCGGCAAGTCTTCCTTGCTGAATGCGCTGCTGCAGAAAGAGAAAGCCATCGTCACCGATATTGCAGGTACCACAAGAGATCTTGTTGAGGGTAAAGTGAGTCTGAAGAACGTCACTTTGAACCTGATCGATACGGCGGGGATCCGCGATACGAAAGAAGAGATCGAGAAGATCGGTATCGAAAAGACGTTCCGGGCACTGGAAGAGGCCGACCTCATCTTACTGGTCGTCGATGCGTCGGACATCGATGAAGAAGATGAAGCGCTGATGAAGAAGTACGAAGGGGAGAATACGGTCATCGTCTACAACAAGTCTGATCTTGTGAAGAAGGGCGAGATCTCGATCAGCGCCAGAGATCACGACATCGCTTCCCTGACTGACCATCTCAATGAGCGTTACAAGGAAGACATCGATCTGGCGGATGAAGACATCCTCAACAACGAGCGGCAGATCGCTTTCATGAAGATGTGCTATGAAGAATTGAAGACGGCTCATGACCACCTGGGTTACGTCACGACCGATGTCATCGTGACCGATCTTGACGCCGCTTACCATGACTTATGTCAGATCTTGGGAAAGGAATATCAGGAGGATCTGATCGATCATATGTTCAGAAACTTCTGTCTGGGAAAATGATGAACTGGCTGGATTCACATTGTCATATCAATGACGCCGCCTTCAGGGAAGACCTTGATGCGGTATTGGAGCGCATGGCGGAAAACGGCGTAACGAAGGCGATGATCATCTCTTCCTATATCGATGATTATGAATTCGCCAAGACGATCGCTCACGAAAAGATCGCTTTCAAGCGTTCCTTGGGCATCTATCCTGGAGACGCCGATGATACCGATGAAGCGCTGTTTGAACGTTTCGCTTCGCTTTTTGAGGAGGATGCGTGCTGTGCGATCGGTGAGATCGGTCTGGATTACCACTGGAACAAAGAGAATAAAGAAAAGCAGAAAGAGATCTTTTATCGGCAAGTCAGACTGGCGCAGAAACTTGACAAGCCGGTCATCATCCACAGCCGGGATGCCATCGAGGATACTTATGAGATCTTGAGAAGCTGTCCGGTGAAAGGGGTCATGCACTGCTATTCCGACGATGCGCAATGGGCGAAGAAATTCCTTGAACTGGGTTTTTATATCTCGATCGCCGGTCCGGTGACCTGGAAGAAGGCACAGAAGGAACTTGAAGTGATCCGTGCCGTGCCTGTCGACAGGCTTCTGATCGAGACGGACTGTCCTTATCTTGCACCGTCGCCGATGCGCGGCAAACGCAACGAACCTTCCTTCGTCGTCTACACCGGCAAAAAGATCGCCGAAGAACTTGGCATCGGGGAAGAGGAATTCAAAAGACAGCTGAATGAAAATTATCATTCGCTGTTTACGCTATAATAGTGAATAGATCAGGAGAATCAACAAGATGGAAATTATATTTTTTGCAGCAATGTTCTGTCTGCTGGTGTATGTGATGTACCGCAATGTGACATTGATCGCCCGCTACAGACACAATAAGGAATATATCGAATGTTATAAAGAGCTTTTGGCGGAGACCGATACTGCGTACGAGCGTATCTGCAGCTATATCGAAAATGAAAAAGAAGAAGAGTTCCGAAACAAGGGCCGCGTCCTGAAACTTTACGAAGAGATGAAGAGAGGAGAAGATACCTCCGGCACCTTGAACGATCTCGACCTCAAGGGGATCTTTTTCAGGAACGGGAAGTATTCCCGAGCACTGGCAGCGACGAATACGGATGTTTTCGTCTGGCTTTATCTGGATATGGCCAAGGCGAGGAGACTTTCCAAGTTCGATGTTCTGGATGCTTTGAAGGAAAAGTTCGATGCGATCCCGGAGATGGAGAACCGCGTCGAATATCAGCTGCTCAAGGCGATCTACAACGCACTCTGCGAAAAGGAAGATGCCGGCGTGGAAGTTTTGTCTTCGATGCTGGACGGCAGCTTTGCCAAATACGAATATGAAAAGAATCTGATCGGTCTGTTCAAGAGGTTCGCTTCTTCGACACTGGCGTATTCCGGTGAACCGATGGAAGATTACTACAAGGAAGACTTGCATTCTTTTGCCGGAACGCAGATCGGCAAGACCTATATGAGAGATCTCGAGATCCTGGAAAAGTATCCGCCGAGAACGCCGAAGGAAGAAGAACAGGAAGAAGTCAAAGAAGAAGTTTCGCAAGAAGAAACCAAGGAAGAAGACAAGGACTGATGAAGCTGATCGTCGGTCTGGGAAATCCGGGGAGCGAATATGAAAAAACTCGTCATAACGCGGGTTTTTTACTGATCGACCGTCTCTGTGAAAAACTGCCTCTTGAACTTGACAAGTCCAAGTGCAGGGCAAGATACGGGATCTTCCGCTATAAGGGAGAGCGGATCATCGTCGCCAAGCCGCAGACGTATATGAACCTGTCGGGAGAAGCCGTCGTTTCTTTGATGCATTTTTACGGCATCGATGTCAGCGATCTGATCGTCGTCCATGACGATCTGGATCTGCCGGTAGGGAAGCTGCGCTTGCGAAGACAGGGGTCCAGCGGCGGACAGAAGGGCATGGGCAACATCATTCAATTGCTCGGTACCTCAAAGATCGACCGCATCCGTATCGGCATTTCCAACGACAAGAAGATCGATACGAAGGATTATGTCCTTTCTTCGTTTTCCAAGGAAGATGAAAAGATCCTCGATGAGGTCTTTGATAAAGGAGCAGAAGCTTTGATCTATGCCTTTGACCATGATTTCGATCTGGTCATGTCGAAATATAACGGATGAAGTTTTTGGATCTATTAGAAAGAATCGGACCCGTACTGAATGAGAGCTCTCATTCCTTTTTAAGTTATAATTCACTGACGGAAGAAGCGATCAAGATCGTCCTGCGGGCGAAGGAAAGCAGGCGTCCTTTGATCGTGGTCAAGGAGAATGCCTATCTTGCCCATCGGCTGAAAGACATCCTGGTCTCGTATTTCGATGAAGATGAACTGGTGTCTTACCTGCCGGAAGAATCGCTGCGGGCGGAAGAGATCGCCTCCTCGTTTGAGAACCGGGCAGCCAGGCTCAACGCTTTGTACAAGATGATCAGCAGCGAAACGCTCAAGGTCATCCTGGTCAGCCCGTACGGTCTGATACGTCACCTTCCTTCAAAAGAGGAACTGTCGGAAAATGTCATCAAGGTCCGTAAGGACGATGTTCTGAACAAAGAGGAACTGATCGAAAAGCTGATCTGTCTGGGTTATGAAAAGACCAGTCACGTCGAGACGCCGATGACCTTCGCTTCGCGAGGTTTCATCGTCGATGTCTTTTCGGTCAATTACGACAAGCCGGTCAGGATCGAGTTTTTCGATGATGTCATCGATTCGATCCGTTTTTTTGACAACGATTCGCAAAGGACACTTGAGAAGGTCGATGAGGCAAAGATCATCTTTGCCAAAGATGTCTTCTTTTCGCCGGAGGAAAAAGACTGGCTCAGACAGAATGTCAAGGCGGAAAGCGGGGCGATGGAGCTCGATCTGGAATGTATTTATTCCGATGCCTACCGGCAGTCGCAGTATTTCTACTACTGCTATTTTTCCAAGTCTCATCTGATCGATTATTTCGATGATCCGCTGGTCTATCTTTCCGATAAGGAAAAGATCGATTCGCATCTGGAACTGCTGACCAATGAGACGGTCAGTTACATCCAGGAGATGTATGAGGAAAAGAGGCTTCCGCTTCGTTTCTACGTCTTTGCGGAATTCTCCAGGCAGATCGCCCGCTGTGATCTTCTTTACGGCAAGCCGTTCTCCGATATCCCGAAGATCGCGGAGATCGACTTCCCGTACGGGACCATCGATTACATCGCCAATGTCTTAAGAAACGAGAAGAGTGCTTATAAGCTGGTCGTTCTGGATGAGAAGCATTTTGAAGAACTGGTCAATTCTCTGATCCGACTCGATATCCCGTATGTCATCGCCGGCGCCGATCTCAAACAGGGAATCAACCTTTCTTACGGAGATCTCTACGGCGGTTTCACGGTCGAAGACCTCGATCTTTCTGTCTACACGATCCGCGAGCTGTTCAGGAAGGCGCCGCATCACGGCCGTTTTGCCAGCCGCTATGCGGAAGCCAGGACGCTGAACTCTTACGAAGAACTCAAACCGGGCGACTATGTCGTCCATGATCAATACGGTATCGGCCAGTATGTGGCGATCGAATCGCGGATGATCAACGGAATCAAGTGCGATTATCTCAAGATCATCTATAAGGGCAATGATGAACTTCTGGTCCCGCTGTCGCAGTTTTCGCTGGTGCGCAAATACGTTTCCAAAGAAGGTGTCGTCCCGAAACTGCATAAGCTCGGTTCCAAGGAGTGGGTCCAGACCAAGCAGCGGGTGGAAGAGAGCGTCAACGATATCGCCGGCAAGCTGATCGAACTGTATGCCCTCAGAGATACCAACATCGGTTTTGCCTTCTCCAAGGATACGCCGATGCAGAAGGAATTCGAGGATACCTTTGAATATGAATTGACCGATGATCAGATCACGGCGATCGAAGAGGTCAAGGCCGATATGGAAAAACCCAAGCCGATGGACCGTCTTTTGTGCGGCGATGTCGGTTTCGGCAAGACCGAGGTCGCCATACGCGCCGCCTTCAAAGCCGTCAACGACGACAAACAGGTCGCTTATCTGTGTCCGACGACCGTCTTGTCTTTTCAGCACTTCGATACGTTCAAAAAGCGTTTCGAGGATTTCCCCGTCCGGGTGGAACTGCTCAACCGCTACATACCGGAAGACAGACAGAGGGCGATCCTGAAAGATCTCAAAGAAGGCAAGGTCGATATCCTGATCGGCACGCACCGTATCCTGTCCAAGGATATCGGCTACAAGGATCTGGGTCTGTTGATCATCGATGAGGAACAGCGTTTCGGCGTCGAGCACAAGGAAAAGATCAAACAGATGAAGAATTCCATCGACGTCCTTTCCTTATCGGCAACGCCGATCCCCAGGACTTTGCAGATGTCGCTGGTCGGACTGCGCGGTCTTTCGACTTTGGATACGCCGCCCAGCAACCGCTATCCGGTGCAGACTTATGTCGTCCACAAGAACGAGAACCTGGTCCAGGAAGTCATCATGCGCGAACTGGAGCGTAACGGTCAGGTCTTCTATCTGTTCAACAACGTCGATCTGATCTATTCTCTTGCCCGAAAGCTGGAAAAAGCCCTTCCTTATGCAAGGGTCGGCGTGGCACACGGACAGATGGACAGGAAACAGATCGAAGACATCATGTACCGCTTCTATTCCGGGGAGATCAATGTCCTGATCTGCACGACGATCATCGAAACAGGTCTCGATATCCCGAACGCCAACACGATCATCGTCGATAATGCGCAGAACTTCGGTCTCTCGCAGCTCTACCAGATCAAGGGAAGAGTCGGCCGTTCGGACCGTATCGCTTACGCCTATCTGATGATCCCTGAAAAGAAACAGCTGAGCGAGAATTCTGCCAAGCGTCTCGATGCGATCAAGGAATTCACGTCGCTCGGTTCCGGATACAAGATCGCGATGCGCGACCTGACGATCCGCGGTGCCGGTGATCTGCTCGGTGAGAAGCAGTCCGGTTTCATCGACAATGTCGGTCTCGACTTATATCTGGCGATGCTGAATAAGGCGATCCTGAAAGCCAAGGGCGAGGAAGTGGCGGAAGAAGAGGTCAAGGTCAACGTCAACATCCCGATCTCAAGTTATATTCCGGAGAGTTTTTCCGACAACGATTATGACAAACTGGCTTTATATCATGAGCTCTATGATATCGGGACCAAGGAGGAGCTCTTCGATTACTATCTGAAGATCACCGACGAATACGGCAAACTGCCCAAGGAGGTGGAAGCTCTCTTCGACAAGAAGAAGCTCGAACTGCTTTATAACCTGAATCTGATCGACAAAGTGTCCAATTACAAGGGCAAGTTCACGATCATCCTGTCAAAGGACTATTCCGACCGGATCGACGGGCTCAAACTCTTCGAGTATGTCAATACGCTTTCCCGGGACATAGAGATCACCTACAAGAGCAGCAAGCTGGCGATCACTTTGGACAATCAGAAGGAAAATATCGCGAAGATGTTGAAACTGGTCGATAATTTGGATAAACTGGAGAAACGATGAGGATCGATAAATATCTGAAAGTTGCGAGGATCCTGAAACGCAGAGAGATCGGAAAACAGCTGGCACTCAATGAGCGTCTTTTCATCAACGGCAAGGCAGCCAAACCTTCTTCGGAAGTCAAGGCCGGCGATGAGATCCGGATCGTTTTCGGTCACCGGCAGATCCTGCTGAGAGTTTTGGAAGTGCGGGATTCCGCGTCCAAGGAACAGGCATTCTCCATGTACGAGGTACTGGAGGAGATCAAGGAAGCTTACCAGATGAAAGCACAGTCTGAGCAAGATTCTATTGAATGAATAAATGTAGTATAATAACGGTATGGCTAAAAAAGGCAAAAAGAAAAAGAATTCCATCATTTCCAAGCTCGTCTCGATCGTTTTGATCGTGGCGGCGATCGCCATCCTTTCGGGCGTCCTGGAAAAGATCTACAATATGTTCACCCTGCAGCAGCAGGCCAAAGTCGTGGAAGCCGAACTGGAAGCTCTCAGAGAGGAGAATGCCTCTTTGACCTCGACCAAGGAAAAGCTCGAAGATCCCGACTATGTCCAGACCTATGCCAGAGGAGAATACATGTTCTCCAAGGGCGACGAGAAGGTCTTCTATCTGCCGGGAAATGATTAAGCAGATATTCCCGATCTGAAGAAGAGAATGCGGAGAGTTCCGCATTTTTTTTATTAGGAATCGGCACCTTTTCTTTCAAATAATGATATGGAGGTGCTTATGTTGATAGCTAGTGCAACACAAATGAAAAACGGTTTCGGCAGATATCTGGATCTCGCCCTTCGTAACGGCGAAGTCTATGTCGAGCGCCACGGTGCCATCGTTGCCAAACTGATGGCGGTCGAGCGGTCGAAGACTTATATATCGGATGAATTGAAAGTGTATAAGAAAGATGAAAGTGCTGTTCGCCGATACTGTGCTTGATGAGATCTTGTTTTCCGGTGCGGACAGCAGCGATGTCAAGTGGCTTTTGAACCGCTGTCAGGAACAGAAGATCGAAGGCTATTTCTGCAGCAGCTACGCCAAAGATCTGGTCAAAAAACTCGACAGGGAAGAATTGCGGAAAGTCCTTCCGATCCTTTCAAAGCTGCTTCAGCCGATCCATATCAATCTGCGTGATCTGAGAGAAGCGCTGCGGCAGCAGGATGCCGATGCCGGTCTGATCAAAGTCCTGGTGCGGCGTCACCGTCTGGATTGCGGCCTGGTCATGAGGAAAAATGCAGGCGGTGATAGTACAATAGAACTGTACGTTCCAAGCGAATTGAGAAGGAAACTGGAAAATGGAAAAACAAGTTAAAAGAGAAGAGATCTATGAGGGAAAAGTCATCCATGTCGTGAAAGATCAGGTCGCGCTCGACGACGGATCTCTGGCGTATCGGGAAGTGGTCTTGCATAACGGCGGTGCCTGTATCGCCTTGAAGAAAGACGGGCTTTACTATATGGTCTGTCAGTACCGTTATTCTTTGGGCAAGGAGATGCTGGAGTTTCCGGCAGGCAAGATCGAAAAGGGCGAAGACCCGGATGAGACGATCCTGAGGGAAGCGGTCGAAGAGACCGGCTATTCGGTCAGAAACATCCGCAAGATGGGAAGCATCATCCCGACTTGCGGCTATTGTTCGGAGAGGATACATCTGTATTACGGTGAAGCGGACGAAAAACTCGGTCAGCACTTCGATCCGGACGAGAGGATCGATCTCAAGCGCTTCTCGTTCTCGCAGATCAAAGAGATGATCCGGGACGGAAGGATCGATGACGCAAAGACGATCGCGCTGATGTTTTACCTGCAGGCGGAAGGGATCGATGGCTGATTTCATTCAACTGGTCAATGAACTGAACGACAAGGATCCGAAAGCTTACTTCGAAGGTTTTTTCACGCGTTCCAATTTCAAGAACTATCGGATCGATGAAAGCGCGGAGAAGGAAGCCCGCAAAGCCATCAGGACGATGTTCACGTCCGGCAAAGATCTGTTCGATCGGGTCGATCTGGCCTTCGATCATGATCCTTTATGTCTGGAGGCGTTCTTCGTGTATTTCATGTTGAGCGAAGACATTTTTGTCGAGCAGCGTTTTGAAGCTTACTACGAACATCTGAGCGAGTATGGCGATCTGTCTTCTTATCAGAAACATTGTTTCTTGACCATCCTGGCTTTTTATTGCGATTTTCTGATGGATCTGCACAATTTCACCAAAGCCATCAAGGTGCAGCGGCAGATCATCCGTCTGAGCGGAGAGCTTTCAAGAGGCGATGTCAACCGTCTGAGTTTCATGTACAGCGTGATCGAAGAGGCGGACGATTTTTACCGTTTGTATCTCGACAGCGACTTCGATGCCTACGATTACATCCTGTTGACGGTGACGCTGCTCAAACACGAGGATACTTTGCGGGCGAAGGAAGTCCTGCTGGATATGATGGAACATATCGAATACGCATCCTACCTTGACCATATGTGGGATCTCGATGAGAAGGATGAAAAACAGAAACAATTTATCGATACGGTCGATGAGCTTTATGATACGATCTGTTCGATCCCTGATTTCTTTTCCTTTGCCGGCTGGGTGCGTGAAGAGGCCTTATAAGAAGATAAGTGCTATAATGTTTGTAATATGAATATCGATATCAGAAAAATAGAACAGATCAGGGATGAACTCGACTCGATGAATGAGAACGATGTTTTATTCATCGACGAGGAAGGAAAGACGAGATATGCAATCCTTCCGATCGACATGTATGATTCTTTGGAAGATCTGATGGCCATGTTCGCCAATCCCGGCGCAGCTTCGGTCAAGATCGTCCCTTCGCAGGACCTCGATCTAAGCTATGAAGAATACGAACGGATCAAGAAACAGATCATGGACGCCGTCGAAAAGACGTTCATGCCCAAACCGGAGAAGCTGAACTGATGAAAGGCCGGTTTATCACGTTTGAAGGACCGGACGGTTCCGGCAAGACGACCGTTGCGACAGAGGTCTGCCGGCGTCTTGAACAGATGGGTTATGCCGTCGTACATACCAGAGAACCGGGCGGCATCGCGATCTCCGAAGACATACGCAAGATCATCCTGGATCCGAAGAATACTATGATGGATGCTAAGACGGAGGCGCTTCTTTATGCCGCTTCCCGCCGCCAGCACCTGGTGGAAAAAGTTTTCCCGGCTATGGAAGCGGGCAAGATCGTCATCTGCGAACGTTTTCTGGATTCTTCTTTGGCCTATCAGGGCTATGGCCGCCAGCTGGGCTTTGATGAAGTATTATCGATCAATCTGTTTGCGATCGACAACACGTATCCGGATATGACGATCTATCTCGATGTCGATGAACAGGTTGGACTGGACAGGCTTGCCGACCGCAGTTTCAAGGACCGTCTCGATCAGGAATCGATCGACTTCCATCACAGAGTCTCGCAAGGCTATAAGGAAGTCTTGCGGCGCTTCAGGGACCGCATCACCATCATCGATGCGTCCAAGACGAAAGAAGAGGTCATCGAAGCTTCATTAAAGGAGATCTTAAACAAGATCAATGATCAAAACGCAGCTTAGGGATTCCGAGCCGATCGCGTATCGGAGTCTTGAAAACTCACTGAAAAACAAAAGAGTAGCGCACAGCTACCTTTTTTCCGGTGAATACAACCCTTTGAAGATCGAAGCCGCTTATCTGCTTGCCCAGTCGATCGTGGAAGGAAAGGATGATTTTGCCTGCGAGACTTGCGATGTCTGCAAGAGGATCCGGAACAACAGCTATTTCGATGTGATCTATGTCGACGGCTATGCCTCTCTCATCAAGAAGGACGACATCGAGACGATCCTTGATGAATTCTCCAGGACATCTCTGGAATCTTCGGGCAGAAAAGTTTATATCCTGGCTAACATCAACAACGCATCCAACAAGGTGCTCAACATGATCCTGAAGTTCATGGAAGAGCCGTCCAATTCCAACACATACGGCATCTTCATCAGTGATCACAAAGAAGATCTGCTGCCGACGATCGTTTCGCGCTGCCAGGAGATCCCGTTTCTGACCAGAGATTTTTCTTTTCTGATCGAACGTTATGAAGAAAAAGGTTTCGACCCCGTCGACGCCTATCTTCTTTCCGGTATCCTGCACCGTTTCGATCCGGAATTCGATCTCAATGATCCGATCTATCTCACGGCGAAAGAGTACGTTTATAAGACGATCGATCTTCTTGATGAGAAGCAGTTTCTGCCGGTGATGTTTTATCAGGAGTTTTATACGGCATTCAAGGACCGCGAAGATTTCCGCAGGTGTGTGGACATGTATCTTTCGATCATGATCTCCATGATCGATGATGCGCTGAAAAACAGAAGGATGAACGACTCGGAATACGATCCTCATCTTTCGCTCATTCAAGCCCATCAGCCGGGAAAACTGCTCGAGATCTTCGTAAACGCTTCCGACAAGGCAATGGCCAATGCCGAGCGAAAGCTGCTGTTTGACGCGATCAGTTATGAGATAATATCATATATCTGAAGGTGAATTATGGAAGAAAACAAGAAATATATCTCCGTCCGATTTGAGACGACAAATAAAACTTATACATTTTCCACGACAGACCCGTCGGTCAAAAACGGCGATGCGGTCGTCGTAGAGACGCAGCGCGGCATGGAATACGGCCACGTGGTCTCCGATCCGTTTGAAAAGCCCAATATCTCTTTGGAGATCAAGGAGATCGTCCGCAAGGCGAACGAAAAAGACAGGAAGCAGTTCGAACGCAACAAGGCGGATTCCGCCCATGCCAGAAAGATCTGTCAGGAAGAATCCGACAATCTCGATCTGAAGATGAACGTCATTTCCGCCGAGTATACGCTCGACCGCGCCAAGATCACGTTCACCTATCTCGCGGATGACCGCGTCGATTTCCGTGAACTGCTCAAAGTTCTGGCATCGATCTTCCACTGCCGCATCGACCTCAGACAGGTCGGCACCAGAGACAAGGCCAAAATGGTCTCGGGCATCGGTGTCTGCGGAAGGGAACTGTGCTGTGCGAAGTTCATCGGGGAATTCGACCGCATCTCGATCAATATGGCCAAAAACCAGCTTCTGGCATTGAACATCCAGAAACTGTCCGGTCAGTGCGGCAACCTGATGTGCTGCCTGCGTTTTGAAGATGACGCCTACAAGTCATTGCGCAAGGATCTGCCGAAACTGAATTCGCAAGTCGAATATGAAGGTGAGAGGTTCCGTATCACCTCGATGAATGTCATCGCCAAAAACTGCAAGCTGGAGAATCCCGAACACGCGATCTTCATTTCACTGGATGATCTGATCGCCAAAGGAAAATATAATAAACCCGTAAAGAAAGAAGACAGAGGGGAAAAAGGAGAACAAAGTGGAGCCGGAAAATAAGGCTACACTTTTTCTTGTAGCCACACCGATCGGCAATCTGAGCGAAGTGTCGCAGCGCTGTCTCGATGTTTTGAGAAATGTCAGCGTCATCGCCTGCGAAGATACCCGCAACTCGGCAAAGCTGCTTTCGCATTTCGATATCCATACAAAGACGATCACGTATCACAATTTTAATGAGCGTCAGTCGGCGAAGGGGATCCTGTCGCTTCTGGAAAAAGGGGAAGATGTCGCTCTGATCTCCGATGCCGGATATCCGCTGATCTCCGATCCGGGTTATCTTCTGGTCAACGAGGTCATTGAACAGGGTTATAAGATCGTGACGGTATCGGGACCCAATGCCGCATTGAACGCTTTGGTGGCTTCCGGTCTGCCGACGAATCATTATCTTTTCTACGGTTTCCTCAATGCCAAATCCTCGCAGGCAAAGAAGGAACTGGAATCTTTGAGAGGATTTCCTTATACGCTGATCTTTTATGAAGCGCCTCACCGCATCGAAAAGACACTGGCGCTGATGTCGGAAGTCTTCGGCGAACGCAAAGCCTGTCTTGCCAGAGAACTGACGAAACTGCACGAGGAGTTCCACCGCGGGACATTGAAAGAGCTCTGTCTCCTTCATGATCTGAAAGGGGAGATGGTCCTCATCGTCGAAGGCTGCAGCGAAGAGAAGGAAATAGATCCTGCGGATCTGCTGAAACAGGTCGATCTTCTGGTCAAAGAAGGTCTGCGGGCAAAGGATGCGGCAAAAAAGGTCGGGGAGACCTACGGTGTTTCCGGCAACGAACTATATCGAAACTATCTGAAAGAAGGAAAGGATTAGATGGACGCAAACGCATATCAGAAGAAGGCTATGACATTTCTCAATCCGCAGATCGAAGAAAAAGACGTCCTACTCAACGCTTTGATGGGACTTTGTGCGGAATCGGGGGAAGCCTGTGATCTGCTCAAGAAGCACCTGTTTCAGGGGCACGAACTCAACAAGGAGGATCTGATCAAGGAACTCGGCGATGTCGCCTGGTATTTGGCGGAAGCCGCATATGCCCTGGATGTCGATCTCAGCGATGTCCTGGATAAGAACATCGGCAAGCTGACGAAACGTTTCCCCGAAGGGTTCGACGCGCAGCGTTCGATGGCAAGAAAAGATCAGATCGAACACCGTTTTTACGGAGCGGGCAAGAGCATCCGCTTTTGTTGCAAAGAACATGAAGAGCTTACTTCGCCGGAAGATCTTTACGATCTGTTTGTTGATCTGTGGTCAAAACAGACTTGTGCACCGCGCATGGCGGACGGCTGGACGCAAGAGAACAAGACACTCGGCCAATGTTCGATCACATCCTTTCTGGTCCAGGATCTCATCGGCGGCGAAGTCTTCGGCATCCGCCTGAACGACGGCAATTTCCACTGCTTCAATCGCATCGGCGATCAGGACTTCGATCTGACGAGCGAACAGTTCACAGAAACTTTGGATTATTCAGATGTGGTCAAACAGGACCGGCAGATCCATTTTGCCAAAGAAGAAAAATATCAACGCTATCTGCTTCTGAAGCGCAGACTGGAAGAAAAACTGACAAAATAAAACAGCTCACAAATGATGAGCTGTTCTTTTTTAAATGGTGCACCAGGTGAGACTTGAACTCGCATGGGATTTCCCACACGCCCCTCAAACGTGCGCGTCTACCTATTCCGCCACTGGTGCGTATCTCTATTATAGAATATTTTGTGCTGAAATAAAAATAATTTTGTAAAATTATATATGGTAGTTTTTTTAAGGAGATTTTGAAGAAATGAGTTCATTTAAAGATCTTAGGATCGTCGATAATTTTTATCAGACATCTGCGTTTTTTCCTATGCCGACCGTGTGCATCTCGACGGTCAATCCGGACGGGAGCCTGAATATCGGGTCGTATTCCCTGTGTTTTCCATACTATATCGCCGGAAAAGACAGATATGCGATGGTCCTGGAATGCCGCAATACATCCAATACCTGCCGGAATATTTTAAGGACACACAAATGTGCGATCAATTTCATCACCGATGAGAAGAAGTATTTCAAGGAAGCTGTCCGTCTGGGTTTCCCGGGACCGAGCGAAGAAAAGATGAAAGAACCGCTGCTGTTCACGATGGAAGACGGACTGGCTGATCCGGGCGACAAACTCAGACCGCAGGTCATCGCCGATGCCTATCAGGTCTTTGAATGTACCTGGGCAAGTCATCTGGAGAAGGCGGACCGTTTCAAAGTCGAAGACATCGATGACGGTCATCCGGGTCCCTACAACGATTTCAACGGCATCACTTCCAAATACGGCGCACATTTTATCCTTTATATCGACAAGATCCTGATGAAATCGCGTTACTACGATGCGATCGTCAACGGTGTCACGAAGAACGACTTCCCGAACGTTCCGGTCGATTACGGATACCGCGATTCGACCAATTTCTGGTATACGAGATTCCCGGCTTTCCCGGCAAAGCCGATCGCCGAACCGATCCCGGCTCCGAAAGAAGTCGATCTAGGTTCCATCCGCTTTGCGGCTGACCGTATCGATCCGGAGGTCAAGTTCACCGATGATGCGCTGAAGAACTTCGTCAAAGTTCCGCGTCCGTTCTTAAAGACCGTGCTCAATGGCTGCGTCGCCTGGGCAAAAGAAAACGGTGTCACGCTGATCACGGACGAACATGTCAAGATCATCAACGACAAGCGCAAGCAGGAAAAAGAGAAGAGATAGTTTAAAGGCAGTTTATTACAAACTGCCTTTCGTTTACTTATAGCGTCCGAGGATCTTCCCCAAGACGATGACGGTATCATCGTAAGGGAGATCGGGATAGTTTTTGTTCAATGCCTTCAGAAGTCCGTTCTCTTTGCGGCGGATCAGGATCTGATCCCCGATCCGGAAGACTCCTGTATCGTGATCCGCTAAGGAATCGGTGTTTTTTACTAAGAGCTTACAGCTTTTCGGATACAGCGGTTCCATGGAATCATCGTACATCTTCACGAGACAATCAGCCCTATGATTGTATGGCGTATCGGGCATCCGCTGAACGTCTGCTTGTAAGGCGTTGTTGATCGTAAAGGAGTTCAGATCCTTGAAATACGGACGGGAGATCGTGATGCTCCGCGGCCGAGAGTCGTTGATGCGGTTGGACTCGGCTTCCATGTTGTTTCTGACGACGACCTTGCCGGGATAATCGAGTTCGCGGTATCCGAAGACCAACTCACGTTCTTCTTCATCGAACCTGTTCTTTTCTTCATCAAAATAATCCTGAAAGAGATCGTTCGGCGTGACATCCAGGATCTTCACCAGTTTTATGATGATCTCCGGACTGAGCCCCTGGGAATACTTCTCGTAATTGTTCATGGCGGTGGGGCTTTTTCCGATCAGTTTGGCGAGCTGTTTCTGACTGATGCCTTTCTTTTCTCTGGCTTCTTTGATCCTGTCTCCGATTTTCATATGTACTTCCTTACACTATTGATGATAACAAAGAATACTTGGGATTAGGCACCGGAAAAGGGCCGATTTTCCTGTGTTATCTAAGGTAATTTCATAAATCGTGATATGATATTGTTAAGATTCCGAAATACGGGATTTTGATCAAGAATATGGTATCGATCCGAAAAAGAAATCATCCGGTCATCGAAAACGTCATCAAAGTGATGGAGGCCGAAGGAATCAGCATTGACGAATTGAGCATCAGCAGTGGCATCAACGAAGAAGACTTGGACAAAGTACTGCGCAACAAAAGAGTCATCCGCCCGTATGAAATCGCTGCCCTTTCGAAAGCACTGAATGTCAGCCCGAATGAATTGTTTTCTTTTCCGGAAGAGGATGAAGACAGCAAAGACTGATATATAAAACGGTATCATGATGATACCGTTTTATTTGTTCAGTCGAGAACGGTGATCCGGCCTTCGACGTGAGCGTCGACGTTGTTCATGGAAGACAGGAGTTCTTCGAAGATCGAGAAATCTTCGGTGATGACCATGCGCGGTTTTTTGTTGGCGCTGACTTCTTCGAACGGAACATTGAAGAAATCGGTGAAGTTCTTGAAATGATAATCCTGCAAGGCGATCCTGATGATCTGATCATCTTCGATCGCCTTTTCATTGAGTGAGAATTCCAGCAGCTCGTGCCGGGAGCGGGAATAGACGATCTTCATGCCTTTGGAGACCTGATAGAACTCGGTGTGGGCATCCGGGGAGAAGGCTTCATCCCGCAGCATGAACAAGATCATCCTCTTGAACTGGCTGCCCGTGACTTCCAGCATCCAGACCGGAGCATTGAACGGCAGGCATTCCTTGAGTTCCTGATACTGAACGATCGGTCCCATCTGTTTCAGACGGATCGATCCCGATCCCATCAGCATGACTTCGAAGGAAGAATCCACCTGTAAGAGATCGGCGAACAGATTGCCCAGTTCGGTCTCCTGATAGCGGCTCGGATGGGTGAGCGTCCTGTTGAAATTGGTGATGATGCGCATGTATTTCTCATCGGTCCTGGTCTTATAGGAACGTAAGACACTTTCCAGGACCGGGTCGGCTTCGCAGTTTTTCGAAGTGATCGGGATGCATTTCCAGTCATAGGAAAGCATCTTGTGTTCGTCGGTGTCGATCGTGATGTCGAAGCGGCCGATCTGATCGGTCCCGATGCCGACCTGGACGATCGGGATGCCGTTGACGATGCAAGGTTCTTCTAATAGGGTATGGGTATGTCCGCCGATGATCAGGTCGACGCCCCAGTTGGGATCGAGCAGTTTCGCGAGTTCCTGATCCTGGTCGAAACCGATGTGTGTCAGCAAGACCGTCAGATCGACGCGAGTCGTCTTGTAGTTGTCGATGATGACACCGACCTGTTTGGCGGCCTGCCAGACATCGATGAAGGAGCCGATGATCTCTTCGCTCCTGGTGGAGTTGAGCACTTCTTCGGTGATGATGCCGATGAACATGACCTTCAGGCCGTTGACATCAAGGATCTTATAAGGTTCAAAGAGCCTTGCGTGATTGGACTTGATGTACATGTTGGCGTTGACGATCGGGAACTTGGCGCAGCGTTCAAGAAACAACAGATGAGCCAGTCCGTAGTCGACTTCGTGATTTCCCAGCGTGACGATGTCCGGAGACAGAAAATTCATGAGTTCGATCGTAGAAAAACCACGGTATTCCGAATCGATGATCGAACCGCGGAACATATCGCCGGCGATCGCAAACAGGACGTTATCTTCTTCGCTGCGTACTTTGCGGATGAATCCCGAAAGCAGGGGGACACCGCCTTCATGGAAACCTTCTTTAGGTTCCGCAAGAAAGTCGCCGTGCATGTCGTTGGAATGCAAAAGAACCAGTTTTTCCGTTGCCACAAAAACTCCTTTCGTTTCTTAATGAATGAATAAAAAAGCCTTATATCTCAATTATATAAGATATAAGGCGGTTTTTTACAGATTCAGGAGTTTGATCAGCTCGTTCCAGAGTGACAATGTCCACTTTTCGGCGCTTTGGGCGATCTTGAGGAAATCATAGTCGGGATCATCGACTGTTTCGCCGAAACAGATCTTCACATATTCGATGGCCTGGTTTCCCAGATCGTAGACTTTTTTGGCATCTTCGCCTTCGAGGTCTTCCATATAATACCGGAGGGCAACACCGGCTTCATAGACCGCATCGGCATTGGCCATGTTTTCTTCCAAGACACCGTCTTGGATCAGCGGATAGTTGTTCAGGATGGTGTTTTTATATCCTTCCAGGTCCGTCTCGGAGAGCTGCGATGCCCGAGGCAGCGCATCGATCGTCTCAGACTCCAGAGTCTCATAATGGCTTTCCACATCTTTCCAGTGCAGTGTCCGTTTCTTTTCGACCAGTCTCCAGTCTTCATCACTCCAGCTTTCGATCTCTTCCTGACGGGAAGCGATCGAGGTCTTGAGATCGTCGAGCTTTCCTTTTTCGTATGCCGCCTCGATCAAGGTGATCACATCTTCGCAAAGCAGATTCAGCGTATTGGACTGGACAGAATTGGAAGAGGAAGCCAGCTGCTGAAGGAAGACCGCATCTTTATATAAGGATAAGAGTCCCTCTTCGTCTTCTTCCTTTACACCGGCAGTGACTTGCGATGCATCGGCCAGCACTTTGTCCGTCAGCTGCTTGAATTCGTCGATCGAATAGGAATCATAGGCGTTTGCCGTTTCAACGGTCTGTTGATAGGCTTCGTCATATTTTGTCTGCGCGTCTTGCCAGGAGAGCGTCTTGGCGCCGCAGCCGGATAAGAATATCAGGATCAGTGATAAGGTCAGGATCTTTTTCATCGATGTCCTCCTTTGAATTTTTCAGATATGGTTTCATTATACTATGAATGGCTTTTTGCAAAAGCCGGAAAACCCGGAAGGGAAAAGAAAAAAGTCCCTTGCGGGACTTCATTTCTGAAGTGGTGCACCGAACAGGACTTGAACCTGCACGAGTCGCCCCATATGAACCTGAATCATACGCGTCTGCCAATTCCGCCATCGGTGCATATGAATATTCTAACACAAAATTCTTGAAACTCAAACGTTAAATGATAAAATAATCTAGTATGGAATTTAAAAAGATTATCAACGTGGCGGTGATCGCCCATGTAGATGCCGGTAAGTCGACCTTGGTCGACGCTTTTCTGGCGCAGTCACATGTTTTTTCCGAACATGAGGAAGTCGTCTCCCAGGTCATGGATTCCAACGATCTGGAAAGAGAAAGAGGCATCACGATCTATTCCAAAAACTGTTCGATCGTTTATCAGGATTACAAGATCAATATCGTCGATACACCGGGACATGCCGATTTCTCAAGTGAAGTCGAGCGTATCATCAAGACGGTCGATACCGTCATCCTGCTGGTGGACTCTTCCGAAGGTCCGATGCCGCAGACCCGTTTCGTTTTGAAGAAATCGCTGGAAGCCGGATTGCGTCCGATCCTTCTGATCAACAAGATCGATAAGAAGGATGCCAGGATCAACGAAGTCATCGACGAAGTCTACGACTTGTTCCTGGATCTCAACGCCAACGACGATCAGCTGGATTTCCCGATCTTATACGGTATTGCCAGAAACGGCATCGTCCGTTACAATCCGTCGGATTCCAACGATGATATCAATCCGCTGTTCGAGACGATCGTCTCCCATGTCAAGCCATATCCCGATAAGATGGATGAACCGCTGGTCATGCAAGTATCGGCACTGGCTTATGACGACTACATCGGAAGGATTGGTGTAGGCCGTGTCTATTCCGGCATCATCCGGCAGAACACGATGATCTCCGTATGCAACAACGGCGGCAAGAAAGAAAACCGCAAGATTGCCAACTTATACAACTACCAGGGTCTGAAACGTACTGCCATCAATGAAGCACAGTGCGGTGATATCGTCATGATCTCCGGTATCGAAAATATCGAGATCGGCGATACGATCGGTCCGGAAAACGTCTTTGAACCGCTTCCGCAGATCGACATCGAAGAGCCGACGCTTTCCATGAACTTCATGGTCAACACTTCTCCGTTCCAGGGCAAGTCCGGTAAATACGTGACCAGCCGCAACATCAAGGAAAGGCTTGAAAGAGAACTGGAGACCAACGTCGGACTCCGCGTCGAAACGACAGCGACGACCGATACCTTCAAAGTCTCCGGCAGAGGCGAACTTCATCTTTCGATCTTGCTGGAAAACATGAGAAGAGAAGGTTATGAGATCGCCGTCAGCCGTCCGGAAGTCATTTTCAAGAAGATCGACGGCAAGCTCAATGAGCCGATCGAAGAAGTGATCTGCTCGGTCCCGAATGACTATTCCGGTACCGTCATCAACAAACTCAATCTGCGTAAAGGCCAGATGATCGACATTCAGGATGAAGGCTCCTATACCAGGATCATCTACCATGTCTCGACCAGAGGACTCTTAGGTTATCGCAGCGAATTCATCAACGATACCAAGGGCGAAGGCGTCATGGTCAGAAAATTCATCCAGTATGAACCGTTCGTCGGTGAGATCCCGCAGCGGACCAACGGTGCTCTGATCTCCATGGCTTCCGGCAAGGCGATGACCTATGCCTTGTGGAACCTGCAGGAGAGGGGGCAGCTCTTCGTGACGCCGCAGACGGAAGTCTATGAGGGCATGATCATCGGTGTCTCTTCCAAGACGCAGGATATCGAAGTCAATCCGACCGTCAACAAGAAGATGACGGCGATCCGTTCGACCGGCAATGATGAGGCGATGAAGCTCGTTCCGGCGAGAGTCTTCTCTCTGGAAGAAGCGCTGGAATTCATCAATGACGATGAACTCGTCGAGATCACGCCGGATGCCATCCGTCTGAGAAAGAGATATCTGACCAATCTTGACCGCCGCAGACATATGCGTGCCGTCGCCAAAGAAGCCAACAAACAGGACTGATACGAACGGTCCTGTTTTTTTGATCCGGTCTCCGGAAAATAAAAAATACGGTTTCTGTGATAGAGTAGAGATAGTTTCATCAGGAGGAAAAGAAAAATGTTCGATCCGCTTCATCAGCCGTATGCATCCAACCGTTATTGCATCACTGCAGGAAACGGGATCGTTGCCAGCGGTTCCGCCCTGGCTACGGAAGCCGGCCTGGAAGTCATGAAGAAAGGCGGCAATGCGGTCGATGCCGCTGTCGCGGCGGCAGCCGCTTTGACGGTCGTCGAACCGACAGCCAACGGCTTAGGCTCCGATGCGTTCGCCCTGGTATGGATCAAAGATAAACTCTACGGTCTCAACGGTTCGGGCTATTCGCCTTACGACATCTCGATCGACAAGGTCCTGTCTGCAAACCCGGACGGGAAGATGCCGCGATTCGGCTGGACACCGGTCATGGTGCCCGGTGCGGTCAAGTCCTGGGGCAGGCTCATCGAGCGTTTCGGAAAGCTCGATCTGAAACAAGACCTCGAACCGGCCATCCGCTATGCGCAAGACGGCTATCCTGTTTCGCCGTTATTATCGAAGATGTGGGAGAATGCGGCAAGGATCTATCATTCCCGTTTCGACGGAAAGAAAGAATATGAGGAGTGGTTCCGGGTTTTTACGAAAGAGGGAGAACCGTATCGGTTCGGCGAGATCGTGAAGCTTCCCGATCATGCGAAGACTTTGAAGCTGATCGCCGATACGGATACCGATGCTTTCTACAAAGGGGAGATCGCGAAGCAGTTCGTGAAACAGTCGCAAAGAGACGGCGGTTTCTTCTCTTTGAAGGATCTGGAAGACTATGATGTCTCCTTTGTGGAACCGATCAAAGTGAATTACCGTGGCTATGACGTCTATGAGATCCCGCCCAACGGCCAGGGGATCGTGGCGCTGATGGCTTTGAATATGTTGAAAGAGTTTCGTTTCGAAAACAAGGAAGATGTTGAAACGTACCATAAGCAGATCGAGGCGATGAAGATCGCTTTTGCCGACGGAAAGAAGTATGTGAGCGATCCTTCGCAGATGAAGATCGATTATAATGAATTGCTGTCACCGGACTTCGGAGCGATGCGTTCAAAGCTCATTTCGAAGGATGCCGGCTTGCCGGGACCGGTCGAGCTGCCCGCAAGCGGTACGGTCTATCTGTGCACGGCGGATAAAGAGGGGAACATGGTCTCTTACATCCAAAGCAATTATATGGGCTTCGGCTCGGGGATCGTCTTGGAAGGTTATGGCGTGGCTTTGCAGAACCGGGGTGCGGATTTTTCTTTGAACAAGGAAGATGCCAATGCGCTGATGCCGCATAAAAAGTCTTACCATACGATCATTCCCGGTTTTCTGGCAAAGGATGGCAAGCCGATCGGACCGTTCGGCGTTATGGGCGGCTACATGCAGCCGCAGGGTCATGTGCAGGTGCTCATGGACATGATCGATTTCGGTCTCAATCCGCAGATGGCTCTGGATGCGCCAAGGTGGCAATGGCTCGACGGGAAACGGGTCATTGTGGAGCCTTCCTTCGATGAGAAGATCGTTGAAGGATTAAGGAAAAGAGGCCATGAGATCTCGTATGCGCAAGAGGTCACGTCATTCGGCCGCGGGCAGATCATCTGGCGTCTGGACAACGGCGTCTTAGTTGCCGGAACGGAATCGCGGACCGATTCGAATATCGCCTGTTATTAGTGAGGTTTTCTATGTTAAAAAAGGCATTTCTGTTATTTATCAACACCTTTTCTATCTCGATGACGGCCAATTCGGGCTATGCGATGCTGGGTGTCATCAAGAACCGTTTCGTCGACAAGTATCAGTGGTTCACGAAAGAGGAGATGGAAGACTATATCGCTCTGGCACAGAGCTGTCCGGGACCGATCGCCTGTTCCTCGACGATGATCATCGGCTATCAGTCCTGCGGGATCCCCGGAGCTTTGGCAGCCGTGCTCGGTGTCGTCCTGCCGCCGTTTTTCATCATGGCTCTCGTGACCTATTTCTATACGTTCATCTCGACCAATACCTATGTCCGCATCTTTGTCACCGGCATGCAGGCGGGTGTCTGCGCGATGTTATTGGATGTCGTGCTGGGCTTGTTCGGCGGTGTGCGAAAGATGAACAAACCGTTTTATTACGCGATGGTCATCTTATCGTTCTTATATGTGCGTCTGACACCGTATTCGATCTTCTTCCTCGCCCTCATCTGCATTGCCATAGCAGTAGTCAAGACACTGCTTTTCCATAAAGAAACGGAGGCCAGGAAATGATCTCTATCCTTCAGATCTTCTTAAACTTCTTAAAGATCGGTCTTTTTGCCTTCGGCGGAGCCTATGCGGTCATCCCGCTGATCGAAGAACAGATGGTCACCAATACGAAATGGATGACCTTTGAAGAGTTCTCGGATCTGATGGCGATCGATGAACTGACACCGGGACCGATCATTGTCAATGCTTCAACTTTTATCGGAATGAAGCTCGCTTCCTTGCCCGGTGCTGTCGTCGCGACACTTGGCTGCGTGGTCCCCGGCTGCATCATCGCTTTGATCCTGATCCGCCTGTATCGGAAGTACAAACAGATCCCGGTGATCTCGGAGTCGATCCGCGTCCTCAAATGCATGTCGGTAGCTTTGATCTTTTCGGTGCTGATCAAGATGTTCCTCAAGGCGCTGTTCCCGCAGGGATCCTATGTATTGAAAGAGATAAACGTCCTTTCGCTGATCATGGTCTGTGCTTCTTTCTTTGCCTTGAAAAAGCTCAAGCTCAATCCGATGATCGTCATGATCTGCTGCGGATGTATCAGCCTGTTAGCTTCATTCATATAACTGATAAAAAACAAAGATCGTTGTTCGTAAGCATCCGTTCTGACGGGTGCTTTTTCTTAAGATGAATTTTATGCGTATTTTACAGTAAAATAGAATTAGTATGGAACTGCTTTTCACTTTGCGGAAACTTGAGCCTTTGGAAAAACTTCTTCCGTTTGCCGACGGTGTGATCGCCGGAAAGTATTTTACGACCGGTTATCATCTATCTTTGGAAGAGATGAAACAGGCTGCCCGTTTCTGTAAGACCTTTCATAAAAAGTTCTACATCGCGATGGATGATTTCATTTCCGAAGATGAGAAGATGCTGATGTACGACTATCTGGATTTCATCGATTCCATCGATGCCGACGGGATCTTTTTTCATGATCTCGGAGTCTACAATGCCGCCAAGTCCTACGGCATGCTGTCGAAGCTGATCTATGACGGCAAGACGGTCTTATGCAATTCGTTCGATTCGGCGTTCTTTCTCAGCAAGGGCATCGATTCCGTGGTGTTTTCCAGAGAGCTGACCCTGGAAGAAGTCAAAGCGATCGTGAACAATCTTCCCGGAAGGGTCGACATGCAGATCTTCGGCCATCTGCGCATGTCCTATTCCAAGCGTAATTTTCTGACCAATTACTTCCGTCAGATCGGGAAAGACTATGATTTCAAGGGCAAAGAGACCCTGACTCTGGTCGAGGAACAAAGAGAATACAAGATGCCGATCGTGGAAGATGAAGACGGCACGTATATCTATACGGACTACATCTTCGAGATGTTTTCGGAGATCGCCGAACTGAAGGGCGGACTCAAGCGGGGCATCGTGGATACCTTGTTCATCGAAGATGATACTTTGATCGCACAGGTCCTGCGGGACTATAAACGGGTCTCGTCTTCCAATGCCGGATTCATTCGGGATTCTTTCCTGCACAATCATCCGGGAAACTATTCTTCCGGATACTTATATCAGAAGACCAATATCGTCAAAGAATGAATAAGATCGAACTTTTAGCACCTGCGAAGGACCTGGAGAAGGCCAAGATCGCGATCATGTACGGAGCGGATGCCGTCTATGTGGGCGGCAAGTTTTACTCACTTCGTTCCCGCGCATCCAATTTCTCTCTTGAGGATCTCAAGGAGCTTTCGCAATTCGCTAAAAGCTACGGCGCGAAGGTCTTCGTGACCGTCAACATCGTCTTTCATGACGATGATTATCAGGGGATACGGGAGTATCTGCGTTATCTTGATAAGATCGGCATCGATGCGGTCATCATTTCCTCCCTTGCCCTCATACCGGAAGTGAAAAAGGAAGCGCCGCACATCGAGTGTCATATCTCGACGCAGCTGTCTTCTTTGAATTCTTCCGCTGTACGGACTCTGAAAGAATTCGGTGCGGACCGCATCGTCTTGGGCAGAGAGGCGTCCATGGCGCAGATCGAACAGATCGCCAAAAAGGTCTCCGTTCCGCTGGAAGTCTTCATTCACGGCGGCATGTGCTCCAATTATTCGGGCAGATGCGTGCTGTCCAACCGCATGACCCTGCGCGATGCCAACCGGGGCGGCTGTGCCCATTCCTGCCGCTGGAAATATCATCTTTATGACGGCAATACGGAGATCTCGAAAAACGACTGTCTTTTATCGATGTCTTCCAAGGACCTGAGGGCTTCCGCTTATGTGGAGAGGATGATCCGCGCGGGTATCGCTTCCTTGAAGATCGAAGGACGCATGAAATCGGAATACTATATCGGCCAGGTCGTCAAGACGTACCGGAAGATGATCGATGAGATCTATGAAAAGGGAGGTCTTCCTTTCGACCGCCTGCAATACTATGATCTCGAACTGTCCAAAGCCGAGAACCGCCCCAGCGATGACGGTTTCTTATCCGGGGATTGTGACAATACGAAACATCTTTACGGCGTCAACGGCGCCGGTGTGACCCACGACTATGTAGGCTTCGTCCACGATTTCGATCAAAGACGCAATATCGCCTTCGTCGAAGTCAAAAACATTTTCGCCAGAGGAGACGAGCTCGAAGTCTTCGGACCGAAGATCGACAACAAGAGGTTCATCGCCGAGGTCATGTTCGATGAAGACTATGAACCTGTGGAATTGGCCAACAAACCGACCCAGCTGCTGATGGTGCGGATGCCTTTTGCGGTCGAAAAGGGTGACATGATACGAAAGGCGGCGAAACGATGATCATTGAAGGTGCGATCTCGGTCAAAGCCGCTTTATTGAATAAAAAGAGAAAAGTCTTCAAAGTCTATATCGACAAAGAGAAGAGGACCAAAGATTTCAATTTTATCAGGAAGATCGTGAAAGCCGAAGGCATCGAGCTGAACGAACTGGAAAGAGAAGAACTTGCCGCCGTACTAACAGGCAAGAGTCATGGCGGCATCGGAGCGGAAGTCTCTTCAAGGGAAGAAGACGGATTTGAAGACGGAGATATCTTTTATCTTGACGGGATCGAAGATCCCTTCAATCTAGGTTATTCGTTGCGGAGCCTTTATGCCCTGGGCGTGAGGAACGTCTTATTATCGAAGCGGGACTATTCCCTGATGGAAGCTCAGCTGCTGAAATCTTCGGCCGGAGCTTATGACATGATCCATCTGCAGATCGCCGATGATCCTGTCGGGCAGATGAAGGAATATAAAAAGGAAGGTTACCGTTTATACGGCTTATACAGAGGGGAAGATTCGACAGATATCTTTGATGTCGACTTTGCCCCGAAGGCTTTGTTTATGCTGGGCGGGGAGAAACGCGGGATCTCAGGCGAACTGCTGGATCTGTGCGATGAGCACCTTTATATCTCTTATGGTTCGGATTTCCGCAATGCCTTGAATGCCTGTGCGGCACTGGATGTCGTGGTGACATTATTGAGAAAACAGAGAAGATGATCACATCACTGGAGAATAAAACAGTCAAACAGTTATGCAAGCTCCACATGAAGAAGTATCGTGAGGATTCTTTTCTCTTGACTGAAGAAGCGATGATCCGCAAGGCAAAAGAAAAGGGCTTTTTGAAAAAGCTCGTCTATACCGGGGACTTGCCTTTCGACTTTACCGATGCCCTGGAAGTGAGTCCGGAAGTCTTGAACAAGATCGCGGAAAAGGAAGGCCTGACTTATATCGGCGTCTCGAAGATGATCGATGAGGTCCGCGCTCCGGCCAAGCGTGTCCTTCTTTTGGACCGCCTGCAGGATCCTTTGAACATCGGCCGTATCATGGAAGCAGCACAGCTGTTCGGTTTTGATTCCCTGATCCTTTCGAAGGAATGCGCCGATATCTACAACGAAAAATGTCTCGATGCCTGCGCAGGCGGGATCTACGAGCTGAACATCTGTCATGCCGACCTTCTGGAAGAGGTGGGCAGGCTGAAAGAAGAAGGCTTCTATGTCTGTGCAACGGGACTCCGTGACAACACTTATGAGATGCACGAGGTGGAAACAAGAGACAGGATGGCCTTCATCCTGGGCAACGAAGGCAGCGGTGTCCTGAAAGAGCTGATGGATGCTTCCGACTGCGTCATGAAGATCGATATGCGCAATATCGATTCGCTCAATGTCGGGATGGCGGCATCCATCATCATGTACCGCTTCAGAATCTGACGGAGAAGTTCTTCTCGTTCTCTTTGAGCGGGATCTCTTTTAAAGAATAATCGAATACTTTGATGAAACGATCGCCGGCGATCGTTTCTTTTACGAAGAGATCGACTTCTTCCCCCTGAACTTCACATTCGACATCGCCGTTGGCGGCGTTGCGCACATAGCCGGTGAGACGGTGTTTTCTGGCGCACTGGATGGCTTTGCCGCGGAATCCGACGCCCTGGACAATCCCTCTGTAGATGATGAAATATCTCTTCATATCTTTATTGTATAGTAAAGGGGCTTTGTGAGCCCCTTTGAAAATTATTTGATCTCTTCGAAATCGCTGACGCCGTGTTTGCAGAGCGGACAGATGAAGTCATCCGGCAGCGTATCGCCTTCGTAGACGTAGCCACAAACTTTGCAGACGAAGCCTTTCTTGCCTTCGGTCTTCGGTTTCGGTTTGACGTTCTTCTGGTAGTAGGTATAGGTCATCGTTTCGGCGTTGTTGATGACGCGCGCTTCCGTGACGGAACAGATGAACATGCCGTGGGTCCCGAGATCTTTGTAGTCTTCGACTTTCAGAGAGAAGAAGGCGTTGATGTAGCGGGACAGGAAGGCAAGTCCGTTGTCGGAACGAAGGATCGTTTCGCCTTTGAACTTGTCGGTGTTCCTGCCGGACTGGAATCCGAACTGTTCGAAGACTTTGAACGGCGCTTCGACGCTCAGACAGTTGACGTTCATGATCCCGGTCTGTTTGATGATGTGATGAGAATAGTTGTTCTTGTTGATGGAGACCATGACGCGGAATGGATTGTCGGTGAGCTGAACGACGGTGTTGACGATCAGACCGTTGTCTTTCTTGCCGTCGTTGGAGGTGACGACATACAGGCCGTAGCCGATGGAGAACAGTGCCTTCATATCGGACTTGTTGGCTTTCTTTTCATCTCTTGCGACATAGTCGATGCAGATGGCTTTGGCAAGTTCTTCGATCTGTTTCTTGTTGTCGTCGTTCATTGCCGACTTGACGGTAACGACCGGATCGATGAACGTGAGGTTGGCCGACTTGCTCAGCATGTCTTTCATCGTCTTGGCAGCCAAAGGCGCCCAGGATCCGTTCTCGATGAAGCCGACCTTGCGGTTGCAGAAATTGCGTTCTGTCAGATGATGGATGAATTCTTTCATGAACGGATAGATGTCGGCATTATAGGTCGTCGTCGCCAGGACGAGCTTGCCGTAAGCGAATGCGGCAGCGACAGCTTCCGACATATCGCATCGCGCCAGATCGAAGACTTTGACTTCCGGTGCATTGGAAGCTTTGAGTTCTTCCGCGAGTTTATCAACGGCGGCTTTGGTGTGACCGTATACGGAAGTGTAGCAGATCACGACACCGTCTTTTTCAACGTCGTAGGAGGACCAGGTCTTGTACAGGTCGAGGTAGTACGGAAGGTTCTTGTAAAGGAACGGTCCGTGCAGCGGCAGGATCATCTGGATCGGCAGATCGGCTGCTTTCTTTAAGACAGCCTGGACTTGTCTTCCGTATTTGCCGACGATACCGATATAGTAGCGTCTGGCCTCATCGACCCAGTCTTCCTGCACATCAAGAGCACCGAATTTGCCGAATCCGTCAGCAGAGAACAGAGCTCTTTCGTAAGAATCGTAGGTCATCATGACTTCCGGCCAGTGGACCATCGGTGCAGCGACGAAATGTAAGACATGTTTGCCAAGTGTGAGCTCATCGCCTTCTTTGATGACCAGACGGCGCTCTTCATAAGCTGTACCGAAATAGTTGGCCATCATGGCAAACGCCTTGTCGGAAGCTACGACGGTTGCTTTGTCATAGATCTTTAAGAAATTGGCGATGTTGGCGGAGTGGTCGGGTTCCATATGCTGAACGATCAGATAATCCGGCTGTCTGCCGTTCAAGGCATTCTGAATGTTGTCGAGCCATTCGTGAGTGAAGTTCTGATCGACGGTATCCATGACGGCGATCTTTTCATCGAGAATGACATAGGAATTGTAGGACATGCCGTTAGGAACTTTGTACTGGCCTTCAAAAAGGTCGATCCTGTGGTCGTTGACGCCTACGTATTTGATCGTATTGGTGATTTCCATAGCAAAAGATTCTCCTTATCTTCATTATAAAAGAAGGAAGGGGAAAATCCGATGAAAACTAGAAGAAGAATTCCAGGATCAGTACGCTGAAACAGCAGATCAGGGTGACTTTGAAAAGACCCATCTGATGATAGGCGGCCAGGATCCCGGCGAACAGGGCAAAGAGCCCGGCGTAGGGATCGGCGGTCGCATCGATGATGGCCGGAAAGGTCATGACGGAAAGTGTCACATAAGGAACGTAATAAAGAAAATCGCGGATGAAGCGGTTCTTGATCGGCTTGCGGATCAGCGTCAGCGGCAAGACCCGTATGGCAAAGACGCTGATGCCCATGACCAGAAGGTAGATGTAAAAGTTATGTTTCATCTTTTCCTCCTTTCACCGGGAACAGAAGGGCACCGAGGCTGGAGATGAGGATCGTCAAAACGATCGTGACGCTCGATTGCGACAAGGAGGTGAATCGCGATAAAAGAAAGCTCAAAACGAAACTCAGGACGATCAGGATGAGGATCGGCCTGGATGTGCGTACCGGCGGGATGATGATCGCCAGAAACATGCCGAACAGGGCAACGGATAAAGCGGAGACGATCCTCGCCGGCAGGATGTTGCCCATCAGAATGCCGAGTGCTGTCCCCAGTGCCCAGCAAGGCGCTGCGAAGCTGATCGCTCCGTAGGAGAAGAAAGGATCGCAATAAGGCTCCTGCGAGACGGCGAGCGCAAAATACTCATCGGTCAGAAAGAAGCCCAGCAGGAAGCGGTGGATCATCTTCGCTTGCGGATCGATCTTTTGTGACAGGGCGAAAGACATCAGGATATAGCGGATATTGGAAACGACAGTGATGAGAGCCATCTGCAGATAAGGGACGGCTTCTTTCATGGCGATGAACGCAGCGTTCTCGCCGGCGGAAGCATTCATGACCGCCGAAGTCAGAAAACCTTGGAAGGGATCCAGTCCGGCGGAAGCAGCGGCGATACCCAAAGAAAAAGCGACTGCGAAATAACCCAGTCCGATCGGTATACCGGTTTTAAATCCTTCCTTGAATGCCCTCATACGTTTTTAAAAGGATCGGTTTACCGATCCTTTAAAGCTTTCTGAAATCCTCAACGTTCAGTACGAAGACCGTGGCACCTCCGACCTCCACTTCGATCGGGTAGGATACCAGAGAAGACATATCAGTCGAGATGGTCGTCGGAACGGCTTCTTTTCTTCTCTGTGATTCGCTGCCGATGATCTCGATGGCCCTTTCGACTTCCTTGTCTTCACAGCCGATGATCAGTGTCGTGTTTCCCGAAGAGAGGAAACCGCCGGTGGTCGCCAAACGCGTGACATGGAAAGAAGCTCTGTTAAGAGCGGAAATGCATGCCTTGGTATCGTCAGTCGAGATTATAGCCAGAATAAGTTTCATATGTCTGCCTCCTCTTACTATCAATATTTTATCATCAATCTTCCGATTTGGGGAAAATTCAGTATCCCTTTGTTTGTGGGCATAATTCAATAGTGGTACAATGATAAAAGTATGATAGAATTCAAAAACGTTTCCAAGAAATACAAGAACGGAACACACGCACTGGAAAACATCAATCTCAAAGTCAATGACGGCGAGTTCGTTTATATCATGGGACCGACCGGTTCCGGAAAATCGACCTTGATCAAACTGCTGGACGGCGAAGAAGTACCGACCGGCGGAAGCGTCATGGTCAACGGAGTCAATGTAGGCAGGCTGCGCAAATCCAAAGTCTATCTCTACAGACGCAAGATCGGCGTCGTTTTTCAGGATTACCGGCTGCTTCCGGAAAAGACGGTCTTTGAAAACGTCGCTTATGCTTTAGAGGTCCTCGATCTGCCGACCGATAAGATCCGCAAGCGCACCAGAGAAGTGCTCAAGCTCGTCGACCTTGCCGATAAAGCCAACGTCAAACCGAGAGAGCTTTCCGGCGGACAGCAGCAGCGTGTCGCGATCGCCAGAGCCATCGCCAAGCGGCCGACCATCCTGATCGCCGATGAGCCGACGGGGAATCTCGACCCTTCGATGACCGATGAAATGATCACACTGCTTGAAAAGATCAATACCGAAGAAAAGACGACGCTTTTAGTCGTCACACATAACGACGTCATGGTCGAATACCATCCGAAACGGACGATCCGTATCGATTCAGGTCACATCGTCAATGACGGAAGCCGGACTTTGAGTTTCTACAAACAGAATCTCGGTGAAGTCAAAGGAGAGACCAGAAAAGAAGGTCCGGCAGATGCGGCCGCTTTGAAACAGGAAACGGAAACGCAGGTCCCGGCAGCAGAAGAAAAGACGCAGGAATCTTTGGAAAACGCAAAACATGTCAAGGATGACGGCGCAGTCAAGTATGATGAGCGTCCGATCAAAGAGCGTCATCTTTCCAAAGAAGAAGCACAGGATGAGATGATCAACGAGATCACGATGCAGCTTGATGCGATCAAAGAGATCAGCGAAGGAGGAAGAGAATAATGGTCTTCTTCCGCCGTTTTTTCCGACATCTCAGAGAAGGTTTCATCGGTGTCAAACGCCATTTCGGTATGGCCTTTTCGGCATCTTCTGCCGTGACGATCACACTGTTGCTGGTCGGAGCTTTCGGTGTCTTCGCCATCAACATGGCTTATCTTACCCAGGAGATCGAATCCTCGATCTCTTTGGTCGCTCTGATCGATTACGACGTGACCGATCCTTCTGCGATCACCAATATGAAAAAGCAGGTCGAAGATATGGAAGAAGTCGACCGCGTCATCTACCGCACGAAGGACGAAGAATTCGATTTTTATAATCAGGAATATCCGGACATGGTGGAATTCTCCGAAAACTACCGTGCCGAAAATCCGTTCCATGATACGTTTTTGATCTATGTCAAAGATGGCATGGATATGGGAAACGTCAAGAGTGCCGTGGCTTCGATGAAGGGCATCGATTCCGTTCAGGACGGCGGGAACAACACCTACACACTGATCAACATCTTACATACCGTACGGAATGCCGGAGGCATCCTGATCCTCTCGTTGGTCGCTTTGGCAGTCTATCTGATCTACAATACGATCAAGATCACGATCGCCACGAGAAAAGACGAGATCTGGATCATGCGCAATGTCGGTGCCAAAAATTCCTATATCCGGGCTCCTTTCCTGGTGGAAGGGATCATCATCGCATTTATCGGTTCGCTCCTTCCGATCGGACTGATCGTCTACGGTTACTATAAGCTCTATACGATGACCGGCGGCGTTTTGGCCGGTGTCATCACTCTGATCCCGGTGCTCCCGTTCATCATTTATGTGGCGGCCGGACTTCTTCTGATCGGCATTTTCGTCGGATTCATGGGTTCCTATATCTCCGTATGCAAGTACCTGAGGCTCACACGATGAAACTGAAAAAGCTTTTGAATATCTTCCTCGTGCTTCTTTTAGTCTTACCGCTTTGCAGTAAGACAAGTTTTATTTATGCCGATGAGGAAGAGTACGAAGAATACGAAGAAGAGACCGAAGAAAAGACGGATTATGAAAAATGCGTCTATGACAACGACAAAGAAGCCTGCCGGGCGATCGCCAAGAATGCCCAGTCTTCTTTGAAGGAGATCGAGGAACAGATCGCCGCAGCCCAAAACGACCAGGAAGCAGCAGTTGCATTGGCCAACGAATATGCAGTCAAAGCGCAGGCTTACCAGGGTGAGATCGATACTCTGAAGATACAGATCGATGAACTGAAAGACCGGATCGAGGAACTCACGGTCCAGATCGCCGAGAACGAATCCAAGGTCGAAGCGCTGAATACCCGTGTCAAGAACCGGATGGTTGAGACACAGAAATCCATGCATTTCAACGGTTATCTCGAGTTCATCTTAGGCTCGAAATCCTTTACCGATATGTTGTCGAGAGTCTATGGCGTCGAAGCCATCGTCTCCAAAGACAAGTCGGACCGTGAAACACTGCTGAGCGTCATCGAACAGCTCAGCAAAGACAAGGCAGAACTCGATGCATCCAAGAAGGAACTGGATGAGAAATACGATGAGATCGTCGCCAAGCAGGCCGAACTGATCGCCATGCAGGAATTCTATGAGGAGGAAGCTCTCAGGATCTCCGAAGAACTCGATGCGATGACCGAAGCCAGAGACAATATCTATAATACGTTCGATGACCTGCGCGAAGCCTTGAAGGCAACAGGCGTGACGGTCTCGGACGGCTTCGTCCCGGCGGTCCACAATTCCTGGATCTCGGCAAGTGTCTGGAATTATGACAACGACTTCTTAGGCGGCGCATGGCACCTTGGCGTCGATTATGCCGCATCCAGAGGCAGAGAGATCCATGCACCGGCCGGCGGTATCGTCATCCGTGCAGATGACGGCTGTGCCGATCCGGGCTATCTGGGATCCTCCTGCGGCGCCTGGATCTCCGGCGGCGGCAGCCAGGTCTACATGATGTGCGAAGTGGATGGCAGCATCTACGGCTTCATCTTCTTCCATCTCAATGCCGTTTACGTCGAATATGGCGATTATCTTTTGCAGGACGATGTGATCGGTCTGGTCGGTTCTTCCGGTTCTTCGACCGGTCCGCATTGTCATATCGAGATGTATTATCTGGGCGACGGCGAACTTCTGGATTATCTGTCAATGGGCTGGAATGCGACCTTCTCCGTCGGAAGAGGCCGTACGGCTTACAACAACCGCTGTGAAAACGGAACACCGGCACCTTGTATCCTGAATCCGGAGTATTATCTGCCGGCGAACTGATCAACAAAATGGAAAACGATAACGAAGAAAAAGTACTGATCGACCTCAAAAAGATGCCTCTGGCATCGGAGAGACGGGAGATCGCCGAAAGAAGAAAGAAGAGATTCCTTCTTGTTTTGGCGTGTCTTTTCTTCTTTCTTTTGGGCTGTCTGATCACCAGGATCTTTTTCCCGGCGCAGAGCGTCATCCATAACAACGTCACCGTGAATCAAGGATCCGGTGTCGGCGAGATCGAACAGATCATGGAACGCTATTGGCTGTACGGCGACCGCTACGAAGACCTGCATCAGGAACTTGAAGACAAGGCACAGTACGGCATGACGGCCTTTGATTTCGATCCGTATACTTCTTATATGTCTCAAGAGGAGATGGACTCATTCTCCGATTCGATCAACCGTTCCTATGTCGGCATCGGTGTCGAATACTCTTATGTCAACGATGCGGCTTTGATCATGCGGGTCTTCAAGTCCTCTCCTGCCGAAGCGGCCGGACTCAAAGCCGGTGATGTCATTGTTTCCGTTGAGGGGACTTCCGTTGCCGGACTCAGCAGCGATCAGATCAAAGAACTGGTCCTGGGCGAAGAAGGTACTATCGTCACCTTGGGCATCGAGACCGACGGCGTCGTCAGAGATGTCCAAGTTACCCGCGGCGTCGTCAATTCCACGGTCTTCGCTTACACGCAAGATGACTTCATCATCATGGAGCTTGACAGCTTCGGTGAAACGACGGCGGAAGAAGCTGCAAGGTACCTTGACGAATTCTCCGATTATGAAAAGATCATCATCGACCTGCGCTCCGATTCCGGCGGCTATCAGACGGCAGTCCGGGATATCTCCGGTCTTTTCATCGGACCCAATGAAGTCTATCTGCGCCAGAAAGGCATCGACGGTGTCGAGACTGCGGATGCCACACCTTCTTCCAGCAAGAAATATGACAACCTGAAAAAGATCGTCGTCCTCACTTCCGAAGACACGGCTTCCGCTGCGGAAGTCTTGGCCATCGTTTTAAGAGAACGGTGCGATGCGATCTTAGTCGGAGATACGACCTATGGAAAAGGCGTCATCCAGACCAATCGTATCCTGCGAAACGGCGGCGTGCTGAAACTGACGACCTACTACTGGTATTCACCGGACGGGGTGTCGATCGATCAGGTCGGCATCGTACCGGATGAAGAAGTCCGGATGCCCGACATCTATTATGAATACTATTTCGATATGGAAGACGATGAGACTTATGCCTATGATTCCGTATCGGATGCCACAGCGGTCAGCCAGAAGGCTCTCGCTTATCTGGGCTATGATGTATCCCGATCCGATGGCTATTTCGACGAACAGACGCTGAATGCGATCGATGCCTATAAAGCCGATCACGGGCTTGCCGGTCAGGGGATCCTTGATCAGGAGACCTATATCAGCATCATTTCTGAGACCAGAAGGCAGCTTGCCGATCCCGAAAAAGATCCGCAGCTCCTTCGGGCGATCGAGATCATGAAAGAAGATTAACGGTATGTTCATACCGTTTTCTTTTTGGCTTGGCAACAGACTCTTATCCATATACGTGTTATGATATTGAATATGATGAAAAGACCGCAGGGAAAAGATCTGATCAAGATGGTCTGTATCGCAATGATCGTTTTCGTATCGCTTCTTTCTTATGCTTATGCAGCCAAACATGTCGATCATGAGTGCGAGGAAGGACATTGCATGATCTGTTCGTCGATCGGTTTTGCGCTGTCGGGAACCGAAAAACGGGCAGTCTTGTCGTTCGTCGTTCACGCGGCCGTCTGTTCTTTGTTTCTGATTCGGATCTTTTCTTCATCGGGAACGCCTGTTGTGATCCGAAGGCGGACTCTTTTATATATAAGGATGAACGAATGAGCACTTTCTGTATCTTTTTTGAATGATAACAAAAAGAAACAGGAGGTATGAATGAATAGAATAATAAAGATCATGATGGTCTTGTTGATCCTGCTGACGGCTGCAGGCTGTGCTGCCGAGGGAAAACAAGAGGAAGATAATAATGCACAAAAGCTGAAGATCGCGGTGACGGTCTTCCCGCTTTATGACTGGTGCAGAGAGCTGATCGCCGGAAATGAGAACGTCACGCTGACGCAGATCGTATCGCGAAGCAGCGACCTGCACAGCTACCAGCCAACCGCAAAAGATATCAAGGAGATCGCGGAATGTGACATCTTCATCTATGTCGGCGGAGAATCGGATGAATGGGTGGAAGATGTCCTGGAGCAGAATGACGGGGAAGACCGGCTGGCGATCTGCCTGATGGATGAGCTTGGAAGCAGGGTATTGCAGGAAGAAGAAAAAGAAGGCATGGAAGAAGAACATGAAGAAAGCCATGAGGAAGAAGCCGAGAACGACGAACATGTCTGGCTGTCTTTGAAAAATGCCCGGCTATCCTGTGAGAAGATCGCCGAAGCGTTGAGCGGCAAAGACGAAAAGAATGCATCCTTGTACGCGGAGAACCTTTCCGCTTATCTGAAAAAGCTTGAGGAACTCGATGAAGCGTATCGGGAAACCGTCGCATCTTCGGATGAAAAGGTCCTGTTGTTTGCGGACCGGTTCCCGTTCCTTTATCTGTGCAAGGATTACGGTCTGGATTATTATGCGGCTTTCAAAGGCTGTTCGGCGGAAACGGAAGCTTCGTTCGAAACGATCCGTTTCCTGGCGGAAAAAGCAGATGAATGCAAACTGGGAGTCATCCTTTGTCTGGAAGACGGTAACGTGAAGATCGCACAGACCGTCAAAGAAAACATGGAAAACAAGGATGCCGTTATAATGAAGATGAATTCCATACAATCGGGCATGTCGGAACAAGACACGTATCTTGCGTTTATGGAAGCGAATCTGGAGACTATGAAACAAGCTCTGAAATAGGAGAAAGAATGATATCCATAGAAGTGAAAGACCTGAGTCTGGGTTATGAGAAACAGGTCGTCGTCAAAGATCTGAATTTCACTGTGCATGAAAAGGATTATCTGTGCATCATCGGTGAGAACGGTTCGGGCAAGACGACCTTATTGAAGACCTTATTATCGCTGAACGAGCCGTTACAGGGTTCGATCGTTTTTTCCGACGGTCTGAAACGCAACGAGATCGGTTATCTTCCGCAGCAAAGCAACGTACAGAGAGACTTCCCGGCGACCGTGGAAGAGATCGTCATGTCGGGTTTTGCAGGGAAGAACAGCAAAAGGTTCTTTCACGATGAGAGCCAGAAAAGAAAAGCAAAAGAGAACATGGAGAAGATGAAGGTCGCTGGCCTTTCCTCTTCTTCGTTCTCTCATCTATCCGGCGGTCAGCAGCAAAGGGTCCTGCTGGCAAGGGCTCTGTGTGCGACGGAAAAGGTCCTGTTGCTGGATGAACCGGTAGCCGGGCTCGATCAGCAGTCGAGCACTGCGATGTATGAACTGATCCGGGATCTCAATAAGGAAGGCATGACGATCATCATGATCACCCACGATATCGAAGATGTACTGAACGATGCCACCCATGTCCTGCAGATCGGTCACACGAACCGTTTTTCGGACATCGGAACGTTCCGGTCGAACAGAAAGGGGGAAGATCATGTTGAGTGAGCTTTTTCTGTATCTGAGTTTTCCGTTCGTCCGTTATGCGCTGATCGTTTCCGTTTTGATCGCGCTTTGTTCCTCATTGCTGGGCGTGATCCTTGTATTGAGAAGGTTCTCCCATCTCGGTGACGGTCTTTCCCATGTCGCCTTCGGTGCCATGGCCGCTGCTTCAGTCGTCGGTCTGAAAAACGACATGGCGATCGTACTTCCCGTCACTGTCGCAACGGCCGTCTTCCTTCTGAAGAACGGGAAGCGGGGCATGATCAAGGGCGATGCGGCGATCGCGATGCTTTCGACTGCCGCGTTGGCGTTCGGTTATCTGATGATGAATTTATTCCCGACATCGGGCAACATCTCGGGAGACGTCTGTACGACGCTGTTTGGTTCCACGTCGATCCTGACATTGAAGAGAAGCGACGTGATCTTGTGCAGCGTGCTCTCGTTTGCCGTGCTGCTGATCTACATTTTGTTTTATGAGAAGATCTTCGCGATCACCTTCGATGAAGATTTCGCCAAAGCGACCGGTGTAGACACGGCGCGCTATAATCTGCTGATCGCCATTGTGATCGCCGTAGTCGTGGTGCTGGCGATGAATCTTGTCGGCAGTCTTCTGATCTCGGCCTTACTGGTATTCCCGGTCTTGTCGGCGATGCGTCTGTTCGCCAGTTTCCGGAACGTCTCTGTTTTTGCAGCACTGATCTCGGTGATCTGTGCGGTGACGGGCATCCTGATCTCGATCCTGGCCTCGACACCGGTCGGTTCGACGATCGTTGCCTGCGACTTCATCATCTTTCTTCTGTGCACGTTATTCGGGAGGAACAAATGAAAAAACTATTTTTGATCTTCTTGCTGATCTCGCTGTGCGGATGTTCCGTCAAGGAAAAGGAAGAAGCTCCGCTTACGGAAAAGGAAGAAGAAGTCAAAGAAACGGAAAGCACGGACATCGATCTGAGTTTCGGTTCGCAGACGATCACCTATGCGACGATCTCCAATATCCTGGAAGATCCTAAGGAGTATATGGGACAGAGGGTCAAGATGTTGGGGACCTTTAGGCAGTTTTATTCCGAAACGTATGATACGTATTATTATGTCTGTATGGTGACCGATGCGACGGCCTGCTGCTCACAGGGGATGGAATTCAAACTGAAAGACGATTCTTCTTACCCGCTCGACGGCCAGCAGATCATTTTGCAGGGGACCGTCGATGTCTATCAGGAAGGCGACTACTGGTATGCGTTTTTAAAGGACGCGGATTATAAGATATATTAAACAGGATGAAGAAACGGTTCATGGTCATCGCATTGCTGCTGTTATGCGGCTGCGCATCGAAGAGTCCGGACAAGGAGGTCCTTGATCTGAGTCTTTTGAATGACACCATGGCCTACTCGCAGCTGATCAATATCATCAAGGATCCCGAAACATATCTCGGGACACCGGTCGTCATCAGAGGCATCTATACGGCGCCGTTCAACGGCTTCAGCCATCAATACAACTACACGGTGACCATACAGGACAATACCCAATGCTGTGCACAGGGGATCGAATTCCTTTTGAAAAAAGAGAACGACCTTGAAAAGCTCCCGGAAGAAGGAGAGACCGTCAAGATCGAAGGTATCCTGAAACTGTTTGAAGAGGGGAAGCATTCCTACTGCATCATTTCCGATGCACAGATCATCGAGTGATCGGGATATTGAAAATGAGCGTTTAAAATATTAAGATTAAGAAGTAATCTTCAGAAACAGTAGTCCTGACCTGATGCACAGAGAGCCGGTGGGCGGTGGAAACCGGCGGGAAGGTGAGGATGAACTCGTCTGATATGGTGATTAATCGCAGTTCGGCGTTAACGACGAAGAGTTAGAAATTAAGGTGGTACCGCGCAATTGCGCCCTTTGTTATCACCTTTTTATTTTTTGGAGGACAAGATGAGCGTATTTGATTTTAAAACGATCGAAAAGAAATGGCAGAAGTTCTGGGAAGACAACGAAACATTCAAGACCGATGTGAATGATTTTTCCAAGCCGAAATTCTATGCATTGGATATGTTCCCGTATCCGTCAGGTGTCGGTCTTCATGCCGGACATCCGGAAGGGTATACGGCGACCGATGTCGTCAGCCGCTACAAGAGGATGAAAGGCTTCAATGTCTTACATCCGATGGGCTTTGATTCTTTCGGCTTGCCGGCAGAGCAGTATGCGATACAGACCGGCAATCATCCGGCCGGATTCACGAAGAAGAACATCGATCACTTTACCGAACAGCTCAAGGGTCTTGGTTTCTCCTATGACTGGTCGAAGGTCGTTTCGACATCCGATCCGGACTACTACAAGTGGACGCAATGGATCTTCAAACAGCTGTTCTTGGACGGCTATGCGAGATGCGTCGAGATGCCGGTCAACTGGTGTGAAGAGCTCGGCTGCGTCCTGGCGAACGATGAAGTCATCGACGGCAAGTCGGAACGCGGCGGCTATCCGGTCATCCGCAAGAACATGAAGCAGTGGATCATCGATATCCCGGCTTATGCCGAGAGACTTTTGGATAATCTGGAGACGATCGACTGGCCGGAATCGACGAAAGAGATACAGCGCAACTGGATCGGCAAATCGATCGGTGCAGAAGTCGACTTCAGGATCGACGGAAGCAAGGAGAGCTTCACCGTTTTCACGACCCGCTGCGATACTTTGTTCGGTGCGACATACTGCGTTTTATCGCCGGAGCATCCTCTGGTCGATAAGATCGTCAGCGATGACAAGAAAGCGGAAGTGGAGGCTTACAAGAGAGAATGTGCTTCCAAGTCCGAAATGGAAAGGACCGAACTGAATAAGGACAAGACCGGTGTGTTCATCGGTGCTTATGCGGTCAATCCGGTCAATGACAAGAAGATCCCGATCTGGATTTCCGACTATGTCCTGATGACTTACGGTACCGGTGCCATCATGGCGGTCCCGGCTCACGATGAGCGTGACTATGAATTTGCCAAAAAGTTCGGTATCGAAATCATCCCGGTCTTAGAAGGCGGAGACATCACTAAGGAAGCCTGGACGAAAGACGGCATCCATATCAACTCCGGCTTCATGAACGGTCTGAACAAGGAAGATGCGATCAATGCGATGCTTGCCTGGCTCGAAGAAAAGGGCATCGGCAAGAAGAAAGTCAACTATAAACTCAGAGAATGGATCTTTGCCAGACAGCGTTACTGGGGCGAACCGATCCCGGTCATCCACTATGAAGACGGTACGGTCGGTGTCCTTGATGATGAAGACCTGCCTTTGATCCTGCCGGAGCTCGACGACTACGGTCCGAGCAAGACCGGTGCGCCGCTGGATAAGGCGACGGATTGGGTCAATGTGGACTATCACGGAAAGAAGGGCAAGAGAGAAACATCGACGATGCCGGGTTCTGCCGGTTCTTCCTGGTATTTCCTGCGCTATATCGATCCGCACAACGACAAGGAATTCGCGGATAAGAAACTGCTTGAACACTGGATGCCGGTCGATCTTTATATCGGCGGTCCGGAACATGCGGTCGGACATCTGTTGTATTCCAGGATGTGGAACAATTATCTCTACGATAAAGGTCTGGTCCCATGTGCGGAACCGTTCCAGAAGCTGGTCCATCAGGGTTACATCCTTGGTTCCAACGGTATCAAGATGGGCAAGCGTTTCCCGGAATATGTCGTCAATCCGAGCGACATCGTCGAACGCTACGGCGCCGATACACTGCGTCTCTATGAGATGTTCATGGGTCCGCTCGAAGCGGATAAGCCATGGTCGACGCAAGGCATCGAAGGTGCCCACAGGTGGCTGGAAAGAGTCTACCGTCTGATGGCCGATCCGGAAAAGGTCGTAAAAGAAAACGACGGCAAGCTCGACTATTCCTACAACTTCACTGTGAAGAAAGTTTCCGAAGACATCGAGAACCTGCGTCTGAATACTGCGATCTCCCAGATGATGATCTTCATCAACGACTGTTACAAGGAAGGCAAGGTCTTCAAGGACTATGCCGTCGACTTTATTCAGATGCTGTCGGTCTTTGCGCCGCACTTAGGATCCGAAATGTATCAGATGCTGACGGGGAAGGACGATCTGGCTTACCGTCCTTGGCCGGCATACGATGAAAACAAGCTGGTGGTCGAAGAAAAAGAGATCGCCGTGCAGGTCAACGGCAAGCTCAGAGCGAAGTTCTCGATCTCTGCCGATGCGGACGACGAGGAAGTTTATCAGACGGCGCTTCAACAGGAGAATGTCATAAAATACGTGGAGGGCAATGAGATCAAGAAACACTTTGTCATCCGCGGCAGAGTCGTCAATATCGTCATTTAAAAGAATGGTCCATACCATTCTTTTTCAAGGAAAGGAGTTTTTATGGCTCAGCTATTGAACTGGATCGACAACAACATCATGTGGGGGCCCGTGATGATCCTGTTCCTGTTGGGAACACACATCTATCTCACGTTCAAGACAGGCTTCGTTCAGAAAGAAGTCTTTAAAGGTATCAAAGAATCATTGAAGAAGGATGCTTCCGAAAAAGGAGATCTTTCGATCTTCGGATCGCTGATGACCGCTTTGTCTTCAACGATCGGCACGGGGAACATCATCGGTGTCGGCACGGCCATCACGATCGGCGGAGCCGGTGCTGTCTTTTGGACCTGGATCGGCGGGATCTTCGGGATCGCCACGAAGTATGCCGAATCCTATATCGCCGTGAAATACCGCAGCAAGAAACAAGACGGGACCTATATGGGTGGAGCGATGACAGCGTTCGAGCATCTCAAGATGCCGGTCATGGCCAAAGTCTTTGCCTGGTGCTGTGCTTTAGGTGCTTTCGGCATCGGCTGTTCCTCACAATCCAAAGCGATCGTCGATGTCGTTTCCGGAAATTTCGGGATCTCCGCTGCACCGATCGGCGTCTTCATCTGCATACTGACGGCTTTGGTGGTCTTCGGCGGATTGCGCTCGATCGCCAACGTCTGTGAGCGGCTGGTCCCGTTCATGTCGATCGTCTATGTGATCGGCTGCCTGATCATCTTGCTGATCAACATCGCTTATCTGCCGGCGACGGTCGGACTGATCCTTTCTTCCGCTTTCACGACAAGAGCGGCGATGGGCGGTTTCATCGGAACGGGAATCATGGCGGCTGCCAGAGCCGGTATCGCCAGAGGTTTGTTCTCCAATGAAGCCGGTATGGGTTCTTCGCCGCAGGCAACTGCCGCATCGGTCGCGAAAAATGCCGTCAAGCCGGCTCTGATCGCTTCGACCGGTGTCTTCTGGGACACGGTCGTAGTCTGTCTGATGACCGGATTGGTCCTGGTCTCGAGCATCATCGGAAATGAACAGGTCTCTTGCATCCTGGCGGACGGCAGTGTCATTTCCGGTTCCGGACTGGTCATGGCTTGTTTCTCACAGATCCCGTATCTGGGCAAAGCACTTCTGATGTTCGGCATCCTGACCTTTGCTTATTCGACGATCCTGGGATGGAGCTACTACGGGGAGAATTGCATCCGTTACCTCTTCTCGGATAAGGCCGTCATCTACTACCGGGCTGCCTGGATCGCCGTGATCTTCATCGGGGCGATCGTATCGGAAGGTGCCGTCTGGACTTTGGCCGATATCCTCAATGCGGCAATGTGCATCCCGAACGTCATCGCCGTGCTCTTACTGCGCAATGAGATGGCGAAAGACACGGAATACTACCTTTACGGAGGCCGCCTGGAAGAAGAAGACGGAGATCTGCAGTAAGCAAATATCACAAATCTTTCATACAGGGGCATTAAAATGAAACTATGGAAAGAAGAAACGTATTGTTCCTGCTGACGCCCAAGACACAAGTTGCTTGTCTGAAAGAGAATATGAACGTGCGTCAGGCTCTTGAAAAGATGCGTGCCCACGGCTATTCGGCGATCCCGCTGATCTCTGAGGACGGAAGATATCTCGGGACGATCTCGGAAGGTGACCTGCTCTGGCACATCGTACAGAACGAGCAGATCACGTTGGAAGGACTTGAAGACACAGCGATCACGCAGCTGCTTCAGAAAAATAAGGTTCCAGCCGTCAAGGTCGATGCGGATGCAGCCGAACTTGCCGGCATGATCACCAATCAGAACTTCGTTCCGGTCGTCGATGACCGCAACGTGCTGATGGGTATCGTGACCAGGAAGCGGGTCATGCAGGAGCTTTTCTCCGAAGGCTCATAAAGAAGAGAAAAACATCAGAAAATAAGGCGATTGTTATTGAAACTTGGGTCGAAATCCCATATAATAATAACTGCCTTATTTTTTAACATTTAAGCCCCGGAAACTTAGAAGGAGAAAAAATACGCGTCAAAGGACTATGCTGAAACCAGCAGAAGTTAAGAAAGACTGGTATGTAGTTGATGCTAGTGGAAAGACTCTCGGTAGATTGGCAACACAGTGTGCTGCGATCTTAAGAGGCAAACACAAGCCGACTTTCACACCGAATGTCGATTGCGGCGATTACGTGATCATCACGAACGCTGCAAAGGTCGTCTACACAGGCGATCAGGAAAACAAGAAGATCTACTATCACCATTCCATGTATCCGGGAGGATTGAAAGCAAGATCGATCGGTAAGATGAAGAGAGAATATCCTGTTGAGTTAGTGGAAAAAGCAGTCCAAGGTATGCTTCCACACAACAAACTGGGCGATCTCATGAGAACCCATCTGTATGTCTATGAAGGTGCTGAGCATCCTCATACCGCTCAAAAACCAATTGAGCTTAAATAAGGAGAAAATCAATGCCTAAAAAGAAATCAAATGTCAGTTACCTTGGAACAGGAAGACGTAAATCTTCCGTTGCCCGCGTCTATATGACTCCGGGTACCGGCAAGATCATGGTCGGTGAAAAGACTCTCGAAGAATATCTGCCGCAGGAGATCTTAAGAATGGTCGTCAAATCGCCGTTAGTCGAAACAGGAACAGAAGGCCAGTATGATGTCTTCATCAATGTTTACGGCGGCGGTATGACAGGTCAGGCCGGTGCAATGAGACACGGTATCGCCCGTGCATTGCTCGAAGTCGGCGAAGACTTCAGACCGGTCCTCAAGAAAGCAGGCTTCTTGACTCGTGATTCCAGAGTGAAAGAACGTAAGAAGTACGGCTTAAGAGGAGCTCGTAGAAGACCTCAGTACTCAAAACGTTAATTTACAGGATTGCGTTTCAAAAAACACTCCCTTATCGGAGTGTTTTTTCTTTGTATCTACAAAAACCACTGGCTAGGCCAGTGGTCAGGATAAGCTTCAGCGGAGTGGTCATGATTTGGTTGCCTCCGATATGCATCTATAATGGGTTTGTGGTCTGCGAAACTACAAACAACATCAATAGAGGAAGCATAAAGGAGGCAACTAAATTATGACACAAAAAGCCAAGGGAGTTGATTATCTTCATTCCCT
>JAIKXJ010000049.1 GCA_024684175.1 Erysipelotrichaceae bacterium
AACGATCGCCGCGACGACCAGGGCGCTAAGATATTCGATCCGGCCATAGCCGAGAGGATGCTTCGTATCCGGTTTCTTCCCTGCCAGTTTCGTACCGACGATCGTGATCACTGAGGATAACGCGTCCGAAAGGTTGTTGACCGCGTCGAGAACGACCGCGATCGAATGGGAAAGGATTCCGATGACTGCCTTGAACGCGGCTAATAGAATATTGGTAAGGATCCCGATCACGCTTGTACGGACGATGACCTGATCTCTGGTTTCTGCTGTCAGTTCTTTTGCCATAAAACGACCTCCGTGCTCATTTTATACAATTATACTCCGAGTCTTCAGGAACACGAGATAAACAGCCCTCAGTGAGGGCTGTTATCATTTATAGAAAGGGGTGGAAATACTTTCTTTAGCACATGCCGAACATATGCCATACCGGAACACAAGCCAGTAAAGCGACAAGGTTCAGTGCCATGAAGACGAAATCGGCAGGCGCGAAGTGTCTGGTATCGATGTTTTCTTCTCCGCCCAGTGCACCAAGACAAATCATCATATTCGGATGGACATATAACGGATAGAAGACGATTGAGCAGTGATAGACGACGATACAGGCGATCCAGGGATCGATGCCGATCTTTTCCGCCAGCGGGTAGAGGACAGCGATAAGGACTGTGTTGACCGTGATCTGGTCGACAAAGAAACGGATGACATAGGTGATCAGCGCAATAACGATGACAAACAGATACGGATTGTTCAGTCCGGTCGTCAGCGGTGTTAACAGACCAACCATCCAGCTGGAGATTCCGACAGCGTTGAAGACAGCGCCAAAGCCCAGAGCGACACCGATGAAGACGACTAACGGCCACAGGGTGTTATTGATGAACTCTTTCGGGCCAATAACGCCGGCAAACGTCAGAGCGCACATGCCCAGAACAGAGACTACGACGGAACCGATACCGGTCTTCTGTTCAAAAATGAACATGATCAGGCAGATCGCCATGACAAGAGCGGTGATCTTTTCATCTCTCTTTAAAGAACCGAGTTCCTTGAACTGCTGGTCAATATATTCCTTAGAGATTACTTTTGTGTTCTCGTCCCTAAAAGCTGTTTTGATGTACAGGAAATAGGTCACAAACAGCACGATCGTCCAGGGCAGGCAGCGGATGAACCAAGTCATCCAGGTATAAGTCGCCTGAGTGGCTTCCGGCAAGATACCAAGGACCATATAGCCCTGGAAAGAGGCGTTGATGAAGACGTTACCGGAAATATTGAAGCCGAGCCACAGAGCCAGTAAGAGACCGAAGCGTCCTTTACTCTTCTTGGGAAGTTCAAGCTCTTCCGAGATGCCCAGAGCCAGAGAGCCCATGATCGCACATTTTGCGGTCGTAGACGGGATCAGGGAAGCGATCAGCAGACCCATAACGACCAGAGCAAGGACCTGACCGGTATATGTCGGCTTGAACCATTTAAGCGAATAGAGTGACAGTCTCTTTAATAGGCCGGAGTTCTTGACGGCTGCGCCGAGTCCCATGACACCGACGATCAGCCACCAGGTGCTTCCGGCAAAACCGGAGAAGATCGTGGAGAGTCCTACGGCTTTGGTGGCGAACCACAACATCGCCATGACAAGACCGATAACGTAGGAAGGAGCCAGGGCGATGATCAGGTTGATGACGCCCCAGACAAAGATACCCAATACCTTCAAAGCTTCTGCACTGAGAGCTTCGGTCGGTTTCAGGAAGAAAGCGATCACGATACCCGCGATGATCGACAGTACTTCGATCGCGTATTTTACTGTTTTATTACCTTTCATAGTGGATTCCTTTCTGTTTGACCTGCTTCTTTCCGGTCATCCGACTTCAGCGTCACAAAGAAGGACGCGAAGATGATGACGACTCCGGTCAAAGCAAGCGGTGTAAGAATCGTTTTAAAGATCAGTCTGTCCCAGATCAGGGAACAGGCCGGTTCAAGAATGCACAGGAAGCCGACTCTGGCGGCGCTGACATCCCGTTTCATGCCTTCCGAAAGACATACCATCGGCGCGACATTGGACGTCAGAGACGCAAGCAGCAGGAAGAGCCAGATCTTTCCGCTTGTAGGAATGGTGAAGTTTCCTGTGGCTAAAGCCAGAAGACCGACGATGAGACAGCCGCTGAATCCGGCAATCGTCGTGACCTGCAGTCCCGCGACTTCTGACATACGGCTGTGTTCCATAGCGAGCACATAGACGGCGAAGCTGGCCGCCGAGCCGAAGCCCAGCAGCAGTCCGGGCAGATTCAGAGATCCGCCGCCGCTCGTGAACAGAAGCCCGATGATCATCAGGACGGAAGCGATGATCTTATATTTTCCGATCTTTTCCTGATACAGAAAATAGGAGATCGCCACAACGATCAGTGGATAACAGAAGTTCAGAAGACAGGTAAGACCGACGGAAATATAACCGGTCGCTGCCGAGTAGAGCAGGAGCGTCAGCACGTTTCCGAAAAGAGCGAACAGCAGCGTATCGTGGAACTGTCCCTTATCCATCTTCATGTTTTTGCCTGTCAGTTTCAGAAGAAGCAGACTGATCACCCCCATGAACAGCAGACGCAGGGATGTCAGCATAAAGACGTTGAGATCACCTGCCTCACGGATCAAAACCGTCCAGACGCCGTTCAGGGAAAACCCGAGAGCGGAAAGAATGATCAGAAGTGTACCCATAATAATCTTTTATCTGTATCCGGGTGCATTACGCACCCGGATCTTTTGAATTTGCTTAGAAGCCGATGATGCAGCCGTCGCCGCGCGGATCGGAACCGCCGACAAGCGCTGTCTGTGTCTCGTCGGTGTACATGATGATTTGGCCGCGGCCGAACGGTCTGTCACAGTAACCGCCGGTGTAGGCATCCTGGATATTGAGCTGATGGCCCTTGAACTGCAGAGCTTCGATCGTTGCCGGATTGAAGTGGGATTCGATATCGAGGCTGAGACCCTTATTCCAGCAGAAACGCGGAGCATCCAGCGCATTCTGCGGACTCATCTTGAAGTCGATCATGTTCATTGCGACCTGCAGATGACCCTGCGGCTGCATGTAACCGCCCATGACTCCGTAAGGACCGACAGGCTTGCCATCCTTCATTAAGAAGGCAGGAATGATGGTCTGATAAGGACGCTTGTGCGGTCCGGCATTATTGACATGACCGTCTTCGACAACGAAGGTTGCACCGCGTGCCTGAAGTACAAGGCCGTATTCCGGAATCGTGACTGCAGAACCGAATGGGTTGTAACAGGACTGGATCATAGAGATCATATTGCCCTTTGTATCGGCTGCGCAGAAGTAGCAGGTATCGCAGGCATCCGGTTCACCAGCTTTGAAATCGGTGGCTTTGTTTTCATCGATCAGACCTTTGCGGATCTGTGTATATTTCGGATTCAGCAGCATGTCGCAGGTGACCTTTGTCATGTAGTCGGGATCGGCAACATACTTGAGGGTATCGGCAAACGCCAGCTTGATCGCTTCCATCTGCAGATGGGTCGTGCGCGGAGTGCCGAAGGAATCCTTGTCAAATTCGTATTCATTCAGGACGTTCAGTGCCATCAGAGCGGTGATGCCTTGCCCGTTCGGCGGAAGCTCGCAGACTTCATATCCATGGTATTTCGCTCTTAACGGATCGTGCATGACTGGTTCAAAGCCCTGGAAGTCTTCTTCTCTCCAGAGACCGCCGTTCTTCTTGGCTTCTCTAACGATTGCCTGAGCGATCTTGCCACCCTTGTAAAGTGAATCGCCGTTGGTGGCGACAACTTCCTTCAAGAAAGCTGCCATTGCGGGGTGTTTGACGATCTCACCCGGTTTCGGAGCTTTTCCACCCGGATAGAATTCGTTCTCAAAGTTCTTCAGCATATCCTCATTGAGTTGACCCTTGAGGATATTTCTCCATTTTTCAAAAGATCCCTGAACATACGGAGTGATTGGATGTCCTTCTTCGGCAAGCTCGATCGCCGGCTGCGCAACTTCTGCAAGGCTCATGGTGCCGAATTCCTTAAGCAATTTGATCCAGCCTGCAACACAGCCCGGAAGCGTAGTGCAGTCCCAGCCGCCCATCGGCAGTTTGCCCTTATAACCTTTGGATTTGATGTATTCCTCTGTCAGTCCTTTCGGGGAGAAACCGGAAGAAGACATACCGTGAAGTTTGTCTTTGGACCAGATGATAGCGAAATTGTCACTGCCATAGGTGGTAGCAGCCGGCTCAACGACTGGAAGTGCAATCGCAACTGCGACACAGGCATCAATGGCATTGCCGCCTTTTTCCAGCATGCGGATACCGGCTTCGGTTGCCAGCGGATGCGAAGAAGCGACTATGCCGTGTTTTGCATAAAGATCTCTTCTTCTGGATGGGAAATTGTAAGCGTAGCGATTAAAATCGATCATGATATACTCCTTTCCGACGATCTATTTCGTTATCTTGATTTCATCTTAAGGCCGGCTGCGAATTCCCATCAATTTGCAAAACATTCCTTTGAATCAATTAGTTGACAGTGCCTGTGAGAAATGTTCAAATTCCCCGTGTTTTCTTCCCGAAAAACCAATTGACAGTTATCTGTGTTATTATCTATTTATGGCAGAAGGTACTGCACAGGTTGTTCACCAGGATCCAAGGATCCTGCGCACGCGGAAAACGATCTCTGACGCCTTCTTTAATCTGTTAAAAGAAAAACCATACAGCGAGATCAAAGCATCCGAGATCATTGAGCGCTCCGGTTACAGCCGGCAGGCTTTTTATCTGCATTTCCGTTCCAAGGAAGACCTCGTAAACAAGATCATGGACAAGCATCTTTCGGATTTCCGGGATGCCGTCGAAGGCTATATCAGGGAACATCCCAATGCCGGGGAATCCCGCAAGGAGATCCGGGAACTGCACAAGACGATGTTCGCGACGGTGATCGCCGATAAGCTGAAATCGCACGCGATGCACGAAAACGAGTGCTTCGCGCCCTTTTCGCTGATGTTCATGAATTATCTTTTGAACGCGCCGATCCCGGTGCCGCTGTTCAATTACCGGCAGCAGCGCAACCTGGAATATATGAATATGATCGCGACCTATTATTTCAACGCTACCGTCGGTTACTGGATCGAGACGGATTTCCGCATGCCTCTCGACAAGATCGCGAGAGTCTATACCGATTCTGTCTTCGGACCCGGGACTTCCTTCCCTTTCAACGAACAGGACGGCGTTCCCTTTATCGCGCATGAGAATATCCGGGTCGAAAACAGCACAAAAAAAGACAGCGGAAAAACGATCGAGATCGAACCGATCCCGCGGGAATCGATGAATACCTATATGGAAGCGCTCGTGCAGCTGATGAAAGAGGGACAGAAGATCTCCGTCCGCTCCCTTTCGGAAAAGGCCGGGTATTCCCGGACCACTTTCTATAATTGTTTTGAATCCGTTCCGGATCTGATCGAAAAGACAGTCGATCAGGAGCTCTATCTGCTGATGAAAGCGGTGGATCAGGCTCTTGAAAACGAAAACCGGAACGCGCAGGAGATCGAGAACGCCTTTACTCCAGTCTTTCGCCGTATCCTGCGTCATCACGACCGCTACGAAGCGTTCTTCAAATTCGACTGCTTCTCCTCCTTTGTCTCCCGGCTCATACGGGAGTTGGAGAAACGCGACATGCCCATGCCCAAGCTCAACAAACTCGTCTTCGAGGATAAGCTTTTTGCCCGGATCACCAGTTCCTATCTCTTCTTCGGGACCGTTCACTATATCGTCGTCTACCCGGTCGATCTGAACGCCAGACAGACAGCTCATCTTTTTGCCAAATCTTTCTTCTGAGGCCCGGCATTTACCGCAAGACAAAGAAAGCCCCATCACGGGGCTTTTCCTGTAGTCTAAGTATCGATCCTTTTCAGCTGATCGATCAGATAGTTGCGGTAAGTGAGGTCTTCTCTTTTTGTGAAACCCATCTTCTCCCAGAAGGCATTGCCGGCTTCGTTGCGGGAAAAGACGACGAGATTGACCTTGTGGATCCCGAACTTTTTGAACGCTTCCAGCGCCGCTTCCACCAGGGCTCTGCCGATCCCCTGACGGCGGTGTTCCGGAGAGACTGCGGTATGACTGAAGATCCCTCTTCTGCCGTCGTTTCCGGCAAGCACCGCCCCGAGAATATCTTCTCCTTCGACTGCTACAAAACAGGTATCGGGATTGCGTTCGAGATACTTTTTTATCCCGTCTCTTGAGTCATCGAGATCATTCAGACCCATGTCTTTGCAGGAAAGCCATAAGGCATAGACCTTTTCATAATCCCCGATCGTCATCTTCCGTATTTCCATAACTGTTTCCTCTTATGAAAAAAGGCACAAAGTGCCTTATTCGCCAAAGAAGCGTCTGATCTCGGCTTCCGCTGTTTCCGGAGCATCGGAACCGTGAATGATGTTGTAGGTCGTGGAAGTCGCGAAATCTCCGCGGATCGTTCCCGGCTGGGCAGCTCCGAATCTTGTCGGTCCCATTAAAAGACGCATGCCTTCGATGGCGTTCTCGCCCTCTACGATCATGGCGACGACTGGTCCGGATGTCATATACCGCAGGGTCTCCGGGAAGAACGGCTTGTCAGCAATGTGGGCATAATGCTCGCGCAGGACCGCTTCGCTCAGATTGATCATCTTCATATCGGCGATGCGGTAGCCTCTTCTTTCAATGCGCGCGATGACCTCACCGATCAGACCGCGCTGCACGCAGTCCGGCTTCAACATGATATAGGTTCTTTCGTTCATTTCTAATCCC